>DEEW01000181.1:6025-7068 GCA_002350465.1 Lachnospiraceae bacterium UBA2868
GATACAAAAAAAATGAAAGTGTGATATCATACCCACATGGCAAAAGATAATCTTGAATGGCTCCGCAACGGAGAAAAGCTTAAAGCCTCACAGGAGCTTGAAACTATAATATCGCTGAGTATACCCGCGATACTCAGCCAGATCACGACCGTGGCTATGGAGTACTGCGATGCTTCAATGGTAGGGCATCTCGGGAGCGATGCAGGGGCTGCCATAGGTCTCGTTACAAGCACAACATGGCTGATAAACGGCATAACGCTTGCAATAGGCACGGGATTTTCTGTTCAGGTAGCGCACCGTATAGGCGCAGGACGATTCAGGGACGCAAGATCACTTACACGGCACGGCCTTATGACAGCGCTGGCTGTCAGTGTGTTTATGGCAATAGTGTCAATGATCATCAGCAGGTATCTTCCCCTATGGCTTGGTGGAGGCGCCAACATAATCCGCGACTCATCGGCTTATTTTATGATCCTGTCTGCCGGAATGCCTTTTATGGCCGCAAGTTATACCTCGGGCAGCATGCTGCAGTGCAGTGGAAATATGAGGGTTCCGGGGATTATAAATATCGCGATGTGCTTTTTGAATGTGCTGTTTAATGCTCTGTATATTTTCCCTTCAGGTATAAAAAAAGTGTTCGGGTTATCATTTTACATGCCCGGACTTGGGCTCGGCGTACGAGGCGCTGCACTCGGAACCGTAACAAGCGAAGGGGTATGCGCTCTTGCAATGCTCTATTTCCTGCTGGTACGCTCCGAAATGCTGCATCTTCGGAAAGAAACATATGAAACAAGATATGCGGATGAGTTGAAAAAAGCCATAACGATCGCGCTTCCGATCGCCGCCGAAAACGCTATAACGGGAGGAGCTTACGTTGCATTTACAAAGATCGTTGCGCCCCTCGGAACAGTGGCCATCGCAGCTAATTCATTCGCCATCACGGCTGAGGGCCTGTGTTATATGCCGGGCTACGGTATATCCGCCGCGGCAACCACCCTTATCGGCCAGAGTGTGGGGGCAAAAAGAAATGACCTCGTAAAGAG
>DEEW01000181.1:7132-13458 GCA_002350465.1 Lachnospiraceae bacterium UBA2868
TGTCTTATGTATGTATTCTCCGCGGAGATGATAGGGCTTCTGTCTCCCGATCCTCTTGTCATAGATATCGGATCTAAAATTCTTCGTATAGAAGCGTTTGCCGAGCCTTTCTTTGCCGCATCCATAGTTACGACCGGAATATTCCGGGGTATGGGCAAAACAATATTCTCCACACTGCTGAACCTTTCCACAATGTGGTTTGTAAGAATACCTCTTGCGGCTTTCCTGTCCGCATCATACGGTCTTGTCGGTGTATGGTCCGCCATGTGCATCCAGCTCATAATATGCGGCACATTATTTGTAACCGTTCTTGCCGTTGTTATCAGGCGGTCTCACTGATCTGTTTTTTCTGCTGAGTTCTGAACTGAGTGTTTTCTTCGAGCAGTTCCTGCTGTCTCTTAAGGCCGGATCTTCTCATGGTATTCCAGAGGTTGTAATTCCTCCCCGGCTGCCTGTCGGCTCTCGGGCCTCGTGTTACTATTCCGTCATTACCGCTTTCTGCAATATACATCGTTCTTGCTCCGGCTGCGGTTCCGCCGAATATCTTGCTGAAACTGTGCCCTCTGTATTCTTCGGGAGTGGCTCCGAAATTGTGGACGCAGTATGTTCCTTTATCTTCACCGTCACTTACGGAATTGGCGGCAGAGCGGTCCTCTTTGATAAATCCCGCTACCCACGCCGCATAATCCGGATCGCTTTTCATGTTTTCCCATCCGGTATCGGAAATGACCACTGTTTCCTCATCAAAGGGTCTCGTGGAACTGTATGGTATGTTTGAGATCAACCTGCTTACCGAATCCTTAAAACAGTCCATGGAAAGATTATTGATATCTTCGGGATACAGCCCTGCTTCTTTCAGCAGTTTTCGCCCTTCACTGACGCGGATCTCCTGCTCAGCTCTCTTGTCGGGATTTTCCCTGTAATAATCGGACATCACAGTGCTGCTTTTTGTCTGTTTGACTTTATCATCCGCCCGGCTTGCGGCATTATCAGATAACGCCTCATTTATCTGCCTGTTTGTATACCGATAGTTGTAATATCCGCCGTAACTTCCCGCAAATCCAGATGCCTGTCCGATCATACAAAGCCCTCCTGCCGATAGGTGCAAAAAAGCACATTTTCCAATTTCAATCCATTGAAAAATGTGCTCTCCGTAGTCATATTTAACTAATATTTATATCGGCTGAAGATAGGGAAAACTTTATGATTTTTCATCCAGTCTTTCAAACACGGGAATCACTTTCAGAGGAGCCTGAGCAGTTATTGTGCACCCTCCTTCGTAGACCGTTTCATTATCACGATTCTTCCATCCGGCACCCTTCGGCAGATAGACCTGTCTGTTGGTTACACCCGCCTCAAAAACCGGAGCGACAAGGTATTTGTCACCAAACATGTACTCATCCTCTGCCTCCCATGCCTTCTTATCATCCGGAAACTCGTAAAACAGGGTCCTCATGACCGGTGTTCCCTTTTCATGAGCTTCATTCATCAGGTCCCTTATGTAGTCTCTCATGGACTCCCTGAGATCTATATACTGCCTGCATATTTCATATACTTCTTCTCCGTAACTCCATATTTCGTTAGCGGCTCCCGAGCGGCATGTTGCTCCTCCGGTCGTTCCGACCTGGGGCTGCCTCGGCTCCCTGTCTCCGTGAAGCCTCATGACCGGACAAAATGTCCCCCACTCAAACCATCTGACAAACAATTCACGAAATGCCGGATCATTCGGATCTCCTCCGTGAAAACCGCCTATGTCGGTAGTCCACCACGGTATGCCTGCCAGTCCCATATTAAGTCCTGCAACCAACTGGTTTTTCATACTTTCGAAACTGGACGCTATATCACCGGACCACACAAGTGCACCAAACCTCTGGCTACCTGCCCAGGCACACCTTATAAGGTTAACGATATTCTCCTGTCCCATCTCCTTCATGCCTTCATAGAACGTTCTGGCATAGTCAACGGGGTATATATTTCCGATCATAAGATCAGGTCCGAGATAATAACGGTAGTTGTCAAAATCGTACACACTGTACTCAGGCTCGGCTTCATCAAGCCAGAATATCCTTACTCCGAGTTCGTAATAATTCTTGAGAACCGTATCCCACAGATATCTTCTTGCTTCGGGATTGGTAACATCAATATGTATCGTTGCGCCCTCAAAATTCAGACCGACACGGAATCCTCTCTCGGTCCTTACCAGAAATCCGTTTTCCAGCATATATTTATAATTTTCGCTCTCACGGTCTACCGTAGGCCATATAGATACCATCAGTTTGATACCCATTGACTCCAGTTCATCTATCATAGCCTTTGGATCAGGCCAGTACACAGGATCGAATTTCCATTCTCCCTGCCTCGGCCAATGAAAGAAATCCACAACTATAACATCAAGAGGTATGTTCTCCCTCTTGTATCTTCTTGCAACATCCAGCAACTCTTCCTGGGTCTGATAGCGAAGCTTGCACTGNNCCATATTCCGGCATCATAGGGACGGTACCCGTAACCTTTGCATAAGCCTCTTCAATCTGTGCCGGAGTATCTCCGACAACAATCCAGTAATCCATTATGTCAGTACTGTATGCTTCAAATGACGTGATATTTCTGCCGAAAACGCATCTTCCGATCGCCGGATTGTTCCACAGCAGTCCGTACCCCAAAGACGAGATAGCAAACGGAACACTTGCCTGTGAATTCCTGTGTGCCAGTTCAAGATCACATCCTTTGAGATTAAGGAAATCCTGCTGGTATTGGCCCATTCCGTATATTTTTTCTTCCTTATCCTGAGATTCCCAACGGACAGTGAGATGATAGTTTCCTCCCGGATGAGGCTTAAACTCTCTGCCCTCAACTTCTATGGCGCTGCACTTTGAATCCCTGATATCACGGCGGTTTCTCCAGTACTCTTCGAGTACTGTTTTACCGTTGGAACGGTTGATACTGATCTTTCCCGTTTGAGTTATGCGGACAATTATCTCTCCATTCTTGAGAACTCCGCCTTTGGCATCGTTTTCAATAACTGCTTTGGAATTCTGAGGTATGGTAAGTGCCCAGTCTTCATCCGGCATTTTGGCACATTTTGTTGCTCTTATCCTTACAGCATTTTCACCCCACGCTTCGATCCACAGCGTCTCCGAATCATACCGGTAGATAAGCTTATTGTCCGACCTTGTAATCATCCGTAACCTCCTCACTTCGCTTCATTAAGCCACACACGCATCTCACCTTCTCCTCTGTTTGCCCATGCATAGTACGGAATAAGCCTTATATTACACTCTACCCCTCCTGGTCTGTTAGCAGTACAGTAAAGGGCTTCTCCAAAATCATCTGCATCGGTTCTTGTTCCCTTGGCATCAATCACACCGACTCCGCCAAGGATATCATCCCTCCACTCATAATTAAGCTCCGAATCCGCCGGAAGGTTAAGGTTGTGAAGTCCTGTTCCGTTATCAGCCCCCTCAGCGCAGTAAACCTGAGGTCCTCTTGCGATTGCAACCTTTCCGATGTTCTCGGAAGCCTTCGGATTGCAATACCATCTCTTGGGGGTGATCTGAATGTCATATTCGATTCTATGATCTCCACCGGGGATAGCAACGATCCAATAACCGTTATCCGAAACTATATCCGCTGTCTTTTCGTCTACCTTACCTGCATAATCATCAGCCCATCCGGGGATTCGTATCTTCAGATTTACCGGATTAGTTCCTTTGTTGGACACCAAAAATGTGATCTTGCCGCTTCTCGGATAATCACACTCCTGTTTTATTCTGACAGTTTGCCCTTTTTGCTCAAATTCGGATTCCGACCTAATAAAAAGATTGATGAGAATTTCATCCTCCTTTGCGGTATAAATATACTTATCGACTGAAGCGATCATCCTCGCAAGATTGGGCGGGCAGCATGCACATCCGAGCCATTCGGGACGTACCGGTTTGACATGACTCTTACCCGGATCCTTGGCGGATTTTTCGGGAACAACCTCTAAGGGATTGACGTAGAAAAAATGCCTCCCGTCTAACGCCATTCCCGCAAGGGCGGTGTTATACAATGCTCTTTCCATAATGTCGGCATACTCCGATCTCGACTCTATCCTGAGCATCTGTCTGGCAAAAAATATCAGGCCGATCGAAGCACAGGTCTCGCAATACATAGTATCGTTCGGAAGATCATAGTCGAGAGTAAATGCCTCGCCGATGACCGTGGAGCCTATTCCTCCCGTTATATACATTCTCTTGTCCGCAATATTACGCCATATCTTCCTGCACACATCCGCAAGACCTTTATCGTTTGTGGTTGCTGCAAGATCAGCCAGTGCCGTACTCATGTAAACGAGCCTTACAGCATGGCCCTCCGCTGTGTCCTGTTGTTCAACCGGCACATGCATCTGAAAATACTTTTTAGGAAACGTGTAAACACCTGCTATGATAGGGTCTTTTGCATCTGCCGCTTTCTGCCTGTCAAAAAATTCCGGATCCTTTCCCCTTTGGCGAAGAAAGAATTCCGCTTCTTTAAGGTAAGTGTCATTTCCCGTCAGATGGTAGAGTTTCATCAGTCCTATCTCTATCTCTTCATGACCATCCACTCCGCAGATCTTTCCTTCACCCTCTCCGAATACAGAACATATATGATCGGCAAGTTTTCGGGCAACACTTAATACCTTTTCACTACCTGTTGCTTCGTAATACGCAACCGACGCTTCTATAAAATGCCCTGCACAATACAATTCATGGCTTTCCCCAAGGCGCTTGTATTTCCTCTCGGGTGCCTTGATCGTAAAATAAGTATTTAAGTAGCCGTCTTCTTCCTGTGCCTCACTAATAAGGTCCACAACATCGTCGGCTGTTTTTTTCAGATCTTCATCCCATTCATACATCAGGGAATATGAAACCGCTTCAAGCCATTTATAGACATCACTGTCCTGAAATACCCAACCGTAGTGATCCCCCTGCGATCTTTTTGCTGCGATACGGAAGTTCTCTATAGCATGACTTTTCTCGTTCGGAATAAAATCATCATCTCGTTCCTTCTCAATGTTGATATCGATCGCATCGTTAAGCACATCCCACTGGTAAGGGATCATCTCAAACTTAACAAGCTTACGGTATCTGTTCCAAAAAGTATCGTGAATCATTGTTTCATTATTCATTGCGAGAATCCTCTCTTTAGTGAAAATAGGGCCAAGATAAGATCTTGGCCCCATTATTATACCATGGTATTTACTTACCTATGATCGAATCTATTGTAGCCTGTGCTTCCGCAGCTGCCGATGCGGGATCACTGTCTCCGGTAATGACTTTATTGAAAGCAAGTGAGATTGCATCTGAAATATCAGGCCATTCGGGAAGAGGACCTCTTGCATTTGCATACTGCATCTCATCTACGAATACCTGGTAAACCGCATCACCCTTGAACTGGTCTTTTGCGATGGTTGAATCGGATGAGATATATCCCATATGATCCATCATGTACAGGCATGTGTCCTTACTTGTTGCATACTGAAGGAAAGCGATAGCTGCCTCTTCATTTCCGCCGGCGATAACTGCGTAGTTTTCTCCGCCAAGACCGGATGCCTGCTGCTTATCCTGAGGTATGGGGGCAACATTCCACTTAAGGTCGGGAACTTCCTGACGCATTGTGGGAATCTGCCATGTACCGTTGATCATCATGGCAAGGTTACCGGAAATAAACTGGTTCATAGTATCACCCTGTGTCCAGTTAATAGCCTCTTTGGGGAATGCTCCAGCATCTACGAGACTCTTTTCGAACTCAAGTGCCTTGATTCCGCCTTCCGAATTGATCTCATATGATGTCTGGCCTGTTGACCATACCCAGGGAAGGAAGTTGAACGTACCTTCCTCGTTCTGAAGTGCACAATGAGCAAATCCGTATACGTTACCCTTTGTTGTCTTAGTTGCTACATCGAGAAGTTCATCCCATGTCTTGGGAACTTCACATCCTGCCTCTGCAAGCATGTCTTCATTATAGAAAAGAACAAGGTCATTGCTTCCGAACGGAACTCCGTAAAGCTTTCCGTCAAGTGTACATGAATTAACGGGGCCCGGATAATAATTGCTTACATCAAATCTGTCCGTTATGTCTGCAAAGATTCCCATCGCTGCATATGATGCATGATCCGGGTTATCAAGAATAACGATATCAGGAAGTTCACCTGCAGATGCTCCGACCGAAAGCTGTTTCTTGAAATCAGCAAAAGGAACATATTTAGCCTGAACCTTGATCTTATCCTGCTGTCCGTTAAACTCCTGAATGATATGGTCCAGTGCTTCCTGATGGCCGGCAGTTTCCCAGTAATACCAGATCGTAAC
>DEEW01000181.1:13609-13913 GCA_002350465.1 Lachnospiraceae bacterium UBA2868
CTCTTTTTCATAAATACCTCCTTAAATAAGAGTTGTTTTCCTTACGAGATCATTATCTGTTGAAAATCGCAAACAGAAAACTCAAGAAAACTTAAAAAGGGGGAATAATCTAATCTGATTTAATCATGAATGGAATCCTTATAATTACCCTTGTTCCTTCCGGTTTTGCTCTCTCTATTCGAAGACTTCCTGCTTTACCATAATACATTTTCAGTCTGGTCGCTGCATTTTTCAAGCCGATGCTGGATTTGGATCCGGTATCCTCATAAATACCGTTGTTTATCTTTTCCATCAGTTCATCTTC
>DEEW01000173.1:0-128 GCA_002350465.1 Lachnospiraceae bacterium UBA2868
TCAACAACCTGCTTTGTAAGAGCGATATTGTCCTCAAATGACTTGGAAGAAGCATCGATCATGACTGATGTGAATCCGCCGTCGATACATGACTTACAAAGTTCAAATGTATCACCGTGGTCAAGGTG
>DEEW01000173.1:287-4971 GCA_002350465.1 Lachnospiraceae bacterium UBA2868
ACCTGAAGGATAACAGGGCTCTTAAGCTCGCCTGCTGCCTCTGTGATACCCTGGACTATCTCCATGTTGTTTACGTTGAAAGCACCTACTGCGTATCCGCCGTCATATGCCTTCTTGAACATTTCGGTTGTGGTAACTAATGACATAACTATTCATCCTTTCTATATTATTTAATATATGATCCGATACTATCGGAAAATCACCGTCAAAAATTATAGCATTAAACCTTTTCGACTACAAGTATCTTCATTGCTTCGCATAACCTAAGGCTAACTTCAAGCGGATTAATGTGTCCGCTTAATTCATTGCCTGAAAATCTGTATATAAAGCAGGGTTTTGCTCCGGCGATAAGCTTGACTTTTCCTTTATACCCTGCAACAAACGGCGCTATCTCCTTCGGTTCGTATTTAGCATCCGCTTTCACCTTAAACTCTATCGCATCCCGCTTTTGCGATATATCGGTAACAAATACCTTTTGCGCAACTGTACGAAGATAAGCAACTTCCAGAAGATTATCAACACTCTTCGGAATAGGTCCGAACCTGTCGGTAAGCTCATCTTTCATGTCATCCATCTCTTCCTTTGATGCAATGCACGATATCCTTTTGTAAACGTCTATCTTCTGATTTTCTCCCGTAATGTATGAATCGGGAATATAAGCATCAGTGTCAAGATCTACTGAAACAGGCTCCTCTTCGGGCACCTCCTCCCCGCGCTTTCGCTTTACCGCCTCGTTCAACAGTTTACAGTACATATCGTATCCGACCGCATTCATATGCCCCGACTGGCGCTCTCCGAGAAGGTTCCCCGCGCCCCTTATCTCCAGATCCTGCATTGCGATCTTGAATCCGCTTCCAAGTTCCGTAAAATCCCTTATTGCCTGAAGTCTCTTCTCCGCAACCTCGCGAAGCACTTTGTTACGGCTGTACATCAGAAATGCATAAGCTGTCCTGCTTGACCGTCCCACTCTTCCGCGGAGCTGGTATAGCTGCGATAATCCCATCCGGTCCGCATCATGGATAATCATAGTATTGACATTCGGTATATCAAGGCCGGTTTCGATTATCGTAGTCGACACAAGGACATCTATGTCACCATTCACAAAATCATACATTATACGTTCAAGCTCCGCCTCTTTCATCTGTCCGTGCGCAAATGAGATACGGGCATCCGGAAGTAAAGCCGAAAGGCTCGCCGTCATATCGGCTATAGACTGTATCCTGTTGTACACATAGAATACCTGTCCGCCTCTTGCAAGCTCACGGTTTATCGCTTCTCTTACAAGCTCCTCGTTGTACTCCATAACAAAGGTCTGTATCGGAATCCTGTCCTGAGGTGCTTCTTCAAGTACACTCATATCCCTTATACCGATAAGGCTCATATGAAGTGTTCTCGGAATAGGCGTTGCCGTAAGTGTCAGGACATCAACATTCTCCTTGAGCTTCTTGATTTTCTCCTTGTGCGATACCCCGAATCGCTGTTCCTCGTCTATGATCAGGAGTCCGAGATCCTTGAATGAAACATCTTTTGACAGCACCCTGTGGGTTCCTATCACGATATCCACCATTCCGTTTGCAAGTTCCTTCACGGTCTGTCTGATCTCCGATGCGGATCTGAACCTGCACAGAAGGCTTATCCGGATGGGGTAATCCTTCATACGCTGGACAAAGGTTGTGTAGTGCTGCTGGGCAAGTACGGTGGTGGGAACCAGGTATACCACCTGCTTGCCTTCCTGAACCGCTTTGAATGCCGCGCGGATCGCGATCTCGGTTTTTCCGTATCCCACGTCTCCGCAGATCAGACGGTCCATTATCTTGTCGGATTCCATATCATGCTTGGTATCCTCGATTGCCCGCTCCTGGTCTTCGGTCTCTTCGAACGGGAACAGTTCTTCAAACTCTCTTTGCCATACCGTATCGGGGCCGTATATGTATCCTTTTTTGGAGGATCTTGCCGCATACAGGTCTACAAGATCCTGTGCGATTACATCGACTGCCTCCTTAACCTTCGACTTGGTCTTGGTCCACTCCTGACCGCCGAGCTTGTTAAGCTTCGGAGCGTGTGAATCCTTGGATGCATACTTCTGGATAGTATCGAGTGCGGTTGCCGGAATGTAGAGATTTCCTCCGTCACGGTAGGATATCTTCATGTAATCCTTCGTTACATTATCTACATTTACCTGCTCTATTCCCTGATATATTCCGAGACCGTGACTTGAGTGGACTACATAGTCACCGATCTTCAGCTCGGTAAAGCTTGCGATATGACTTCCTTCGAATTTGGTCTTGCGTTTTTTCTTCCTGTGTCTTTCGGTAAATATATCCGCCTCGGAAATAACGGCATACTTGATGAGTGGATATTCGAATCCCTGACGCAGCCTTCCGTATGTGACCATTACCTCTTTGGGGGCTACTTCTCTTTCGGTGTTTTCCGAGTAGAAGGCATTGATTCCACCGTCACGAAGATCCTCCGCAAGTCTCTGCGCTCTTGTTCTTGATGCGGACAGGAGAATCACACTGTATGAGTTCTTGGCAAACCTCTTAAGATCCGAAACAAGTGCCTCAAAACTGTTGTTGTAACTGTTCATGGCCTTTGTTACAAGATTAACGCTTGCCGCAGTCTTCATGATCCCGGAGGGCATAGACAGAGTCGACATCGCAACTCCCACAGATCTTTCAAACCTCGCAAAGACCTGATCTTTTGAATATATGAGCTTTGTCTGCGTCGGAAGAGCATATCCCTTTTCAAGGCGCATCTTCATACTCTCGGCAAACTCTGTTTCCACAGCAAATGCCTTGTCCGCAAGCCTTCCCGGCTCATCAAGGAAATATATGCATTTTTTCTCCGACAGATAATCATAGAGACTTTTCGTTTCATCATAGAAATACTCTATGAAGCTGTCCGTATTTACCCCACACCTTCCGGTTATCTCAAGTTCTTCCTTAAGATTCGTTGCGATCCTGTATGCGTTTGCGCCTTCCTCCGTCTTGAATTCGTCGCGGAATCTCTGGCGCACCTCGGATGCTTCCCCCATAATCCGCCGGAGGCCTTCTTCCATCCGGTCTTTGTCCATTACCATCTCCGATGCGGGGAATATGGCAACAGTGCTTAGCTTATCAAGTGAACGCTGGCTTAACACATCGAATGTCCTGATGGAATCAACCGTATCTCCCCACAGCTCAATCCTGACGGGGTTGTCATCCGTAAGGGGATATATGTCCACAATCCCTCCGCGGACGCAGAACTGACCCTTTCCTTCGATCTGGTAATTGCGGACATAGCCCGCATTTATGAGTTCCTCGGACAGTTCCGATTCGGATATAGTGCTTCCCTCATCGATGTAAAGCACACTGTCCTCAATTGATGACAGCGGTGCCATATGAGCCATGAATGCGTCAACGACCGTCACTATAGTGCATCTTTTACGCTCACACAAAGCTTTGATGCACTCCATCCTCTGCTCAGTGACAACGTTTCCTGACAGATCCGCCTGATAAAAAATCAGATCCTTTGACGGGAACAGATAAACATCACTGTCATAAAATTTATAATCTTCATATATTTCCCGTGCTTTTGTTTCACTAAAAGTAACGATGATTTTGAAATCAAAATCATCGCTAATTCCGTACACCATATGAAGCTTCTGCGGATCGACACAACCGTCTGCCGCAACCATTTTGTTGCCTCTTGCTATAAGGTTTCTGAGTGTCTCATATTCCGCAAGACTGTAAAAAGGAGAATCAAACGCTTTCATCGTCTTCCTTTTTTGATCTGTTGTAGGTGTTCATCGCTGCATCAACCCCATCGTTCATGATGGATACTACGGCATTTGCAGCATCAATAAACGCACCGGCCATTATATCTGCCTGATCCTTCGTGAAGGTTCCGAGAACATGATCCGCCAGATCGTATCCCTTCGGCTTTGCACCCACCCCGACACGGACTCGTATAAACTCATTCGTACCAAGACATGAGATTATGCTCTTCATTCCGTTATGTCCGCCGGCGCTTCCTGATTTTCTGACCCTGATCCTTCCCGGTTCAAGATCAACATCATCGTATACTACAATCAGTTCCGAAGATATATCCGGTTTATAATACCCGGTAAGCTCCCTTACGCTCTCTCCCGAAAGATTCATAAATGTCTGGGGCATGGCAAGCATCACTTTATTTCCTTCAATGACTCCCTTGCCGCATACCGCCTTATGCTTTATAAAATCAGTAGCGATATCAAACCGGTCGGCCAGTATTTTTATTACCTCAAATCCGGCATTATGCCGCGTTTTGGCATATTCACTTCCGGGATTTCCCAAACCGACTATTATATACATTTTCAGCCCGCAGAACTGTTAAGGTAAGCTTCCTGCTCGGGAGTCAGGACATCTATCTTCTTGCCGAGGAAGGCAAGCTTTCTTGTTGCAACATCGTTATCGACTTCATCGGGAACATCGATGATCATCTTATCAAGTGTTCCTTCATGCTCAACAAGGTATTTTGCCGAAAGTGCCTGGATCGCAAAGGACATATCCATGATCTCTGCGGGATGTCCGTCGCCACATGCAAGGTTCACAAGTCTTCCTTCTCCGAGAACATTAATGAGCTGTCCTGTGGGAAGCTTGTACCCCATTATGTTGTTCCTCATCTCTTTTGTCTCGACCGCAATCTCGCGAAGTCTTGCCATATC
>DEEW01000054.1:0-769 GCA_002350465.1 Lachnospiraceae bacterium UBA2868
GTTTGGAGGTCTGTATATTCTTCACCTGTATATTCCCACAGGTATGGATCATATGGAGAGAAAGGAACTGTACAAGATGATTCCCTATGTGGTAACGCTTATCGTGCTCATATTTACAAGCATGAGAAACCGCCGCGAGGATCAGCCGCCTCAGAGTCTGGGGCTTAATTATTTCCGTGAGGAGAGGTAAAACAATGGAGTTACTTGAGCAAAGAATAATAAAGGACGGTATCGTTAAGGCAGGAAATGTTCTGAAGGTTGACAGTTTTTTAAACCATCAGATAGACATCGATCTGATGAATGAGATAGGAAAAGAGTTTAAGAGGATATTCTCGGATGTTGAGATTACGAAGATCTTCACTATAGAAGCATCCGGTATAGCGGTTGCTGCGATCGTAGCACAGTATTTTAACGTTCCGGTAGTGTTTGCCAAGAAGACGCAGTCAATCAACCTTGACGGGTCTGTTTACTCAACTAAGATAGAATCATTTACCCATAAGAGAGTATATGATGTAATAGTATCGAAAAAGTATCTGTCGCCGGATGACAAAATACTCGTCGTGGATGATTTCCTCGCAAACGGATGTGCGGCGGAAGGCCTGATAGAACTGATAAACGAGAGCGGCGCAGCGCTTCAGGGTGTCGGCATCATAATTGAAAAAGGATTTCAGGACGGCGGCAAGAGGCTTCGCGAGAAGGGAATAAGAGTCGAGTCACTTGCAATAATTGATGCTATGAATGATGAGACAGGAGAGATTAAATTCCGGCA
>DEEW01000054.1:903-3654 GCA_002350465.1 Lachnospiraceae bacterium UBA2868
TTTTTATAAGGAGTGATATTATGGCAGCAAAGAAACCGGTAACTTATGAACAGATAGTCCAGAAGGTGAGAAAAACATTTGAAAATGCAGATGCCCGTGAGATATTCGAACATGTGGCGATAGAAGTTGATATAGTAGGTGAGGGAGCCGGAGCGTTTTACTTTGAGGTTGCACAACGCGCCTGTGTTGTAGAACCTTACAATTATTACAATAACGACGGACGGATAATCGCAACTGCAGATGTGATATTAAAGCTTGCAGCGAAGAAGCTTCACATGCGCGAGGCTTGGCAAACCGGGCAGATAAAGTTCGAAGGGAACGAAGTAAAGTTCCAATTGCTGCTCGATAAAATGAAATTACAATGAATAAAGAGAATTTTGGCAAAAGGGTATTCATGTCGCTTTTCGGAGTGATAATATGTGCCATAAGCGTGGGAATATTCAAGATCGCAGCACTTGGTGTCGATCCGTTCCAGTCATTTATGGCGGGACTAGACGCGCTTGTTCCAATCAGTTTCGGAACGCTTTATGTGATAGCAAACGCAGTGCTGCTCTTATTTGCACTTATCTTTGACAGACATTATATCGGTATTGCAACATTCATCAATCTGTTTCTTCTCGGATATATTACCCAGTTTACATTTGAATATCTTCAGACCGTGATTGTGAATCCTTCCATCGCGGTAAGGGTGTTATGCCTTGTCATCGGAGTCGTGATCATCTGTTTCGGCTCCGCTTTTTATATGACAGCAGATCTCGGTGTGTCGACATACGACGCGGTAGCTCTTATAATCTGCAACACATGGAAAAAGGGGAAGTTCCAGTATGTGAGGATCGCTACGGACATAGTCTGCGTGATCACCGGCTGTTTACTGTTCCTTGCATCGGGAGGATCATTTTCCGCTATCCCGACAATAGCCGGGATCGGCACTATAATCACGGCGTTCTTCATGGGACCGCTTATAGAGTTTTTCAACGTGCACGTTGCACGGCCTATGCTTAATAATAAGTGAGGTTATTTCTTTGAAGAAGAAAATCATTCGGTTAACAGGAATATTGCTGACGCTTGTTGTGCTCCTGACATCGGGGAGCATAACAGCTCTTGCTGATGAGATTGGTGCGTCGGATGATAAAGAGAGCAAAAGCGTAAATGAAGAGCACGGGATGGGGTATCGTGAGTTTCCTGATGAACCGATTCCTGATAGTATTTCAGTATATTCCTCGGATCGAAGATTAAGGCTTAGAAATACATATGTATTTAGTAATGACACTGCTTCGGCAACAGATAGCAAGTATCCCAAGAACTTTTCCGATTTTGATTCGTATATGCCGCCACTTCGTGACCAGAATCCGTACGGTTCGTGCTGGGCGCACTCGGCAATGGCGCTGGCTGAAATAAACTTAAGAAAACAAGGAAAGATGTCTTCGAATCTGGATCTGTCGGAGGTTCAGCTTGCCTATTTTGCATATAATTCTGTAGTCGATCCCATTGGGGGAACAGAAGGTGACAGCAACAGAGGAGACTTTAAAGAAGGTGATAATTACCTGAATGTAGGGGGAAACCTTGCTATTGCCTCAAATGTTCTTGCTACATGGACAGGAGCTGCAAATGATAAGGGCGATCTTAAATATCCTACGGGTGATCCAAACTTTAAAAAAACACTTGATGATAAATATGCATATGATGATGTGGCGCATATAGCCGGATACAGGATCGTTAATATTAACGGCAAGGAAGCTGACAGGAATGCGGTTAAGCAGCTGATAATAGATAACGGTGCAGTTGGTATATCTTACCATTCGAAAAGCGGAACGAAAAGTGATGCAGATACAGAATACTATAACAGTACTAATCATGCATATTATGATGATTTGGCAGGAAATGATACAAATCATGCGGTAACCATTGTCGGATGGGATGATGATTTTTCAAAAGAAAAATTTAATGCGGGAAAACAGCCTAAAGAAAATGGAGCCTGGCTTATTCGGAACAGCTGGATGATCGGTGATCATAATTCATCTGGAAGTTTTTGCTACGATGGTTATTTCTGGATGTCGTACGAAACAGGGAGCATCGGAGATAAAGCATATTCATTCGTGTTCGATACATCCAATAATTATGATCATAATTATCAGTATGACGGCTCAATGACCCCGGATTACATATATATGAGCGATGCTTTAGAAGCTGCAAACGTCTTTAAATCTAAAGGCAATGAAGAACTGAAAGCGGTTTCATTCATGACATACAGTACCAATATTAAGTACACAGTGGAAATATATAACAAGCTTTCGGATACCGGATTCGATCCTACAGAACTTACTCCTGTTTCGAGTGCAAGTGGAACTGTTTCTTATGCCGGATATTATACGATTAATCTGCCAGAGCCTGTGTCGCTGCAAGAAGGTGACAGATTTGCAGTTGTTGTCAAATTGGAGAAGACGGGTGAGATGGCCAGATTGGGGATGGAGTGCGATTTTAAATACCCCGGATGGGTTTATTCTGATGCATATATAGTTGAAGGACAATCGTATCTAAAAGGAAATGGAGTCTGGAAGGATTTTACGCAAGATACCAGTATAGAGGCAGAGAAAAAGGGCAATTTCCGCATCAAGGCATTTACCGATGACGCGCCGGTTCCGCCAACACCTACACCGACACCGGAGCAGCTTAACGTAACTGTCAGTCAAAAGGGAACTCTTACCTACAATGGAAGCGAGCAGCAGGCAGCAGTTGAGAAAACCTGTACTA
>DEEW01000054.1:3692-4030 GCA_002350465.1 Lachnospiraceae bacterium UBA2868
AGTGGTTTTATACTACCACACCCGAAGATGAGGGATCATATTCAAGCGAGATTCCTAAATTCAAAGATGCGGGAACATACAGAGTATATTATAAAGCAACTGCTGATGGCTACAAAGATGCTACCGGTGATTTTGCGGTAACGATAGATAAGAAACAGCTTGAAGTAAGCTGGAGCAGTGAGAGCCCATGGAAATATGACGGGGCAGAACATGAAGTTACGGCAACTCTTGAAGGAATCGTCAACAGTGATGATGTAAGTCCCTTAGTGGAAGGAAACAAACAGACAAATGCCGGAGAGTATATGGCATTTGTAACGGGTCTTGCCGGAGATAGTATG
>DEEW01000054.1:4093-5910 GCA_002350465.1 Lachnospiraceae bacterium UBA2868
TACGTTCTGCCTGACACGGGATTGTCTAAGGATTATTCGATAACGAAGAGACAGGTAACTCTCACATCGGCATCCGGAAGCAAAGAATATGATGGAGAACCATTGATCATAGATGGCATAGACAGCGTTGTTGTCTCCGAGGATGGGTTTGCTGAAAATGAAGGGGCTGATTATACGGTTACCGGATCAAGAACTGCACCCGGAGAAAGTCCCAATACTTTTACATACACACTAAAAGACGGAACAAACGCGGGCAATTATGATATTACGACTAAGTTTGGAACGCTTTCTGTCGAATGGTGGAATGATGATGATGTAAGCAAGCATATCCATACAGTGACAGCTAAGAGCAGTACGGTAACATACAACGGAAGTCAGCAGTCTGTAAGTGGATTTACCGATGATTCATTAAGCTTTACAGAGGCAGATGAGACCTATACTATCTCGGGACTGTCGGCCGAAGGCGTGGGAACAACGGCGGGAGAGTATGCGAGCATAATTGAAGGTACCACGACTGTACGCGATAGTAAGGGCAATGATGTTACAGATCACTTTGTTATTACACCGGTTAACGGTAAGCTGGAGATAAAAGCAAGAAATCTGTCAGATGCGGGCATAACTCTTTCCAATGAGCTTGTATATAACGGCTCCGAGCAGACCCAGAACTTTTCGGTAACGGTTGACGGGCGTTCCCTTACGAAAGGAACGGATTATGATGTTACCGGAGAAAAGGCGACTAATGTTGGAGAACATACTCTGACAATTACCGGAAAGGGAAACTATGAGGGAACCGCGACCAAGAAATACGCAATTGCTGATCCGAAGCTTACCGGAGTAAGTGTATCGGCGGATGGAAGCCTTAATTATAATGGCTACATGCAAGAGCCCCGGGTCATCACCAAGGTAGATCAGAGCGATGTGAGATTCATGTACGCAACTTCACGTGATGGCGCCTTTACGTCTGATGTTCCGAGATTTAAAAATGCAGGAGAATATACGGTATATTACAGAGCCGAAAAGCCGGGATATGAAACAGCTGCGGGATCTTTTAAGGTTACGATAGATAAGGCTAAGGTCGGTATCAGATGGGAAAACACCTCATTTACATATGACGGGTACAGCCATGTGCCGATCGCAAGAGCCACAGGTTCTTTGGGAAATGATTCTGTTTTATTCGAGGTTTCCGGCTCAGCCAGCGATCCCGGAACACACACAGCAGAGGTTACAGGCATAAAAGGAATTGATGCAGCTAATTATGAGCTGCCTTCCGACAGAACCAGATCATTTACTATAACAAGAGCAAACAACCCATCGGGTGGCAACTCGTCGAGCGGCAGCAATTCATCGAGCAGTAGCAATTCCTCCGGGAGCAAGAGCAGTGCCTCGACGAGTTCGGGAAGCTCTTCCGGAGGCAAGAGCAGTACGTCGAAGAGTTCAGGCGGCTCTTCCGGAAGTAAGAGCAGCACATCGACGGGTTCAGGCAGCGCAACCGGAAGCAAGAGCAATGCATCGACGAAATCGAGCAATTCCGCAGGAAGCAGGAGCAGCGCTTCAACTGGTTCGAACAGCTCTTCGGTGGCAGGAAGTACGGCTAAAACTGATGAAACAGACAGTAACAGTAGTGGTAACAATAGCAACAATAAGACAATAACAGATGAATCCGCAAGAGAGATAGAAGAAGGTACAAAGCTTGCGGATAATGAAGTTGCACTTAAGGCAGTTTTCGGGGAGGAGAAGTTTAAGGAACTTGAGGAAGAAGGCAAAGCCCCGTCGGTAAGACTGGAAACGAAAGTCATGAGACCTGTTCCTCAAAAAGA
>DEEW01000022.1 GCA_002350465.1 Lachnospiraceae bacterium UBA2868
ATTGCATTTGGGCATTGTCAACGAAATTTTCAAAAAATTTTTATCAAAAAAATGCCCTAAAATAAAGCTTTTAAGGGCATTTTTTCTTTTCGCTAAACTACATACAATATATGGTATGATTGTCTATCATTAAACACTACAGATGAATTAATCTTCCTTAACAAACGATTCGGCTATCAATCTGATAAGTGCAAACAGCACTCCCGACACAGCCCAGATTATCCATGTACGGTCCCACCTATTAGTTACAAAACTGATCCCGAGATAGATAACCACTATCAGGAGCCAGTATATTCCCGTCAGCGGCTCAAGTTTTACATTTTTTCTCTTCCTTTCACGGGTATAATCACCGCTCTGAAGAATGATCTTGTAAGAACCGTAGACACCGCACACGGAAACAAACAGGTAAACCGCGCATCCTACAAGCAGCAACAGCAGGCAGACCATGCTCTCGATAACAAGCTGCGACATCCCGAGTACCGAGCATACTATAAGCGGAACCGCTCCAAGAACACACATAAGCACTCCTGTTGCTAATGCTTTTGTATTGTTGCCCTCGTTCTCGGCAAGCCTCTCTTTTGCCATCCCGTCAACCCCGTACTCTGTCTCAAATGCTTCTCTTTCAAGATAATCAAATTTTGAAAGTTTGCCACCTTTTGTAATGAACAAAAATACGGCTGTGCCAACCTGTGCAAATAACGCGATGAGTCCGATAGCCACACACGCACCTTCCGAAATGCGGCATAGACCGGACGCCTGCAGACCTGCCAGAAATAGCAGTATTACAGGAGAAGTTATACACAGGAACACTCCGAGGCCTATCTTGGGAAGATACTGTTTTCTCAAATTAATATATTCCGTAGCCTCTTCCATGGAAACTCTTCTTACCGGTGAGTCGGAAGATCCTCTTTCATAGTTCACTTCCGTATCCTCAGGCTCCATTTCATCCTTTAGAAGATAATCCGTGCTTACGCCGAATATTTCCGCCATCTTCAGTATCTTTTGGAGATCCGGTACACTCTGGGCTCCCTCCCACTTTGAAACGGACTGCCTTGATACATCAAGCATCTCGGCGAGTTCTTCCTGAGACCATCCATTCTTTTTTCTTTCATTAATAATCTTATCAGCTAAAATCATTTGCTTATCCTTTCCGAAGTCATCATTGTCTTCTTCAAAACCAAAACCTGTTAATTTGTTTGTTCGAACAATCTGACAATAATAACTTTGGCGGTTGCAAACTATAAAGCCGGCTTTTCAATTTGTCAACCGGCGGTTGCAATTAGCGTAAATACTGGCTTTATTCGCTTACGGATTCGGAACTTACCGGGAATGTGAAGTATGTATCGGGGTATGGTTCGTCATCAAGAGTAAAATGCCACCACTCTGTTTCAAGAGGTCTGAATCCATGCTCTAACATAGCATCCCTTAGGATCATACGATTGTTGAACTGTTCCTCGGTGATTTCCTTGTAATCCGGATGGGACAATTCCCCGAAGAAATCAAATGTACCTCCCATATCAAGTTCCTTCTCGGTCTCCATGTCAAACAGTGTCAGGTCAACCGTACTTCCCCTGCTGTGTCCGCTGTGTTCGGCAATGTACCCCTGGGGGAATAGAACGTCCTTTTCAAGATCGGGATAAAAGAACTCTTTCATTCTCGTATCATCTGTATCTTCCGCCCACTCAACAAAATTAGTTACAGCCATCTGCGGACGGTAAGCATCGTATATTTTCAGACGATATCCCTTTTCCTTGAGCTCCTCACTTACTTCTAAAAGTGCTGCTGCCGCCTCTTTTGTCAGCAGGGCAACCGGTTCCTCATACCCTTCTATGCGGTCTCCGACAAAATTATATGTTGAATAATAGCGTATCTCGAGAATCGCATCCGGAACTGCCTCAGATAAAAGAACAAAATCCGATGAGTCATCCGAATAATTAACAGTCTCCTCAGCGGCTGCGAGTTCATTTTCGGGATCCCATTCCTCATACAGATCGGGACTTATATTCTGCAATGTATCGATCACAACAACGCAGTCTTCCCTGACATTTCGCATAACCGTGATCATTTTGTCCTGCGGAATGGCAACGCATCCGCCGGTATAAGGCTTGTCGGAACTAAAGCAATGAAGGAAAATCGCTGATCCAAGTCCTGCCTCTCCGTCTTCGTTGTAGCTAATATTCAGACAATACTGGTACGGAACGGTATAATCCTTAATATGTTCCGAGCTTTCCACATCAAGATCCGGATAGTCCTTGATGCTTACCATTTTATTGTACATATATCCGTCTCGCTGATCACCGGACCAGTAATCATCATCGGTTACCTTTTTATATGGAATAGCGCACCCCGGATCTCCTGCTATGCCGAAAGCATCAGTAAACCGGAATACTCCTACGGGTGTTTTTGAATCACCTTCTTTTTCCTTGCCAATTCCGTTCTTGCCAATATAGCCCGGTGTGGAAATAATCTGCTCCCATTTGCCGTTTTCATCTTTCTGGTGCATAGATACATATGCCGTAGTCTTTCCTACTGCCGCAACAACAAACAACTGGTCGGCATCGGATGCCTGCTGCATTTTTCCCACCCATTCAGGTGACTCTCCCTGATCGGCCAGCCCCGCTATCAGATTCATCGGATCATAATCCGTCTCACTTACAGAGTTGGTCTGCTCTGCGATCTTTGAAAGGTCCTCGGCAAGATTACACCCTGTAAGAGTTACCGCAACAGTAGCTGTAACAAGCATTGCCAGTAATCTTAAAGTTTTCTTATTCCTCATTTTTCTCCTCTTTTCTTAATTAGAGAGCCTGACAGCTTTTAGATTTCCACAAAGAACGGAGTTAAAAGGATGATTATCATAAATATCGGACATACGAACTTCATCATTATGTTATACAGTCCCTTTGCCTTAAATGTCTCTCCGTTAAGCGTTGTCTCATCCTCTATATATTCCGGTTTGACGATATAGCCTACAAGTATGCACGTAAGCAGGGCAACAACCGGCATCATAATGTTATTGGATATAAAATCAAAGAAGTCAAGTATCTGGTATCCGAATATCGTTACCCCGCTCCAGTTGCTGTATCCGAGTACGGACAGCATTCCCATAACGATAACTATAATAAAGCACACTATCGTCGACGCAATTCTTCCTAACTTAAACTTCTCGGATATAATTGATACCATTGTTTCTAGAAGCGAAACCGAAGATGTAAGTGCCGCAAATGCTACAAGAATAAAAAATGCCGCACCTGCAACATACCCGCCTCTCATCGAGTCAAATACCTTCGGAAGTGTCACAAACATAAGTCCGGGGCCGGCATTAAGAGCAGCCGCATCTCCGCCGCTGAATATGATAACACTCGGAACAATAATAAGTCCGGCAATTATCGCAATAAGAGTATCGAAAAAGCTGATCTGTCTCGTAGATGCTTCTATCGAATCCTGTTTTCTCATGTAGGATCCATAGGTTACCATTATTCCCATTGCAAGCGACATTGAGTAGAATAACTGTCCCATGGCTGCTACCATGGTTTTAAGGAACCTGGCAACCGTAAATCCGGCAAAATTCGGCAGAACATAGTACTTTAATCCTTCCCCGGCACCGGGAAGCGTCATAACATAAATTGCTATTCCTATGGACAGCAGTACAAGAATCGGCATCAGTATTTTGCTAACCTTCTCTATTCCCTTTTGAACTCCGAATATTACAACTACCGCGGTAAGTGCTGCATATATTATGAAGAATACCGATGTCTGGCCGGCTGTGGAAATAAACCCTCCGAAAAAATCATCCGATGTGGCCTCTGCCCCCTGTCCGCATACAAATGTAACCAGATATTTAAGTACCCATCCACCGATAACACAGTAGTATGGTGTGATAACAAACGGAACAAGAGCCGCAATCGGACCCAGAAAACCAAATCTTGCATTCGCATGCTTATATGCCCCGATGACACTTTTTCCAGTTCTTCTGCCAAGTGAAATCTCCGTTACCATTAACGAAAATCCGAAAGTTACCACCAGTATTATATAGATAACAAGAAATATCCCGCCACCGTATTTGGCCGCAAGATACGGGAATCTCCATATATTACCCAGACCTATAGCCGAGCCCGCTGCCGCAAGGATAAATCCTATTCTGCTTCCGAAACTTTCTTTTTTCTCTTCCATTATCCCATCCTCATAAAACATACAATTATTGAAGTATCAGTCCTTGATATTACCATACCAGCTGAGTCTGTGCAAACTGCCCGCCTCTTCAAGTCCCGCAAAATCATTCTGCCGCAGTGCCTCATATAACACGATCGCAGCTGCATTAGACAGGTTAAGTGACCTCTCTCCCTTCATCATAGGTATCCGGATACATCTCTCCCTGTTCTCAACCAGTATTTCTTCAGGTATCCCTGCGGTCTCTTTCCCGAACATGAGAAAATCATCTGCTCCGAAACTTGCCTCGGCATATGATTTTTCGGCCTTTGTTGTAAGGTACCATATCCTGCTGCCGCCATGGATTGCCATAAACTCTTCGTAATTCTTGTATATACTTACGTCCAGCTTATCCCAGTAATCAAGACCAGCTCTTTTCAGGGTTTTCTCATTGATCTGAAAGCCTAAAGGCTCTATCAGATGTAATTTTGTCCCCGTTACAACGCAGGTTCTGCCTATATTTCCCGTATTTGCCGGTATCTCCGGCTCAAGTAGTACTATATTCATTATGCTTATAATGCTTTAACCATCTCTTCCATAATCGGAGCATAATGCTCATCCACCAGCCCGAAGTCCTTGTTCTTGTAATTCCACAGCGCTCTTCCTATTCCGAACTTCTCAAAGCTTGCGTGAATGTCCTTCATCCAGTTAAGGGTATCGGGAAGCGGCGCACGGTCTATCACACCATACTCACCGCAATACAGCGGTACGTTTTTCTCAATGGCCGTATCCACCGCAACTTTAAACATCTTGTCAAAGAATGCTCCTTCACCGTCCATCACTTCGTTGAAGACGGCTCCCATATGATTTTTGGAGAACTCTTCACTCTTGCGTCTTATGTATTCAATATCCTCGGGATATGTCATTTCATAATCGTCCGTCATCCCTTCAACCCAGTATGCCTTCTGGTGCGTAAAGCAAAGGGGTTCATAACAATGGAAATTGAAGACTATCTTCTCATCTACCGGTACCTTAATGCCGGGAACCGCAAACACATTGTTGTAGTTTACCCCGCCGACGATGATGTAACTGTCCGGAGCTATAGCGCGAATCTTTCCGATAGCCTTTGTGGCAATTTCATTCCACTTTGACTCATAATCCGGATTAACCACCTCATTCAATAGTTCAAAAGCAAGAATGTCCTTATCTTTTCCGTATCTTGCTGCAAACATTTCCCATGTATCGTAGAATGTCTCCTGAAGCATCTCATCCTCAAAGAATACATCTGCATCAGGTACCGCCCCCGCATCAAACATATACCCTTTGGCCTTATGAAGATCAAGAATCATATTTAAACCGTGTTTTCGGCACCAGCCGATGCAGTCATCAATATGTGATATTCCTTCGAAATTGACCACATCGAGATCTCCCTGCTCTTTCATGAAAACATCATAATCAACAGGAACTCTTACATGATCAAGCCCGAATGATTTTATCCTTTTGATATCCTCTTCCGTAATAAATTTATTGAAATGCTCTTCTGTATAAGCAACACACTGTGAGAGCCACCCTCCGAGATTAACTCCTTTTTGATATCCTTCGAATTTCTTCATGTTCGTTTTCTCCTTCTCTTACTACTGAGAGCCGCGTCACTAAAAGCCCTCTTCCCTCTACTTCAAATACTCCTGCACATTATCGTAAGTAATAATACTATAAGGGGTATAGACATATTTATCAAATGTAAGCTTGACCATATCCGGAAAAGGTCTTCCCTGGGCAAGCGCATATGCCATTTCCATTATTACCTCTCCCTGCCCCCTTGAATCATTGTATACGCTTCCGTCCAGCTTCATCGTCCTAATCGCCTCAAGTGCATCCTCCGTTCCGTTGATCCCTACAACAAAAGGATCCAGTGGGTAGTTTGAATCTTCCAGAGCATCTATGGCGCCAAGTGCCATATCATCATTATTGGCAATGACCATCTCTATCTGGATCGGATACCGGTCTATAAGCTCCCTCATCTTGGTTCTTGCCTGATCCCTGTCCCAGTTGGCGTATTCATCTCCAAGCTTTTCAAGAGAAAATCCCGCGTTTAACAGCTCCTTGGTGCATACATTTGT
Organism: Lachnospiraceae bacterium UBA2868; assembly: GCA_002350465.1. Next base: position 6,267 of record DEEW01000022.1, read on the forward strand.
TCTTACAATATCATCCTGATGTCCGGCCTCTCCCTCAAGAATTACATATTGAATGGTGCCATTTTTGTTAACATCAATCTTNNNNGCAGGAGCCCCGACATAATACAATTTGTCCCACCTTGACAGGTCTTCCTCAACCGGTTCTCTGTTGAAAAAAATCACAGGAGTGTCACTTGCCATTGCTTTATCGATTATCAATGTTGCATCTGTTCTGTCCACCAG
>DEEW01000117.1:0-140 GCA_002350465.1 Lachnospiraceae bacterium UBA2868
TGTGCACATCCTCAGAGCTATTTTGAGGTTCACTCCGAGAATTACTGATCATTACAACTGGAGCATTATATGAAAAAACTTGAAGAATATGTTACAAGCATTCCCGATTTTCCGGAGCCGGGCATAATATTTAGAGATAT
>DEEW01000117.1:337-11661 GCA_002350465.1 Lachnospiraceae bacterium UBA2868
TGAGCTTGAATATGGTACAGCATCCATAGAACTTCACAAAGATTCGATTAAGCCAGGACAGAAGGTTGTCATAGTAGATGATCTGATAGCTACCGGGGGTACGGTTGAAGCCATAATAAAGCTTGTGGAAAAGCTTGGTGGAGAGGTTGTTAAGCTTGTATTTATGATGGAACTTGCGGGCCTTAAAGGGCGTGACAGGCTTGCAAAATACGATGTGGAGTCCGCAATAGTCTACGAAGGTAAATAAGGCACTCAGAACTGTGAGTAGATGAATGCCCCGTTTCCGAAGTAAGCGAACATTGCCGTTGTAATAATGAGCACACAGAAGATGACCTTGGCATAGAGCTTATCAAGAGAAAGAGGCTTTATGGGATCGTTCCCGTTGTTAAACCTTGCTCCTATAAACTGGATGGCGAGCATTGCAATGCCGAAAATGAACGTATACACATAAAAATATGATGCTCCGGGAGCAAATGTTATTATTCGCCTAAATATCGTCCATGCTTCATAGGGCGTCGATANNTCATAGGGAGTTGATACTCTGAACGGTATCCACAGGAAGTTTATAAACAAAAAATTGATGATCATTGAAAAGATGCGGCTGCCGGTCGCATCTTTTTTGCGGGATTTTGCTACCCCGCGGTGTATGATCTGACCTATGCCGTGAAGCATGCCCCATATGAGAAAATTGATGGTGGATCCGTGCCACAGACCGCTTACGACCATAACAAGAAAAATATTGATGTATGTTCTAAGATTCCCCTTACGGCTTCCGCCGAGAGGAATATATACATAGTCCCTGAGCCACTCCGACAGGCTGATATGCCATCTTCTCCAAAATTCCGACGGATTCGTTGCAAGATAAGGGAGATTAAAGTTCGGTGCAATATCAAAGCCGAGAAGGGTGGCGGCGGCTATTGCCATATAGGAATATCCTGCAAAGTCAAAATACAGCTGAAGAGTATATGTAACGGAAGTAAAGAATAAGGTCATTCCGCTAAATGCAAGGGGAGTTGCATATACTTTATCGACAGCCACCGATAGTCTGTCGGCCATAACGAGTTTGAAAAACGCACCAACCGCGAACATGGTCATGAATGAATACAGACGTTCTTTGGAAAAAGTGATTTTCTTGGATAACTGAGGGATAAAATCCTTCGCCTTTAGTATCGGCCCGGAAATAACGGTAGGAAAGAAGCTTATATAAACAAGGGTCTGTATAACAGTGGGCATATTATCGAATCTTGCGTTTGCGCAGTCAGCGATAAAGCCGATAGCCATGAGCATATAGAAGGACATTCCTACAGGCATGGGAAACAGTCCGGAATACTTAAAAAAGCACAAAACAGCTATTTCAAAGGTGATAAATGCTGCGGATATATATTTTGCGGCGTTATCATTTTTCTTTTTATATGAATAGGCAATCCTTCCGCCGCAGTAGGTAATCAGAGACAATGCAACCAGAATACCGAGAGCTTTAAGATCAAATAATCCGTAGAAAATATATCCGGCAATAAGCAGAAGTATCAGTTTCATCTGAGCACCTCCGCGATTTTTTCGGCTATCATTTCATGAGCAGCGCGGCTGATGTGACCGTCTCCGGGAGTCGTATTGGAAAATCCGTACGGGATTATGTGATCCCTCTCATAGGCTTCGGTAAATGTGTCCGTCATGTCGATAAAGTCAATGTCATGATTTTGGCATACCCGTTTGTAGTAATCCTCCGCATTGTTTGAAAGACAGGTCATACTTCCGTCAGCTTCAAGTCTTACGGCAGGATGGAAGAGGATGATTATCCGCTTATCGGTTCTGCTTCGAATATATCCCATCAGCGTATCAAGAGCTTCTTCAAAATCTCCGTCATATTCGGACTGCCAGAAGTCGGGATCAAGAATGTCGGACTCGGACGGAGTCTTTTTTGAATCAAGGTAAGTAAAATACTGTTTGTGGAGCTCGCGGATGAGGGGCAGGGCCTGCTTTGTTCTGATCACGGCCTTTTGCTTTGCGGAATATTGAGACAGAATTGAGGATGCCGTCTCATCAGGATCATACCCGGCCTGAATCATTGAGTCATACAATGCTTTAGTGTCATACGCAAGGGAATCTGTCTCGATTATGATGCCCTTGGCGTCGGGAAATTCACCGAGAATTCCGTCAAGGTGCTGCAGAACAACCGAAAAATAGTTTCCGCTCTTTCCGATATTTACGAAGTGGAGTTTATCGTCATCATACAGAATATCATTCAGCCTGTCGCTGAATCGGTATTTAAAAGGGATGAACAGACCTTCGGTATGGGAGGCTCCTGCCACAACGTAATAGTCGTCTGAGCGCTCCATATCCCGATTAACGTAACCGTTTTCGTCAACATGTGCTATACAGTAGCCCTCAAGTCCGTAAACACCGCCGCTTTCAGGCAGAAGATAACCGGTTGTTGAACCCTGTGCGCGCGGAATGTCCTGACATGGGTTATAAAATGCAAAGCATGCCGTATTACAAATGAAAGCGGCAATCAGTATTGCCGCAATCCAGCCCGCTGTTTGCTTTAAAATCGTGTTAAGATCATGCATGTGATATATTTTATCAAAAAAAACTTGAATATGAAACGATTAAGTTCTATTATATATAGAAAATCAGATGATGTAATGTTTTATATTATATGCATAGGTTGAGGGAGAGTATATGAGCGCGGACGAAACACTTAATGCACTTCTTCCTTTATTCACAAGATATTACAATGTAACCACGGAGGGGATAGAAGAACCCTTTGATGCGGAAGCGGTTTTTGAGTCCCACAATGAGCAGTATTATCTCGTAAAGGCTGCGAAGGTTGCAGATATTGATACAAAAGAGTACGTATTCTTTGCAAAGCGCGATAATCTGTCGGCGGATGATTTTGCGAAGCTTGACGTGGTTGCGTGGGAGAGAGGAACGTCAAGGGCAAAGCCCGGCTACAACCACAAAAGCACGGATGTTACTCTTGTGATCGTTGCGGATACAATTGAAGATACGGCAAAGGATATGATAAAAAAATCGCGCCATTATAAAAGCTATAAATGGGGCTTTTACGGATGGAGCATTTACAGACTGGTTGCAATCGAGTCTTCTTGCGGCAAGGCCTATTATAACCACCGGGGCAAAAGCCTTAAGAAACTCGTGGGCAATATAAAATGAAAAGAGTAATAAGGGAGGAGAAATCATGACAGCATTACTTATTATCATTGCAGCTATCATTTTGCTTGTCATCGGCTATGTTTACTATGGCTCCTGGCTTGCAAAGCAGTGGGGCATCGATCCCAGCAAAAAGACTCCGGCTGTAGAACTGGAGGATGGTGTTGACTATGTTGCTGCGAAACCTGCAGTACTTATGGGACATCACTTCTCATCAATCGCCGGTGCAGGCCCTATCAACGGACCTATTCAGGCAGCGGTATTCGGATGGGTACCGGTATTTTTATGGTGTGTAATCGGTGGTATTTTCTTCGGTGGATTACAGGATTTTGGTTCACTGTTTGCTTCCATTCGTCATGAAGGTAAATCAGTCGGCGAGATCATCAAGGATTCAATGGGTCCCCGTGCCAAGAAGCTTTTCATAGTATTTGCACTTCTCGTGCTGATCCTTGTTATTGCGTCCTTCGTTAACGTCGTAGCAGGTACATTTTTTACGGCACCGGATGCGGGACAGTTCGGATTTGTATCAAATCCCAACGGTAACCAGACAACAGCTATGATCTCATTCCTGTTCATCATACTTGCGATCATCTATGGTCTGCTTACAAACAGGGCAGGTGTCAAGACACTTCCCGCAACAATTATCGGTATCGTAGGTATCGTTATTTCAACTATCATCGGTCTTAACTGTGGTCTTGCTATCGGACGTACAGCATGGATTGTTATAATCGGTATTTATATCGCTGTAGCATCTCTCGTTCCGGTTTGGATTCTGCTTCAGCCCCGTGATTACCTTTCATCATTCCTGCTTTATGCTATGATGGGACTTGCTGTTATCGGTATTATAATTTCAGCATTCACAGGCAGCACATCATTTGACCTTCCTGCATTTACAGGCTGGTCAACAAAGATCGGTAACCTGTTCCCTGCACTGTTCATCACAGTTGCGTGCGGTGCTTGCTCAGGTTTCCACAGCCTTATTTCAACAGGTACATCATCAAAGCAGCTTGATAACGAGAAGAATGCAAAGGCTATCGGTTATGGCTCAATGCTTATCGAATCAGCCCTCGGTATCATCTCACTTATTGCTGTAGGTATGGTATGGGCTAAGTACACAAACGGTGATTTCGGTTCACCTTCCGCAGCATTCGGTGCAGGTATTGCATCAATGTTCGGCGCAGAGACCACCAAGGTCTACACAACGATCTACGCACTGCTGACACTTGCGGTTTCCGTATTTGCTCTTACATCACTTGATACAGGTACAAGACTTTCAAGATTCATGTTCTCTGAACTCTTCCTTAAGGACGATGAAGAGACATGGAAGGATGCAAAGGGTATCAGAAAGCTTCTTGCTCATCCGCTTTTCGGTACAACTCTTATGGTTGTCATCGGCTGCGTACTCGGCGGATTGTCTCTTTCACAGATTTGGGGACTGTTCGGAGCAGCTAACCAGCTCCTTGCAGGTATAGCACTCCTTGCGGTTGCTACATGGCTCGGTGAAGTAGGCAAGAACAACAAGATGTTCTACATTCCTATGTGCTTTATGCTTATTGCAACACTTACGTTCCTTGCACAGAAGATCATCAGCCTCTTCAAGACAATTGCAGGTAAGGCAGAAAATCCCGCAATGTGGGGTGATTACTTCCAGCTTGTATTTGCTGTAGCAATGTTTGTACTTGCGATCATCCTGATCATTGAAGGTATCCAGACATTCAGAAAGCAGGCTGCAGACAAGGCAAAGGCTGCATAATTAAAAATCACTTGCAAAATACCGTTCAAAGGTATATTATGCAATAGAGCAAAGGCGCTCGAGGTTTTCCTTGTGCGCCTTTTTTTATTCAATAATTTATATCAAATATGGAGGATGAGAAAATGTCATACGTTGATGAGGTTTACGAAAGAGTAGTAAAGCAGAACCCCGCTCAGCCCGAGTTCCATCAGGCAGTTAAGGAAGTTCTTGAGTCACTTCGTGTTGTTATCGAAGCTAACGAAGAGGAGTACAGAAAGGATGCACTTCTTGAGAGACTCACAACTCCTGAGCGTCAGGTACTCTTCAGAGTTCCCTGGGTGGATGATAAGGGACAGGTACAGGTTAACAACGCAATGCGCGTACAGTTCAATTCCGCTATCGGACCTTACAAGGGCGGTCTTCGCCTTCACCCTTCGGTAAACCTTGGTATCATCAAGTTCCTTGGTTTCGAGCAGATCTTCAAGAACTCACTTACGGGTCTTCCCATCGGCGGAGGTAAGGGTGGTTCGGATTTCGATCCCAAAGGAAAAAGTGACCGTGAGGTTATGGCATTCTGCCAGAGCTTTATGACAGAACTTTTCAAATATATCGGAGCAGACACAGACGTTCCCGCAGGTGATATCGGAACAGGTGCAAGAGAGATCGGTTTCATGTACGGACAGTACAAGAGACTGACAGGCCTCTATGAAGGTGTTCTTACAGGTAAGGGTCTTTCATACGGCGGATCACTTGCAAGGACGCAGGCTACGGGTTACGGACTTTTGTACATGACAGAAGAGATGCTTAAGTGTAACGGCGTTGATATCAAGGGCAAGACATGTGCTGTTTCAGGTTCGGGTAATGTTGCAATCTACGCTATCGAGAAGGCTCAGCAGCTTGGTGCAAAGCCTGTTACCTGCTCGGATTCAACAGGCTGGATCTATGATCCCGAAGGAATCGATGTTGCTCTTCTTAAAGAGGTCAAGGAAGTTAACCGTGCAAGACTTACAGAGTATGCTGCAAAGCGTCCTTCAGCGCAGTACCATGACAAGGCAAAAGAGGGTACAAACCAGTGGGAGGTTAAGGTTGATATTGCACTTCCCTGCGCAACACAGAACGAACTTGATATCGAAGATGCCAAGAAGCTTGTTGCTAACGGCGTGATCGCTGTTTGTGAAGGTGCTAATATGCCTACAACTCTTGAGGCAACAAAGTACTTCCAGGAGAACAAGGTTTACTTCGTTCCCGGTAAGGCTGCAAATGCAGGCGGTGTTGCTACATCAGCACTTGAGATGAGCCAGAACTCAGAGAGACTTTCATGGACATTCGAAGAGGTTGATTCAAAGCTTAAGGGAATTATGGTCAACATTTTCCACAACCTTGATGATGCTTCCAAGAAGTACGGCATGGAAGGGGATTATGTTGCAGGCGCAAACATTGCCGGATTCCTCAAGGTTGCCGATGCAATGAAGGCTCAGGGTATAGTTTAGTTAGAGTCTTAGGTGAATTAAAACGGTCTGCCGGGTGGCAGACCGTTTTTGTGTGGATACATCCAATCTATGATATAATTAGCAAAAATCATACTCAGGGGAATAATCATGGTATTTGCTTATTATCTTACATGTTTTCTTATAGCGGTTGTATTAACCCTTGTTCTTGCATGGAATTGGAGAAAAAGGTTTGATGTAAACTTTGCGCTCATATTTATTGTTGTAGATGTGAGCAACATGGGATACGTGTTCCTTCAGATGTCCAGGAATCTTGAAGAGGCGCTTATAGCCCAAAAGATAATCTATCTGGGCGGAACATTTTTGCCCATGTTTTTGTTCTTCGCGGTAATAAGACTTTGTAAGACCGGTGTGATGAAGTGGGTCAAACCGGCGATGATTTTTTTATCCATGTTTTTGTATGGACTGATCATGACCGCCGGAACTTATCCTTTGTATTATAAAAGTGTAGGTTATACCGTTGAGAACGGTATCGTGGTTCTTACAAAGGAATACGGCGTATTCCACACCTTGTTTTACTTTATTCTCATTGCCTATTTGCTGACAGGTGTTGTGGTTGTTGTATACACATATTTTCGAAGGATAGATGTTTCCGCAACGATTCTGGCAATGCTTCTGATACCTTTGCTGATCTGTGTCGGAGGATTGCTGATCGGAAAGGCCAATAATCATAATGTTGAACTGGTGCCGATCCTCTATGACATTACCCTTGGTGTATATATTGTAATAATAAGGAAGATCAGTCTGTATGACGTAATGTATACCGGAATAGAAGCACTTGCAAGGGAGGGCGATACCGGGTTTATATCTATTGATAATAAATTCAATTATCTCGGCAGCAATGAGGTCGCAGGCATGATCCTGCCTGATATTAAAAGAGTAAGGGTTGACACTTGTATAAGAGATTACAAACTCTTTGACAATAGTCTCATAAAATGGGCCGATGATTATGATAAGGATATGCTTGACGGGGTAAAGAACGATCAGCATATATGCCGGAGTGCAGACGGCAAGAGCGTATATTACGTTAATATCAGTTACCTGTATNNGGGAAAAAGCGGTGCGGTTATCAGTTCTTTTTTATCGATAATACAAAAGAATACAATTATAATGAACGCCTGAAAAAAGAAGTCAAAGAGAAAACGGCTCATATCGAGGATATGCATAACACCCTTATCATGGGTATGGCAACGATGGTTGAAAGCCGTGATAATTCGACGGGAGGCCATATCAGAAGGACAAGTGAGCTTGTAAAAATGCTTACTGACAGGATAAAGAATGACCCGGACAATGATTTTGACTTTTCTGATGAGTTCTGCGAAGCGCTTATCAAGGCAGCTCCGATGCATGATCTTGGGAAGATTGCGGTGGATGATGCGATACTTCGAAAACCGGGAAAGTTTGAGCCGGAAGAATTCGAAATGATGAAGAAGCATGCACCAGAGGGAGCCCGTATAGTCCATGAGATATTAAAGGATACGGATGATGAGGTGTTCAAACAGGTGGCTGAAAATATGGCCCATTACCACCATGAGCGCTGGGACGGCTCAGGGTATCCGGAAGGCAGGAAGGGTTGCGACATTCCTATTGAGGCGCGGATAATGGCCATCGCGGATGTTTATGATGCTCTTGTCAGTAAGAGAGTGTACAAAGATAAGATGAGCTTTGAGAAGGCTGATTCAATAATAATGGAAGGCATGGGAACACAGTTTGACAAAGGCCTTGAGCAGTATTATGTAGCTGCAAGGAATGATTTTAGGAACTTCTATATCAAGCTTGAAGAAGAGGAAGAAGAATAAAACCGGAAGGTTGGATTAAACGATGATAACGGATGAAGAAAAAGTCATAGTCATAGATTTCGGCGGACAGTATAACCAGCTTGTTGCAAGGCGTGTGAGGGAGTGCAACGTTTACTGCGAAATATACTCGTATAAAACGCCGATCGAAAAGATCAGGGAAATGGCGCCGAAGGGGATTATCCTTACCGGTGGGCCGAACAGCTGCTACGAAGAAGGTGCTCCGACGGCTCCCGCGGAACTGTTTGATATGGGAATTCCCGTACTGGGGCTTTGCTACGGAGCCCAGCTTATGCAGCATGTTCTGGGAGGCCGCGTTGAGCGCGCCACAGTAAGGGAATACGGCAAGACGGAGGTGTCGGTCAATACAAAAAGTCCGCTGTTTAATGGCGTTTCGGATGTAGGATCGGTTACGGATCATGCGGCATCCGAAGAAGTGTTAACAGTATGCTGGATGAGTCATTTTGATTATATCAGTAAGACCGCTCCGGGGTTTGAGATCATTGCCCATACTAAGGACTGCCCGGTTGCGGCGGCACAGGATGTGTCCAGAAATCTGTATGCAATCCAGTTTCATCCTGAAGTGCTGCACACTGTTGACGGCAAGAAGATGCTGTTTAACTTTGTCAGAAATATATGTGGCTGTGCCGGAAACTGGCGCATGGATTCCTTTGTGGAACAGACTATCCGGCAGGTCAGAGAGCATGTTGGTAGTGGACGCGTGCTTCTGGCTCTTTCGGGAGGTGTAGACTCATCTGTTCTTGCAGCGCTTCTGTCACGCGCGGTAGGACGCCAGCTTACATGCGTATTTGTGGATCACGGTCTCCTTCGGAAGAATGAAGGTGACGAGGTTGAGGAAGTGTTCGGCAAAGATGGAGCTTTTGACCTTAATTTCATCAGAATTAATGCCGCAAAGCGTTTCTACGAGAGGCTTGCCGGAGTATCCGAGCCCGAACACAAGCGTAAGATAATAGGCGAAGAATTTATCAGGATATTTGAGGAAGAGTCGAAGAAAATAGGCTCCGTTGATTTTCTGGCACAGGGAACCATATATCCGGATGTGGTCGAGTCCGGACTCGGAGGCGAGAGTGCCGTCATCAAATCCCATCATAATGTGGGAGGGCTTCCGGATTATGTTGATTTCAAGGAGATAATAGAGCCTCTGCGTAATCTGTTCAAGGATGAAGTCAGGAAAGTCGGTCTCGAGCTCGGAATTCCGGAGAAAATCGTTTTTCGCCAGCCGTTCCCGGGGCCGGGCCTCGGTATCAGGATAATAGGAGAGGTTACAGCCGAAAAGGTTCATATCGTGCAGGAGGCCGATGCCATATTCCGCGAGGAGATTAAGACGGCGGCAGATATCGAAGGTGGGAGCCTTTCATGGATGCCCGATCAGTACTTTGCGGCACTTACCAATATGCAATCCGTAGGCGTTATGGGAGATGAGAGGACATATGACCACGCTGTAGTACTGCGTGCAGTCCGTACCGTTGATTTTATGACTGCGGAGGCGGCTCCGATACCGTGGGATGTGCTACAGAAGGTTATGAGCCGCATAGTCGGTGAAGTACGGGGTGTAAACAGGGTGCTGTTTGATTTGAGCAGTAAGCCCGCGAGTACGATAGAGATGGAATAAAGCCGCATATCCCCCAAAATACCACTGATTAAGCTATAAGCGTGAACATTTGCCAATGCTGAATTTTAGTTTTTTAAAAGCGGGGTGATGTCAATGGAAAAGGGCAGGATATTAAATCTGATAAAGAAACCGAAAAACGGCTTGCTGAGGATCGTATTCAGCCGCCTTGCGATCGTGTTTCTGATGCTTGGATTACAGATATTCCTTTATATTGCGTTCTTTGCACTGATCAGTCAGTTTCTTCCGTATTTTGCGGTGTTTCAGTCGGTTTTCGTATTTGGAATGGTGATATACCTTTTTAACAACAAAATGGATTCCTCAGCAAAGCTCACATGGCTTGCACTGATCGCTGTGCTGCCTGTTTTCGGTGCCTTTATGCTTGCCTTTACACAGCGAAACCTCGGTCATCGAAATATGCAGAAGAATATGGAAAGGATCATAATGAATACGAAAAAAATGCTCCCGCAGGATAATAAAGTAAACGATGAGCTGTCAGACGATCTGTACTGTACGAATAATCTGCACAGTTATATGAACCATAGCGGAGCATATCCGATCTGTGACGGCACGCTTGTGAACTATTATCCCATGGGTGAAGATGCCTTTCCTGTCATGCTGGAGGAACTTGAAAAGGCAGAAAAGTTTATTTTCCTTGAGTATTTCATCATACAGGAAGGTTATATGTGGGGACGTATCCTTGATGTGCTTGCCAGAAAAGCAGCAGAAGGAGTTGATGTGCGTGTATTGTATGACGGAACCTGCGAATTCTCCAAACTTCCATCGCACTATCCTCAGTTGCTTGGCAATCTTGGTATCAAGGCAAGAATGTTCGCCCCGATCAAACCGTTTCTGTCTTCCCATTACAATTATCGTGACCACCGCAAGATCATGGTGATCGACGGAAAAACTGCTTTCAGCGGTGGCATCAATCTTGCAGACGAGTATATCAACCATACGCACCCTTGCGGACAATGGAAGGACACGGCGATCATGCTCAAAGGAAAAGCTGTCAGCAGCTTTACGCTGATGTTTCTGCAATTATGGGAACTGCCGAACCCTTATCCCGAATTTGACATGGATCATCTCGAAACCGATGAATACTCCGAAGCAGAGGGCTTTGTGATGCCCTTCGGTGAATGTCCTCTGACAGAGAACAAACTGGGTGAAGCGGTCTATATGGATATTCTGAACAGAGCGAGAAGCAGTGTGCATATCATGACACCCTATCTTATTTTAGATGACGAGTTGAAATGTGCTTTGAAATATGCCGCACAGCGAGGTGTCGATGTGAAGCTGATACTTCCGGGTATCCCAGATAACAAGACAGCCTACGCCCTTGCACGTTCACATTATGGAGAACTGATAGACGCAGGCATCGGGATATATGAATATACGCCCGGAATGGTTCACGCAAAAGTGTGTGTCAGTGATGAATGCCGTGCCGTTGTGGGTACGATCAATCTTGACTACCGCAGTCTGTATCATCA
>DEEW01000117.1:11745-11973 GCA_002350465.1 Lachnospiraceae bacterium UBA2868
TTCAGCAGACACTGGCAGTCTGCCGTAAGATCACAAGAGCTGAACTCAAAAGCGAACGAAAGCTGTATAACCTTGCCGGTGCATTTCTGAAAGTGGTCGCACCGCTGATGTGAGTATCATCATTGTAAAAAAGGTGATCTTGAATGACGAAATCACAAATACAGTGCAACCAGTGGTTGTGATGGGTAGAGAGGCGGAATTAAAGGATTATTTAGGTGACAACGTCAC
>DEEW01000117.1:12126-12502 GCA_002350465.1 Lachnospiraceae bacterium UBA2868
CTATGGCAGCCGAGTATATCTTACCCAAAATGGTCATGGTCAGATTGCGATGATAAATATGCAGGAGTTGGATGATTTAGAAAAGCAGCTTGCATTATACAGATTTCAGATTGAGATGCAAAAAGGAGAACAGTCCATAGCGACAGAGGGTACTATATCTTCTAAAGAACTTAGAAAAGAATTGGGAATATAGTTTATGAAGAAGGTTGAGTATTCCCAGCTCGTTAAAAGGAAGCTTTTAAAACTCAAAAAGGAGCTTGCCGGGGAGTATGGTGAGGAGAAAACGAAAGAAATTCTGACGGCTATGGCAGACCATGTTGATATGCTTGGTCAACATGAAGAAAGCGGTGTTAGCATATCCCGTATGTATGATATA
>DEEW01000154.1 GCA_002350465.1 Lachnospiraceae bacterium UBA2868
TATTAAGGTAGTACTCGACGAGATAAGTAATTACGGCATCGCAACTTATAAACGTGCATACGGTGACTGGAGCAATCCGATCCTTAAAGGATGGAAAGAGGAAGTTCTCAAGAACTCAATCACAACGATGCAGACATACAGTTATACCCAGGGCAAGAATTCAACGGATTCGGCCATGATAATCGATGCAATGGATATTCTGTATTCCGGCAATGTTGACGGATTCTGCATTGTAAGTTCGGACAGTGATTTTACGCGCCTTGCGTCAAGGCTTCGTGAAGCCGGAATGCTTGTTGTGGGAATGGGTGAGAAGAAGACGGTTGAGGCATTCAGGACAAGCTGTACGATGTTCAAGTATCTTGAAGTTCTTGCAGCAGATGATGAATCACAGTCGGACATTTCCCGCGAAGACGTTGAGGAGACCATCTTAAAAATACTTATCGATAACGAGGCCAATGACCGTGAGACTACGGTGGGAGAACTCGGCAACAAACTTTCAAACAGACACGCAGATTTTGATGTCCGAAACTACGGCTATTCAAAGTTGTCGAAGTTCCTTGAGAGTATTAAAGGTCTCAAGCTTACACAGCACGGCAATTCGATTACGGTAACACGCAAGGAAAGTGAAGTATCCAAAGAAGAGATCGTAAGGTTTGTCAGGGAAACGCTTAAGAGGGCAGAAGACGGAACCATGTCTCTTCCCGAGTTAAAACAGAAAATAGAGAAAAAATATCCCACATTTAAGATCAGCGATTATCAGTACAGCAGATTTTCGCAGTTTGTTAAGGAGATGGATTCTCTCGGTGTTAAGAATAATACCGTAAGGCTCATGGCAACAGGGGAACGCAGCACAGGACGCAGAGTCAGAAAGAAAACAACATGAACATAGCGATACTCGGAGCCGGATCCATAGCCGGCGTAATGGCAACAACACTGCAGCCGCTTAAAGATGTGACGTGCTATGCAGTCGCTGCAAGAGACCGTGACAGGGCTCAGGTGTTTGCGGATAAATACGGATTTATGAAAGCCTACGGATCTTACAAGGATATGCTTGAAGATCCTGATGTTGAGCTTGTGTACATCGCGACACCACATTCCCACCATTATGAGCACATAAGGATGTGCCTTAATCACGGAAAGCACGTTCTGTGTGAGAAAGCATTTACGGCCAATGCGAAGCAGGCTGAGGAAGTAATGCGGCTTGCCGAGTCAAAGGGGCTGCTTCTTACGGAAGCCATCTGGACACGCTATATGCCTATGGCAGATAAGATCAGGGAGGTTGTAAATTCCGGTATCATAGGGAGACCAACTACACTTGCAGCAAACCTCGGGTATCCGCTTGAACACGTGGAGCGGATGGTTAAGCCCGCGCTTTGCGGAGGAGCTCTGCTTGACCTTGGCGTGTATGTGCTTAACTTTGCTTCCATGATTTTCGGTGACGATATTGACAGCATTGCTGCAAACTGTGTCAGGTATCATTCGGGAGTTGATGCACAGGAGACAATAATGCTCTCATACAGGGACGGCAGGATGGCGACTCTTTATGTGACAATGCTTGCCCAGACCGACAGAAGAGGAATTATAAGCGGAACAAACGGGTATATTGAAGTAGACAACATCAACAATTTTGAAGCTATGAGAGTGTATAATCTCGAAAGAAGGATTGTTGCCGAATATGCCGCTCCGACTCAGGTGACGGGGTATGAGTATGAAGTACAGTCGGCGATGCGTGCGATCCGTGAGGGGCAGATAGAGTGCCCGGAAATGACTCATGCACAGACTCTTTTTATGATGCAGCTCATGGATAATATAAGGGCTGCATGGAACTATAAGTTCCCGTACGAGGTTGAGAGACTTGAGGAAGATCCGGAGGAAGATCCGGTTATAACGGCAAGAAAAGAAGCCGAAAGAAAGCGTGCGGAAGAGGCAAAGCGCGCAGCCGAAGAGGCGGCTAAGAAGACTGAGGAAGCCAAGAAGAGGGCTGAAGAGAAAAAGGCCGAAGAGGATGCTGCCAGGGAAGAAGCCAAGAAGGAGCTCGACACTCCCACCGACCCGGATGATTTTGAAGATGAAAAAACAGATGATTCCAAAGATAACGAAGATGAAAATAACAGTTGACATACGCAGAGATTGCGCATAAAATGTACGAGTGTGCTCTGTTTGATGTATTTCGTGTCTCATATCAGCAGATCCACAGTGGAATAAATTTGATAGGAGGTGTAATCGTGGCTAATATCAAATCTGCAAAGAAGAGAATTCTTGTTATCAACACCAAGACCGAGCGTAACAAGGCTATCAGGTCAAAGGTTAAGACATATGTTAAGAAAGTATACCAGGCAATTGAATCAGGCGATAAGGCAGCAGCAGGCGAAGCATTAAGGTCTGCTACAAGCGAGCTTAACAGAGCCGGTTCAAAGGGTATCTACCACAAGAATACAGTTTCAAGAAAGATTTCACGTCTTTCTGCTGCTGTAAACAAGATGGCATAATTAATTGAAAATATTGCACTAAAGGAGATGCTCATACCGTCATGTGAGTATGTCCTTTTTTGTTATATAGGAAAATGGACAGACAACATATTAGGAATTTCTGTATAATCGCACATATCGACCATGGAAAATCAACACTTGCCGACCGTATTATAGAGAAGACCGGTCTTCTTACACAGCGTGAGATGCAGGAGCAGGTGCTCGACAACATGGATCTTGAACGGGAGCGGGGGATCACCATCAAGTCCCAGGCGGTAAGAACCATTTACAAGGCAAAAAACGGTGAAGAGTACACGTTTAATCTTATCGACACACCGGGGCATGTTGATTTTAACTATGAGGTTTCAAGGTCTCTTGCGGCATGCGACGGGGCTATTCTTGTTGTGGATGCGGCTCAGGGTATAGAGGCGCAGACTCTTGCGAATGTTTATCTTGCACTCGATCATGATCTTGATGTTTTTCCCGTTATTAATAAAATAGATCTTCCGTCTGCGGAACCCGACAGGGTCATTAACGAAATCGAGGACGTCATCGGCATAGAAGCCATGGATGCTCCGAGAATTTCCGCCAAGATGGGGATAGGAATAGATGATGTGCTTGAGGCGGTGGTAAACAAGATCCCCGCACCTTCGGGAGACGAAAATCAGCCGCTCAAGGCACTTATTTTTGATTCAATCTATGATTCGTATAAAGGAGTTATAGTTTTCTTCCGCATAATGGACGGAAGGGTTAGTCGTGGCACAAAGGTTCGCATGATGGCAACAGGTGCTGTGGCAGAGGTTGTCGAAGTAGGGACATTCGGGGCAGGCCAGTTTATTCCCTGTGAAGAACTTTCTGCCGGAATGGTGGGCTACCTTACCGCATCAATAAAAAATGTAAGGGATACAATGGTCGGCGATACCATAACCGATGACGAAAATCCATGCGCCGAGGCACTTCCGGGATACAAGAAGGTACAGTCCATGGTATTTTGCGGAATGTATCCCGCGGACGGAGCCAAGTATCCGGATTTGCGTGACGCTCTTGAAAAACTGCAGCTTAACGATGCTTCCCTTAACTATGAGCCCGAAACAAGTATTGCCCTGGGATTCGGTTTCAGATGCGGATTCTTGGGACTGCTTCATCTGGAGATAATCCAGGAGAGGCTGGAGAGGGAGTATAACCTTGATCTTGTAACTACCGCTCCCAGCGTTGTATATAAGGTATACAAAACAGATGGCGAAGTCATAGATCTGACCAACCCCACCAATCTTCCCGATCCTTCCGAGATAGAACATATGGAAGAGCCCATCGTATCGGCAGAGATAATGGTAACGAAGGATTATGTGGGACCTATCATGGAACTGTGTCAGGGACGCCGCGGAAGATATTTATCGATGGAGTATATTGAGGAAACAAGGGCGCTTCTTAAGTATGAACTTCCTCTTAATGAGATAATCTATGATTTCTTTGATGCGTTAAAATCACGGTCCAAAGGTTATGCATCGTTTGATTATGAACTGAAGGGATACGAGCCTTCCAAACTTGTTAAGCTTGACATACTTGTTAACCGTGAAGAGGTTGATGCACTGTCGTTTATCGTTCATGCGGAAAGTGCATACGAGCGGGGCCGTAAGATGTGCGAAAAGCTTAAAGATGAAATACCGAGACATCTGTTTGAGATTCCGATACAGGCGGCTGTAGGCGGTAAGGTTATTGCAAGGGAAACCGTCAAGGCAATGCGAAAGGACGTGCTTGCAAAGTGTTACGGCGGTGATATCACCAGAAAGAAGAAACTGCTCGAAAAGCAAAAAGAGGGTAAGAAGCGTATGCGCCAGATAGGTAACGTCGAGATACCACAGAAGGCTTTTATGAGTGTATTGAAGCTTGATGACATGTAGATAGGGGGAACCGCCAAAGCGGTGGGTTCCCTGTCTACACGACGAGCCCTCGCGACGAAGTCGCATTAAATGGGCGAGTCACCTTAGATATTATATGGTACTATAAAATGGAAATATATGTTCATATTCCGTTTTGCGAAAGAAAATGCAACTATTGTGATTTTCTCTCGGGACCTGCAGATGATGCAACGAAGCAGGCCTACACGGATGCACTTATAACTGAGATAAGAGGGAGAGCGCAGACTCTTTCGAGAGGCAATAAAGTCACCAGCATCTACTTCGGAGGAGGGACCCCCAGTGTGATGTCCCCTGCGCAGTTAGGTGCGATCTATACTGCCATCGGACAGGAATTTGTCATAGATCCCGGAGCGGAGATAACCATCGAGGTCAACCCTAAAAGTGGAAGGGACAAACTTCATTACCTTCGCGAGATCGGGTTTAACCGTTTGTCAATTGGGATGCAGTCAAGTCATAAGAGTGAACTGGAACTCTTAGGCCGGATACACACATACGATGATTTTGCGGAGTGTTTTATAGATGCAAGAGACGCCGGATTCAAAAATATAAGCGTCGATATCATGACAGCCATACCCGGTCAGACGGAACAGATGCTTGCTGCGACTGTTAATAAGGTTCTGGAATTTTCCCCCGAACATATAAGTACATACAGTCTCATCATCGAGAGGGGAACTCCGTTCTACGAAAGATTCGGTGATATAGAGGGTCCAGTTGTGGGAGAAGAGACCGAGAGAAAGCTTTACTGGATGACAGTGGATATGCTCAAGGATAAAGGGTATAAGCACTACGAGATATCCAATTTTGCAAAGCCGGGATATGAGAGCCGTCACAACACCGGATACTGGAAGAGGGTTCATTATCTCGGAGTGGGTCTCGGTGCAAGCTCATGTCTTCCGGATGGCGAGTTTGATGCCAGGATGCGTAACACGACTGATCTGGCGACATATGTAAATGATCCCCTCGCCCGGGAGGAGTATAATGTCCTTACGAAGAATGAGATGATAGAAGAGACAATTTACTTGGGACTTCGCATGATGGATGGAGTGGATACTGATGCATTTGAAAGGAAATTCGGATGTACGGTAAGAAGCCTGTACGGCGATACGATAGATGATCTGGTTGCCCAGGGACTCGTCTATGAGGGTGCCGGAAGCTTATCGCTTTCCGACCTTGGGATCGATTACGGGAACCATGTGTTTGCACAATTCCTGAAGTAAGACATACGACATTTATAAAGAGGTAATATGAGCAAAATAAGGGATCAGAGAATATCAGATCTGTATTACATATTTGCGGTTTTATCCTATGTTCTGACTTTGGTAATAAGCGGTATGCGGCCGGGAGTAGCAGGCGTGGCACTTATGGTGCTTGTTCTGGCTGAACTGGTTATAAGGAAAGAACTTAAGCCCGATAGCATGGCGGATTGGATCGCTGTAGCTTTTTTCGCATATCAGATGCTGTCTGTTATCTGGCTTCTTCGCGGCGGATTTCCTTTGTCGGTTTATATAAATGAATTCGTATCATCCTGCTTTCCCATGATTTTTTATTTTGTCGGAAAATCCGCCGGCGAAAGATCGGGGAAATGGTACAGAAATTATCTGTATGGGATGATGATACTTGGTGTACTCGGAGTAGCTTTATACATAACGGCACCGCAGTTTTACTGTGACTGGGCATACAGATGGAGTTATATTTCCAAAGCGGATGCCGCGACGATGCGTGTACGTATGCATTCCGTTGTCGGAAGTACATGCCTCAGCTTTCTGATGGTAGCCGGAATGATGGCAGGCTCATATTTTCTCGGAGAACATGCCGGCAACGCTCTTTCACAGGACCCAACAAGCAACGGGGACGGGAGGGGGCGCAAGCATGATATAGTGTTTGCAGCAGTCACGATAGGGGCATGCCTGTTATTTGCCATAATGGCCAACCAGAGGAGTGGTCTTGTAGCAGCAGCACTTGTTCTTGTGTATGTCAATTATCTGATATTTTTCAAACTCGATATGATCCCTCGGAAATTCTTCTGGTATGAAGTTATCGCGTTAGCTGCGGTATTTGCTGCCATCGGAACAGTTAAGTTTGAATTTCTCCTTAAGTTCTGGTATAGGATCATATCGCTTCCTACCGCCATCTCACAGCGCAGCGAGCAGTGGGTTGCGGCAGTTAATAATATGTATAGTTCATGGATCGGTAACGGGCTTGGCGCTAACGGGCACCGTGCAATCGGAATAGAAGATGCCCATGTTATTGCCGACGGCGGACTGGTCAAACTGTACTGTGAAAACGGAGTCATAGGATTTTCTCTTTTTGCATATCTTTTGTTCCTTGTTCTTTCCGATGGAATCAAAAACATAAGAAAGAACTACGTTGAAGTGGGAATAATAGTTGTCGGCCTTCTCCAGTCGATAGGCTCCAATATGCTTGCATTTCAGATCTGTGCACCTATATTCTGGTTCGCCATCGGACGTTGTTCGGACAACAGTAAATAGAGACAGGGGTTTAACACTATGGAAATGACATTAAGGTGGTTCGGAACAGGACACGATACGGTAACCCTTCGGCAGATCAGGCAGATACCGGGTGTTACCGGAGTTATTACAACTCTTTACGATACAGAACCGGGCGAAGTTTGGCCTGCCGAACGAATAAGAGCAGTCAAAGACGAAGTTGCCGGTATTTGACTGGACGAGAACGGAGCTTGCAAGAAGGCGTCCCGATGGTTCCACTGTTCTTGCATATACGCAAAAAGCGATAGATGCTCTTGATCCGGAGAGTATGTTCGCGTCGATCAAAAATGATGCGAACGGAGCGGTTCTGCCCGGCTACGGCCGTCCTTTCGCCCGGATAAAGCGGTTAATATAGCAAAGAGCGGCTTGAGTTTTTTGCTGCCCACGGATGTGTGGCGGCTGATCATGGACTCGATTATATACCCTTCAAAATGATTACTGAAAAAGAGTGTGATGAGGTATTCCAAAAAGCCATGAGAGGTGAGAGTATAAGCGAAGAAGAGGCCGACGGTTACGCCACATATGTTCTTCTATCCCTTGCAAGACAGTATAAGAGGCTTGGGATTGTAATGGAAATTCACTACTCCTGCCTTAGAAACGTTAATGAGAGAATGTACGGCACACTCTCGGGGCAGACAGCGGATACGATACAATTGCAAGCAGCCGCGGAACAGGCAATCTCGCAAGACTTCTCTCGGAACTTGACAGGACGCGAGAGCTTCCGAAGACAGTTATATTTTCCCTTGATCCCTCTGATAAAGCCTATCGACACATTGATCGGATGCTTCCAATCAGATGATATGCCGGGTAAGATCCAGCATGGCCCGGCCTGGTGGTTTAACGATAACAGGGACGGAATCGAACGGCAGCTGCGAAGTCTTGCAAACAACGGTATTCTCGGCAATTTCATCGGGATGCTCACAGATTCCAGATCATTTCTGTCATACACAAGGCATGAGTATTTCAGAAGGATACTGTGCAATATGTTAGGCGGCTGGGTTGAGGGCGGAGAATATCCGGATGATGAGAAGATGCTGCGCCGTATCACCGAGGGTATATCGTATTATAATGCCAAGCGGTATTTTAAAATTTAAAAGGAATCCCTGATAAGCTTTACAATTTCGAGTGCCAGCTTTTGCTGGCGGGGAGTCAAACTATCCACTACAGATGTCAAAACTTCAGTTTTGCCGGAATCATGGTATGTAAAATCCGAAAGGATATAATCCATGGAGACCCCGAATACATTGATCAGATCTATCAGTTTTTCCAGAGTCATGCTTTTTTCACCACGCTCAACAGCACCTAAATAGGATGCTGTAACGTCTATTTTTTCGGATAATTGTTCCTGTGTAAGCTTAAGTCTTAATCGTTCTTCACGAATACGTTTTCCAAGAATTTTCCTGTCTAATTTCAATACTGTTAATACCTCCTAGAAAATCAGCCCTTCTACAGAATCATAGTAACTATTGGTGGCGAAAAAAACGCACTAGAAGTTGTATGACAATAACTAATAGTTGTATTTCTTATCAATATCGTGTATACTAGCTCCGGAATGCAACTAATAGAGTAGATAACCAAACTGATAGAACTACCATAATTAAGAGGTTGATCAACAGGGATGCGTACTGATATCGCGAATAATCAGGTCAATACCCGGGCGGTTTCTGATAGTAAAGATAAAAATGATGTTATAGAGATAGATCTTGTCGAGCTGTTGTTCGACCTGATCAACCAGTGGAAGGTAATACTTATCTCCGCAATTCTTGCAGCCTTGATCGCCTTTTGCTATCGCTTTTTCTTTGTAAACCCTCTCTATGAGTCGAACGCACTGCTGTACGTTCTGACCAAGAGTACGTCAATAACAAGCCTTGCAGACCTTCAGACCGGTGCGAATCTGACCCAGGACTATCTGATCGTAACAAAGGACAGGCCGGTTCTGGAGAAAGTCATAGATTATCTGTCTCTTCCCGAGGATTATGAGGAACTTGAGAAGAAGGTGGAGGTTGAAAATCCCACTAATACACGATTTATCAAGATAATCGTAAACGATGAAGACCCCGAGAGGGCCAAGGCCATATGTGACCAGATAGCAAAGGTGGCTGC
>DEEW01000121.1 GCA_002350465.1 Lachnospiraceae bacterium UBA2868
GTAATGTTAGTATGCTCTGCAATTATCTCTTTCTGAGCTTCGTAGGTCACAAATACGGAAATCACGATCTCACCGTCATCAAATAATAGCTTCACCGTGTTTTCTCCGTCTGCAAGAACCGAGTCTGCAAATTTCGATGACAGGGTAACTGTTCCGTTTTCAATAGAAACACCATCCGTTTCCTCTGTTCCGGCAAGACCGCCGCCTATGCGTACAGCAACAGCATCGGATTTGGAATTTGTCCTTATAATTATATCATCGCCGTTTCTGTCCCATGTAATGTTAGTATGCTCTGCAATGATATCCTTCATTTCCACTACCTTGAGCGATACCGTCAGAACTCCGTCATCAAAGGCAAACTGCATTTCATGCCTTCCGTGAGAAAGAGCCGCAATCTCTGATTTGCCGACAGACACCTTGCCATCATGCAGTATCATATTGCTTTCAATATTAGATCCAAGATACACTCCGTCAACCGAAACAGAAACTATCTGTGACTTTGAATTAGTCTGTATTGATATTCCGGAGTTGGAATTAACATCCCAGATGATCTCGGCTATATCCGATGTTATCTCCTTTTGTTCAAGGGGCTTTATCTCGTCGTATTCTCCGTAAGCCATTATTCTGCCGCTGTTCTTTAAAAGCGGCTTGCCGTAAAATTCTTCCTCATTATCCAGATCCATCATTCTTGTAATAACCTGACCGTCTGTATTTCCGTTGATATAAGTAAGAACATGGGTATCCTCATCATAGCTGACTACCATTGCAACATGATTGAAATACCTTCCGCTGCCGTCCCATGAGAAGAAGATAAGTCCTCCGGGTTTATACGGAATATCAAATGGGTCTGTCTCTGTGTGATAATAGGTATTCCAGTTGTATGCTTCAAGCTTTTTAGCGGAGACGGGAGTATACCACACTCTTTCCTGCTCAAGACAGAAAGCCTCGATCCATGTATCAGCATCATATTCTATTCTTGGGTCTGCACAATATGAATAGTAGAATCTTTTCAGCTGCTGTTCGCTGTAATAGCCTGCCTGATACATACACCAGCTTGCAAAAATAGCGCACCAGTCATAATCAGCATAAATTGTGTTTCCCGTTCTGTCCATAATGCAGCTTTCAGCCCAGCGGGTATATTCCGTATTACCTGTTTCATCACTATTCATTCTCTGCTCTTTGCCTGTCCAGATAAGCCCCTTCGCCTTTGCCTGAGCCATATCCGCTCCTTCGGTAGCATAATTCTGATATCCCTCCTGAGAGAGAGCAGCCGCAACAGCTTTTTCCATTGTAGTCTTGTCCTTATTGTTTTCAAGAGCTGACATCAGCTTTTTATAAAACGGCGAGGACTTATATTCGGAGGAAAAAACTCCTGTGGGATCCAATGAATAAGTCAGTCCGAAGCCTCTTTCATAGAGAATATCATCTGTATACATATAATTCTCGTCAAGCTTAGGAATGTTGACCGGAAGTTTTGCTGTGGGAGCGTCGTCCTCGCTGAACATCATATAGAGAGCTACAGGCATATTCGGACCGTATTTTTGCATTTCATTTACCTTGTCCTCGGGATCAACAGGCATTGAAACTGCAAGGTATGCTATCATTATAGCATCCGCATCCTGAAAACGTGCGGCGTCATAGGGCAGATTAACAGACATTACAATGAATTTGCCGCCCCTTTCGTGAATCGAATCGCAGATGGCATCTCCCATTTTTGCGATATCTCCCTTCAGGGCAGAGGCACTGTATATCTCGGAAAGGAAGATAACATTATCTGCACCTTCTGTAACAGGCATCATATCCTCCAGTGTTTTGTTACGGTAAGAATAAGCTTCAAAAACCGTACCTTCAGGAAGCTTGCCTTCCTGCGCAAGCTTTCTGACAGCATAGTTCATCGGAATGGTTTCATCATCATAAGGCACAAGGACAACGGTTTTCAGATCAGGCTTTGTAAGCGGCAGAGTATCGTCATCGTTTTTGACAAGAGTGATCGTCTTTTTGGTGATGTCCCATTCTTTATCATGGCTTTCCTTTGTGCCAACGTGGTTTACGGCATATTCAACACGGTTTTCAATATCCGAGCTGTCATACGGAGCAAACAGACCGTTGTTTTCCTTTAGCCTGAGTATCCGCGTTACGGCAGCGTCTATCTTTTCCATAGAGATCTCGCCGTTATCAGCCATCTGAGCAAGGGTGGAAATATAGTTGTCCATTTCCTCAAAGTCTGTTTTTGCTGACGGATCATAAGGCATCAACAGGATATCCACACCGGCTTCAATTGCCAACTTAGCGGCATCAAATTTGTCAAAATGCTTTGTAATGGCGTCCATCTCCATTGCGTCTGTAACAACAACACCGTCAAAGCCCATATCGCCCCTGAGAATGTCCGTAATAATGGTTTTTGAAAGGGTTGCTGGAAGATAGATATCTTCGCCGGTCAGAATTGATCTGTACGTATTAGTTTCGATCTGAGGATATTGTATATGAGCCGTCATTATCATCTGAGAGCCGGCGTCTATACAAGCCTGGAACGGAATAAGCTCATTCTGCTTTATTTCTTCATAGCTCTTGTTTATACAGGGAAGTCCTGTGTGGCTGTCGGTATCGGTATCGCCGTGACCTGGGAAATGCTTGAGTGTGGAAATAATGCCCTTCTCGTTCAGCGTTTCAACAAAAGCTGCGCCTTGAGCAGCAACGATCTGCGGATCATCAGAAAAAGACCGGATTCCGATGATCGGATTAGAGGGATTGTTGTTTACATCAACAACAGGAGCAAAATCCGCATTTATCCCTATAGCTTTCAGCTCGTCGGCTATGATAGATGCATCTTCTTTCGTCAGCTCAATGTCATTTGCAGCGCCGAGAGCCATATTGCCCGGGGTAACACAGCCCTGTCCCAGACGGGTAACATTTCCGCCCTCATGGTCTGTCGATATGATAAGCTGCGGACGGCTGCCGCCCTCTGAATTCGCCTTTTGCATAGCGTTGATCAGGCGGACTGAGCCTTCATTTGTCGGTGTATTCTGACCCATAAGAATAACGCCGCTGAAACTGTGTTTTTTAAGGGAATTTTCGATGTCTTCCGTCATTTCGGTAAGATTGATGCGTTTGCCTTCTTCGTTCACAGTGCTGCGGAACACAGGCATTATCATCTGGCTGATCTTATCCTCTGTAGTCATGGAGGATAAATACTGTTCTGCTGCCGATTGCGCGGCACTCACATGAACATTGAACGTCATTGACAGCATAAGTATTGAAAGAATAAGTGATATTGCTTTCTTTTTCATGTCTCATTTCCTTTCTTTTGTTTATTTGATATCTCACCATATGGGTCATGCAAGGGGATATCTGACCTTGATACTCTATATTATAACACATAATGAACAATAACGAAACAACAAAATAACAGGTAGCGCTTAATCTTCGTATGCTACAGTTATTCTTATTGAATGCGATTCATCTGATATAACCGATCCCGATACAGGAGAACACTACCCCTGTACTGTTCGTTACGGCAAAAGCCACAGGCGGCACAGAAAAATACACTTACGCTGTTTACTACAAGAAAGCATCCTCCGAAAAATGGACGACTTCACAGTCCTACGGAACAAATACGACCGTTACGATATCAGCTATGAGGATATGAGATCGTGGTATAATGGTTATAATTTGAACGGAACAGAGCTGTATTGTCCCCGCTCGGTTGTTAAGGCTGTAACAGACAGGGAGTTTGATTGCTACTGGACTAAAACCGAAGTGTACGAGGCATTATCGAATTATGATGCTGTATAATAAAACTTG
>DEEW01000157.1:0-239 GCA_002350465.1 Lachnospiraceae bacterium UBA2868
ATGGCTGAGATCGGCGTCATTCTTCTGATGTTTTCCGCAGGCCTCGGAACAGACCTCAAGGAGCTTAAGAGAACCGGGGCCGTAGCATTTCTCATTGCCTGTTCCGGCGTATTCGTGCCTCTTGTGGGCGGTACGGTTTACTACATGATTTTCTACGGAGTAAAATCACTCTCATCTCCTGATTTTATAGAAGCTGTTTTTGTCGGAACGATAATGACCGCAACAAGTGTTTCCATCAC
>DEEW01000157.1:366-4626 GCA_002350465.1 Lachnospiraceae bacterium UBA2868
ACCGTAATGGCCGCCGCCATAATCGATGACGTCATCGGAATTATCGTACTTACATTTGTCATAAGCTTCAAGGACGCCGACGTAAAGCTCGGCAAGGTCTGCTTTCAGACCGTTATGTTCTTCATATTCTCTATCGGTGTGGGATTTGTAACTTATAAACTTTTCCAGATGATNNAGACAAAAAATATCCGCACACAAGGCGTATTCCCATAGCCGGTCTTGCGCTTTGCTTTGCTATGGCATACATTGCCGAGGATCTGTTCGGTATCGCCGACATCACCGGTGCATACGTTGCAGGAATCATTCTCTGCTCCATTAGCGATTCCGATTATATCGCGCGCAAAATGGATATCAATTCATATATGCTGTTTGGCCCGATTTTCTTTGCATCCATAGGTCTCAAGACCGATCTGGCTGATTTTTCGGCATCGATCCTCTGGTTCTCTATCGGATTTGTAATCGTGGCACTTGCGTGCAAAATCATTGGATGCGGCCTTATGGCAAAGCTTTGTAAATTCAGTTTCCACGACTCTCTCATCTGCGGAGTCGGCATGATGACCAGAGGCGAGGTGGCGCTTATAGTGTCACAAAAAGGCTTATCAGTCGGTCTGATAAGCCCTGTCTATTTTTCAGCGGTAATACTGCTCATTCTGGTATCCAGCGTTGCGACACCTGTTCTGTTAAAACTTCTTTTTGCAAAATCATCCGCGAACCAGCCTGTGTCCGTTGAGGAATAGATTACTCTCTTCCGCTCTTTAGAGGACGCACGCGGTAAACAACAACTATGTCTTCGGCAACGCGCTCCTTTGCTGATGCTTTTAACCGCTCCAGCACCCCTACAGCATCTTCGTAGCTCTCAGCCGGGAACATTATCGCAATCTCCGAATCGGATTTTCTGCAAATCGCATCCCCGAGCCTTAGCATTCTCTGGCAGCATGAGAGCACATCCTTCATGGTCTTCTCGCCATACAGCGGATCTGCGTTTTCGGATTCATCGTATCTTATATACACAAGCCCTAAGAAAATCGTTGCCTTGGATCGTGACTGGATCCTTCTCTGAACATTGTACAGATCCTTGAACGTACTGTAGTCACACAGATATGCCTGCTGCTCCATAACATCCAACTGCAGCTCCGCCTGCATCCTGTCTGCCTCATCCTGAAGTTTAACGGAAAGCTCACGAACTTCATTATAATATGCTATCACACTGTCCTTCGCGGACGCATCAGGATCCGCAATCGCCAGCTTTGCAATCTGTACCTCAAGCTCCAAAANNGCCAAAAGCTCCGATGTTCCCGCAAGCTCAAGAGCCTTCTCGCATACCTGAACAATTTTGGCAGGCTGATTATCCGCCTTCAAAATATCAATGTACGCCATCACGGCTTCAATATAAGTGTCACGATATGATGCGGACTTGGCGATAAGCCACGGCTCCGAAGAAAAATCCGGAAGGAGCGGGCCCGAATACATATCTATGGCTTTTGCCAGATAATCCTTTCTTCTTGATTCCGATATGGTCGGATCAAGCCCGGCTTCCGCAAGCGCGTGAAAATCAAGAGCATCGATCGATACATCCAGATCCCTGTTCCACTGGTATGTACCCCTGTGTGATATGATGGCTCCCGCAAGTGCATCGGCCCCTTCACTATCAATCATGGATCTGAAACGGTATAAAAGCGTACGTAGTGCCGTTGCAGGATTTGCATAATCCTCTCCCGACCACAGCAGTTCAAACAGCTCCTGATGGGTTATAGGTCTGTCCCGGTTTACGAGCAGATACGCGACAAAAAGCTTTGTCTTTCTCGTATTGGACAGATTTTTCAGTATCGGAGTGTCACCTCTGCGAATTTCAAATCCGTCAAACAATCTGATGCTGATCTTTTCTTTCATAACAATGTCCTCATCTTTCAAATCTATTTTCCCTATCTGTACGGAACCACGTAATGATCAGGATCCGCGAGTCCTGCGGCCCGCATTCCGCCTATGTAATCGCTTACCATTATCCCGTACCCGCTATCAAGTTCCGATGCGATCACAGACCTTGCAACAGCAGCATTTGCCACAATATTATTGTTTCCCATTGCATAGATCCTGTCACCGCTTAATATGATTCCTTCGAAATTTACATCATTATCAATAATCACATTTGCGGGAGTTGCAACAATTCCCGTAAAATCATTCCTGATCTCAATATCAGTATCCGACATCAGTTTCCGATATTTGCCCTCATACCCTCCGTCATTATCGGAGTCGTAATACATCGATATCCCATCCAGTCGCGACAGCGAAACATCAGCAAGTGTTATGGCGTCATGGTATTTTGTAAGAGGCGCCTCATCCATTGCATAGATCGGATAGAATTCTCCGTCAAGTGTATAATTCGTCTTCCTTGAAAATCCTTCTATTTCATTAATCCGCTGTGCATAGCACCCCAGCCGGTTCGTATTGGGCGCAAATACAACAAATGAACCATTTAGATTGATGTCACCCATGCACACAATGGTATCCGATCTAATACCAAGCTGTGTAGAAAGTATATTCAATCCCCCGTATGTTCCAGTCTCACCATATGCTATTTCAGCCTCGCGGCACTCTTCAGGGGTGTGTCCCCCCGCAAAAATATCACCTATCACCGAGGATGTCTGTCCCGTAAGATAAATGCCCTTGCGGGATACCATACAGTAACGAAACAGCTCGTCGGAGCCTGCGTGAAAAACAGCTTCGGGGAATTGTATGTTGTAACTGACTGTATCACTTTGCCTTCCAAGTGTCGGATCATCATAGCATATTGTCACACTTCTGATCCAAAGTGAGATTACATTACCGTCTTCATCTGTTTCCTCAGCTACTACCGTCTTGTTAGTATTATACACGGATACATTGCGAATCCCCGATCCGGCAAGATACATATTCAGGTTTTCACAAATCCCGGTGCTGTCAGTCCCTATCTCATCCTTAATAAGATTGACATAGCCTCTTCTGAAGTAATTCTCAAGTTCCCCCTCTGACAGCTCACCTTCGTTTTCCTTATTAATCAGTTCCAAAATACTGTCATACTGCCTGCGTCCGGCATCTTTTGCAATCTGCGATATCCTGTCAATGATCAGATCAGAAGCATCCGCAATACCCTGCCTGCTTCTGCCGGCAGCCTTTTGCATTGCCACTTCACGGTAAATCACATAATAACCTTTTATACCTGCAAACGCGGCTGTCGCAAACAATACAACGCCAAGAAGCAATAAATACAGCCTGACCCAATGAAACTTTTTCATATCTGATATATTAGCCTATTTGTGACAAAATCGCAAGGAAAGCTTATACCGCGATTTTATCGGCATTAAGGCATTTATGGATCACGTTTTATCGACTACGTGACATTCCGCAATTTGGTATTGTCAATTTGAACAAAAAAAGAGGCCACTCAATCGTTTAAGAATTCTGAAAATTTGTAAATAATTACGATATTAACAAAACAAAGTCCTTGCTGTATGCTATTACTGCACTTCAAAATTGAAAATTGGAGAAGACATTTCTATCAATCTTATTGAGGGGGTCTCCGGCGAAAAGCCATAGATGTTCCAATAACTTGTAATTACCGGAGACCCTGCACGTCTTTTTCAGCAATTTCAATTATCACAAAAGCTGAAAGGTTCACGCCTATGAACAAAACCGGTGCCGTGTATACTGGCAATTTCGTTCTCTCTGTGCTAAACTTAAGACAAATTGATATGGCCACCGATGAAGATAAAAAATGGCAGATAGATCGATGGGCAAGGTTATTTAAAGCTTCAAGATGGGAGGAACTTCGCATGATAGCCGCACAAGATAATGAAATGACCGATGCCGCCAAGACTCTGTATGACAAGAATCAAGATGAGTATGCACGTAACTGGGCTCTCGCAAGAGAGATGTTTCTCTTTGAAGAACGTTGCCGCAAGGCTCGCGAAAAGAAGGCCCTTGCAGAGCTGGAAGAGGCTAGGAAGGAAAACGCCGAATTGAAAAAGGAGACTTCTAAGACGAAAAGCGAAGCCTCCAAAGCAAAAAGCGAAGTCTCCAAAGCTAAAGACGAAGCCTCNNCTTGCTGCCAACGGAATTGATCCGGATGCATGATAACTGACAAGAGATATCTGTTTTGCTCTATCAGAAACCTGCATTTTTGCGAAACAATTTTCGTTAACCCCTATTCTTATATTTTCATAATATTTTGTTATGTAAACTTTCCATCGCTCACTTTCATAATGTAAAAACAGCCGCCATATG
>DEEW01000192.1:0-300 GCA_002350465.1 Lachnospiraceae bacterium UBA2868
TTCGTACGTTAAACTTATGAAGGATGCGGTTTCTCCCGAGGAGCTTGTCTATGAAAAGGTCAGGATACGTTCCGATGACGAGATACAGAATCTCTCAAAGAGCATTTCGAGAATGGCTGACGAGATCAAGGATTATATGGTCAATCTCAAAACAGTCATGGCCGAAAAAGAGAGGATCGGTGCGGAGCTTAACGTTGCCACGCAGATACAGGCCGATATGCTTCCGAGAATATTCCCGCCCTTCCCTGACAGACATGAGTTTGAGATATATGCATCTATGACACCGGCAAAAGAGGTTGG
>DEEW01000192.1:306-4885 GCA_002350465.1 Lachnospiraceae bacterium UBA2868
TTCTACGACTTCTTCTTCGTGGATCACGATCATCTGGCACTTGTGTGCGCGGATGTGTCCGGAAAGGGTGTTCCTGCCGCACTGTTTATGGTCATTGCCAAGACGCTTATTAAAAACCGTGCGCAACTGGGCGGATCGCCGTCAGAGGTTCTGGCATATGCCAACGAACAGCTGTGTGAGGGGAACGATGCGGAACTGTTTGTTACGGTATGGCTTGCGATAATCGAGATCTCAACAGGCAGAGGAATTGCCGCAAATGCGGGACATGAACATCCGGCCTTGATGAGGGCAAACGGAGAATTTGAACTTGTGAAATACCGTCACTCTCCGGCTGTTGCCACATTCCCCGGCCTGACTTTTAAGGAGCATGAATTTGAACTTAATCCGGGAGACAAGCTGTTTGTGTATACAGACGGCGTTACGGAAGCTACCGATTCCAGCAATGTGCTTTTCGGGGAAGAGAGGCTCGTAGCTTCACTTAATTCCGGGAAGGATTTTACACCGGATAAACTGATAGAAAATGTAAAATCGGATATTGACAGATTTGTAGGCGATGCTCCGCAGTTTGATGATATTACGATGCTGAGCATTTCATGGAACAAAAAACAATAGCTGCTGGCTCGATGAGCGAAAGGATGACCCTGATATGGAACGAGAGATGACAATTGAAGCATCAGTATCAAATCTTGATGATGTACTGGCATTTGTGGACGCCCGCCTTGAAGAGGCCGGATGCGGCATGAAAACACAAATGCAGATTGATGTTGCGGTAGAAGAGATATATGTCAATATCGCAAGTTATGCGTATGTATCCGGCAAAGGTATGGCTACGATCGCGATTGATATTGACAAGGATAAGAAACAGATTATCATAGAATTTCGCGACTCCGGTATGGAATTTGATCCCCTGGCCAAGCCCGATCCTGACACTACTTTGTCTGCACAGGAGCGGCAGATCGGCGGACTGGGCATATATATGGTCAAAAAAAGCATGGATGATATGACTTATACAAGGTCTGACGGGCAGAATATTCTGACATTGTACAAGAATTTTTGATTATATGCTTGACGAATGCGCCGGCGGAAACTAATATGTAATTGAATCTGATGCGGATATTTCATATCCCGCCTGTTTCGGGCGCCAATTTCCGTTTTTACACAGAAATATTAAAAATCATGTTGACAAAATCGAACAGATGTTTTATGCTCCTGTATAGAACAAATGTTCTTGTCAGGGGTATATGTAATTGCAAAGGAGAATCATATGGAACGCGAAGAAAAGTTAAAAGCATTGGATGCGGCACTCGCACAGATTGAGAGACAGTTCGGAAAGGGTTCGGTCATGAAACTGGGCGATCCCGGGACACAAATGAACGTTGAGACCATACCTACCGGATCACTCAGTCTTGATATAGCACTTGGCCTCGGAGGTATTCCCAAGGGAAGGATAGTTGAGATATACGGACCTGAGAGCAGCGGTAAGACTACGGTTACTCTTCATATGATCGCTGAGGTTCAAAAGCGCGGCGGAATCGCAGGATTCATTGATGCGGAGCATGCGCTTGACCCGGTATATGCGAAGAATATAGGTGTTGATATCGACAATCTGTATATATCCCAGCCTGATAACGGAGAACAGGCACTGGAGATAACCGAGACAATGGTCAGATCAGGGGCTGTGGATATAGTTGTAGTAGACTCTGTTGCGGCTCTTGTTCCGAAAGCGGAAATAGACGGAGAGATGGGAGATTCCCATGTGGGACTTCAGGCAAGGCTTATGTCACAGGCGCTTCGTAAGCTTACAGCAGTCATCAGCAAGTCTAACTGCACAGTTATATTTATTAACCAGCTTCGAGAGAAGGTGGGAATTATGTTCGGCAATCCCGAGACAACTACAGGCGGTAGAGCGCTCAAGTTCTATTCGTCAGTCAGACTTGATGTCAGACGTATTGAGTCTCTTAAGCAGGCCGGTGAGGTTATAGGTAACCGTACAAGAGTGAAGGTTGTCAAGAACAAGATCGCGCCTCCATTCAAGGAAGCGGAATTTGATATAATGTTCGGTAAGGGAATCTCCAGAGAAGGTGACCTTCTTGATCTTGCCGCCGAAGCAAATATCATTGTCAAGTCCGGTGCATGGTACGCATATAAGGGACAGAAGATCGGACAGGGCAGAGAAAATGCCAAGCAGTATCTGCTTGACAATCCGGAGGTTTATACCGAGGTAGAGAAGCTTGTAAGAGATCATTATTTTGCAACCGATACGGATAAGCCCGAAGATGTACCGGAAACTGCCAAGGCCTCCAAGGCAGCCAAGGATGATAAGGATGAGTGATCAGACAAGGGGCATGACAGTTACTGGAATAGAACCGTACCCTAAGGGTAAGGGAAGAGTGTCTGTTTACTTAAATGATGAGTTCGCCTTTGTTTTATACAAGGGCGAACTTTCTCAATATGACCTTGATATCGGTAAAAATGTGAACGATGACCTATACGACAGGATAATGAGCGAGACCCTGTATCCGAGAGCCAAGAAAAGAGCCATGAGTCTTCTGAAAACCATGGACCGCACGGAAGCAGATGTAAGGCGAAAGCTTTCCGAGGGAGGCTACCCATCGGACGCTGTTGATGTTGCAGTGGATTATCTCAAGTCATATCACTATATAGATGACAGCAGATATGCAGCGGAATATATTAGATTCAAATCGTCTTCTATGAGCAGGAAGCAGATCATTGCGAAACTGACCGAAAAGGGGGTACCAAAGGCCGTTATCCTGGAATCATATGACGCTTTTGAAGAGGAAAACGGTGAAAGTGCAAACAGCAGTGAAAGAGAGCTTGTCGAAAAGCTTATAAAAAAGAGGCATCCCAATGGAGTAGGTGATATTGACTACAACTCCAAACAAAAGCTGTTTGCCTATTTGTATGGCAAAGGATTTTCAATTTCTTTAATAGAAGAGGTGTATTCATCGCTTGACATAACTTAGCTTAATGATTATTATTAAAATGTTGTATTTTTGCAAGTACATTTATACAATATATATTTTTTGTACTATGACAATCAAATAAGGAGGTAAACCGTGGAATATGCTCTTATAATTGGCGGTGTAATTCTTCTGATAGTCGGGTGCTTTGTGGCATATAAGATCGGATATAACGCCAGAAGTCGCGCAGATGAAGGCAAGATCGGAAATGCCGAACAGAAAGCACGAGAGATAATTGATGATGCGCTCAAGACTGCAGAGACCAAGAAACGCGAGAGCCTGCTTGAGATCAAAGAAGAGTCTATCAAGACCAAGAATGAACTCGAGAAGGAGACCAAAGAACGCAGAGCCGAGCTTTCAAGAAACGAGAGAAGACTTCAGCAGAAGGAAGAAAACGTTGACAAGAAGCTTGAGCAGATAGAGCGTCGGGAACAGTCGCTTGCATCAAGAGAAGATTCACTGAACAAGAAGAAAGAAGAAGTTAACAAGCTTAACGAGCAAAGATTACGGGAACTTGAAAGGATTTCAGGTTTAACCTCTGAACAGGCAAAAGAGTATCTGTTAAAAGTTGTTGAAGAAGAAGTAAAACACGAGACCGCTATCAAGATCAAAGAGATGGATATGCGTGTCAAGGAAGAAGCCGGCAAGAAGGCAAGAGAATACGTGGTCAATGCTATCCAAAGATGTGCGGTAGATCACGTTGCCGAATCCACAATTTCGGTTGTGCAGCTTCCCAGTGATGAGATGAAGGGCCGTATCATAGGACGTGAAGGAAGAAACATCCGTACGCTCGAAACTCTGACCGGTGTAGATCTTATCGTGGATGATACTCCCGAAGCGGTTGTATTATCGGGATTTGATCCTATCAGAAGAGAAGTTGCAAGGATTGCCCTTGAGAAGCTCATCGTTGATGGCCGTATACATCCTTCGAGAATTGAGGAGATGGTTGAGAAGGCCGAGAAAGAAGTTGAAAACGGTATTCGTGAGGCCGGAGAGGCTGCGCTTCTCGAAACAGGAGTGCATGGAGTTCATCCTGAACTTGTGAAGCTTCTCGGTCGTATGAAGTTCAGAACGAGTTACGGGCAGAATGCCTTGAAACATTCGATTGAGGTATCGCTTCTTGCAGGACTGCTTGCCCAGGAAGTAGGAGTAGATGTCCGCATGGCTAAGCGTGCGGGACTTCTCCACGATATAGGCAAGGCGGTAGACCATGAGCAGGAAGGTACACATATACAGCTCGGTGTGGAACTTTGTAAGAAGTATAAAGAGAATGCGATAGTTATCAATTCGGTTGAGTCGCATCACGGCGACGTTGAGCCTCAGTCACTTATAGCATGCCTTGTCCAGGCAGCGGATGCAATAAGTGCGGCTCGCCCCGGCGCCAGAAGAGAAACACTTGAAACATATACAAACAGATTACAACAACTTGAAGATATTACCAACGGCTTCAAAGGAGTCGACAAATCTTTTGCTATTCAGGCAGGTAGAGAGATCCGCGTAATGGTTGTTCCCGAACAGGTGAATGACTCGGATATGGTACTTCTTGCAAGGGATATCAGTAAACAGATAGAAGCTGAACTTGAGTATCCCGGACAGAT
>DEEW01000126.1:0-346 GCA_002350465.1 Lachnospiraceae bacterium UBA2868
TTGGCCATATATAACCTCCTTCTCCTTTTCTTGAGAGCCACGCCATTCAAAGTCCGCTTCGCTCGTGGCATGAATTAGGTTAAGGATAAACGCGTTCCACTTCGTGCGTACTATAAAAAGAGTCTACTACATTCTTTTTAACATGTGAAGAAAGATATGATACAGATATAAGACTCGGATCGGAAAAATCATATGAATAGGTTCCGTCGCTGTTTTTTACAATATTCGTAAAGCGCACCGCACCATAGGCAGTGCATGACACACCGTCTGCCTGAGATATCTTAACATCATAGATGATATCAAGATCATTGTAGGAAATTCCCAGTCCTCCCGCCTTTTCCGGAAA
>DEEW01000126.1:373-1306 GCA_002350465.1 Lachnospiraceae bacterium UBA2868
CTGAAAAGTTGCTTTCTTGTTGATATAAACAGGCACAAGATTTGCTTCGCAGAAAATCCTTACGCCGTACTCGTTCGCATCCTTGAAAGCCTTTTTGCCTGCCTCGACCGCTTCCTTTATTATCCCGGCCGGAAGATCCGAAGCGCTTGTAATATAACTTGATTCGGACGAGGCGGTATATTCACGGACGCACTCTTCGGAAGGTGTGTCCACTATATATCCGGTTTCCCGGCACATATCCTCCGTATAAGCCGCATGTATCCTTACAACATCACCATCCGCATAGAATTCTTTGGGATCTTCTATTTCAAAGATCATTTTCTGTACAAGAGGCTGTGTGCTGTTATTCTGGATAGCTATGGAAAGGCTCGGGGATACACCGTCAAAGGTTACGGACAGATCCCGAAAAACTTCATCGGTACTTATTTTTGTAACATCCTGCAATCCCGAAACCGTGGCAGTGCCCGAGGTTTCTTTTATCTCTATTTTCAGCTTTTCCGCAAGATTGGCGTCATAGGACCCGACAACCGGTATCTCCTGACCGTTATACAGATTGTTTGCGGTAGGTGTAATAAACGAAAGAGACTGACGGAATTTGACATAATCCCCGTCTTCCACATCATCGGTATGAAACCATGCCGAGTCATGCTCTGCCTTGACAGTGGCCAGAAGTTCATCTACAGCGGAATTGTTTACAACAACATTTGCAACTCCGTCATTATTAAAGCCTGCAAATTCAACCGATGCAAGCTGCGAAAGATCAACCGACTCATAGGGAAGCGAAATGATCACCCGGGTTATGATAACGGTGCACAAAATAAACAGCAACGCAAAGATCAATAATCCTACATTTCTCCTGCGTCGCCGTACGGCCCCGATCCTTCTTTTTCTTCTGTTCTGAGGAGTCAAATATCAAGCCTCCCGGCATTCTTC
>DEEW01000126.1:1450-1683 GCA_002350465.1 Lachnospiraceae bacterium UBA2868
GCGATCTGCGGCAGATGCGTCACGGCAATTACCTGATGATCTGCGGCAATATCCGACATCCTGTCCGCAACAAGCTGTGCTGTCTTACCGCTTATACCCGTATCAATCTCATCAAAAATAAGGGTACCTATATTGTCACGCCTTGCAAGAACGGATTTAAGCGCAAGCATGATCCTTGACAGTTCTCCGCCCGATGCAACGTTCGTAAGAGGTTTAATATCCTCTCCCGGGTT
>DEEW01000126.1:1830-4420 GCA_002350465.1 Lachnospiraceae bacterium UBA2868
TTAAACTCCAAATTCTCAAGATAGGTCTCATAATCCGAGAGCTTCTCTATCTTTTCCGACTCTTCGGACAGTCTGTCATTTATCTTATCTATTGTCTGCCCGTACTTCATCTTGAGATTATTGATCACGTCAAGACGCTCTTTTATACGTTCATAGTCCTCGGGAGAATACTCAAGGCTCTCCTCATATAGCGACAACGCACGGATACTGTCCGAAAGGACATCTTCGGCCTCAGCCAGCTGCTCATACAAAGGTCTTGCGCTCTCGTCTATATCGGCAATCTGGTGCATGGACGAAAGGGCATATCCAACCATGGAGGCTGCACCCTCCTGATCCGAAGAAAGCGCCTGCATTACTTTAGAAAAAATCTCAGCAATTTTGCGTGAATTGTTCATTCTGGAAAAATCATTCTCCAGTTCTTCATCTTCACCTTCACGAAGTGCGGCTGCTTCAATCTCCTCCGCAACAAACTTCGAATAATCAAGATCCCGTGCTACACTGTCCCTTGATGCAGAAGCCTTCTCGTATTCTTCCTTTGCCCCTTTGTATTCGTCATAAAGTTCGGCAAGTTTACATAACTCGGTATCGAATCCTTCCTTGCAAAAGCTGTCCAGCAGAATCTTATGATTTTTCTTATATAACAGTGACTGATGTTCATGCTGTCCGTGAATATCAATAAGATACTCGGCAATATCACGTATACGAGATGCGGGAACAGACTCTCCGTTTACCTTGCATCCCGCCTTTCCGTTAACGATACGGCGCTGGAGGATAACCTGATTGTCAGTTAACATAACATCGAGTTTTTCCAGTTCACTCTTTGTTTTTTCATCATCGATCGAAAATACAAGCTCACAGAGCGCATAATCACAATCCGATCTGACAATGTCCTTCGGCATTCTGGCACCAAGCGCAAAGTTAACGGAATCGATAATGATTGATTTTCCGGCACCTGTCTCACCCGTGAGAATGTTGAGTCCGTCGGTAAAATCGATCTCAACATCATCAATAAGCGCTATATTTTTAACGTGTAAACTCTGAAGCATAATCTTTCGTCTAATTATCCGTATTTCCTATAAGTTTCTCTATCGCTTCCGTTACGGCCGGAATGTCATCGCATGAGCGTATCGCGCACATGATCGTATCATCCCCTGCAATACATCCCACCATTTTCGGAATAGAAAGTGCATCGATTGCTGCCGCTACCGCCATGGCCATTCCCGAGACTGTCTTGATCACAAGAATGTTTGACGCAGCCTCCATTGATACGAATCCGGCCTTCAGTATTCCAACCAGTCTGTCTCCGTCAACCGTTTCCTTCGTCCCTGACGCTGCATAACACTGTCTGCCCGAAGATGAAGGGATCTTTTTTAAGTTAAGCTGTTTAATATCTCTCGATACGGTCGCCTGTGTTACGGTAAAACCCGCTTCCCTAAGCAGTCTTGCAAGCGCCTCCTGGGTCTCCACTTCAGACGAGCGTATTATATCCATTATTTTCTGGTGCCTGTAGTTTTTCATAAATATCCTTTCAAGGACTCTTATTTACCGGTCACATCTTTCTGGAGAGCACTTCGAGAAAGCTCTCTTTTGAAAGCTTTATCAGCTTGATCCTTGCCTCAGCCTTTTTAATTATGACTTCATCATCCTCGGAAAGTGTTTTCTCGCCGGTTCCGTCAAAATAAACTGCAGCTGTTCTGCTGCGCCCTGACGATGATTTTACAACTTTGATCACTATCGTATCCGATCCGGACAAAACGACGGAACGGCTCACTACCTGAAGCGGACAGATAGGTGTAATAACGATCATGGATGACCCGGGCTCGACTATGGGGCCTCCGGCGGACATATTGTATGCAGTTGATCCGGTAGGGGTGGCGACGATTATTCCGTCTGCAGACATCGTAGTCAGATATGTACCGTTGACCTCTATACGGTATGATACGACGGTGGAACCCGGTGTCTTTACGACTATGTCATTTACAGCATAAGAGCCACCGCTGTTTTTGCCATCAATAACAGGCGTTCCCGAAAGAACCATCCTCTCACCTATCTCGTAATCATCATTTATCAGTCTATCAAGAGCAGGTGTTATGTTTTCTTTGTCAACTTCTGCCAGATACCCAAGATGTCCGAGATTAACACCGATCATCGGTATCTGTTTCGGAGCCAGTATTCCGGCTGACTGGATAAATGTTCCGTCTCCTCCGAGAACGATCACCGCATCGGTATCATCGGAAAGTTCCCTGATCCTGCATATCCCGCTGCTGTCGGCAGCGCTGTCACGCTCTATCGCAACGTAATCACATGATTTATTGCGCGAAGCGAAATACCTGCAAATCTCTTTTGCGCGCTGGCTTCCCTCATCCCTTGTTTCGTTTGTGATTACAAAAAACCTGTCCATTTACAGCCTCTCGAATGCGGTATCAACCGTTATTTTAATATCGTTCCTAAGCTTTTCCGAAAGAGACTCTCCCTCTTTTTCCAGAAATATAAGATACTCTATGTTTCCCTCCGGACCTTTTATCGGCGAATACGTAAGTCCTATCGGGGCCAGGCGGTTGTCTTCGGCAGCGCCTATAACCTTATCTAT
>DEEW01000126.1:4478-4749 GCA_002350465.1 Lachnospiraceae bacterium UBA2868
CCTGCTTCAAACTGTGGTTTTATCAGGCAGACCATCCTCGCGTGATCCCGAAGAAGCGGGTAGGCCGCCGGCAGTATTTTATCAAGCGAAATGAAGGATACGTCCGCTGACGCAAAATCAATGGGATCCTTTACCTGATCAGCCGTCACGTATCTGAAATTTGTTTTTTCCATGCAGACAACGCGCCCGTCACATCTGAGCTTCCATGCAAGCTGGGCGGTTCCCGAGTCTATGGCATATACCTTTGCTGCCCCGTTCTGGAGCATGCAGT
>DEEW01000126.1:4896-5130 GCA_002350465.1 Lachnospiraceae bacterium UBA2868
CCTCCGCGGCTAACGTACTTCAGAGGATTTTCTCTTACTACGATATCTTCCTCATTTTCGTCAAACGACGCGCCTGCTTTGTCCTCCCGCTGTCCCTTAACAAAAACGTTTCCGCTCATTATTATCGCTTTGGCTTTTTCTCTGGATTCGGCAAGACCTCTTTCAGTAAGTATAACATCAAGCCTTTTTTTCATGCTTTATGATCTTCTCCACTATAGATTCACAGTCTATACC
>DEEW01000169.1:0-9438 GCA_002350465.1 Lachnospiraceae bacterium UBA2868
CCGGCACGTGCTGCTTCAATTGATGCGTTAAGCGACAGGAGCTGTGTCTGGTTTGCGATCTCATCGATCATCTGAACCGACTCGGAAATATTTCTAACCGCCTCATTTGTAGCGTTGATCTTGGAGCTGATCTCCTCAACGGCGGTAACACTTTCATTGCTCGAACGAAGTACTGTGTTCATATACTCGGAAGCCTCATTGTTTGCAACCATGATCTCATCAGAAGCTTTCTTCAGCACGCTGATGTTTTGATTCAGGTTTTCTATATCATTACCGAGTTCAACTGCCTTCTCGGCCATATCCTGCGCCGACTGGGCAACCGACTGCGAAGTCTCGGCAACTTCATTTATAGCCATATTTATCTGGCTGACACTTTCAACATTATTTCCGGTCTTATCATCAACCTCAACAACCGCTCCGCTAAGGCTGCCTGCCGAGGATTTGACAAGTCCTATGGAATTCATAAGTGCCGACTGAAGGTTGCCGGTGGAATCTATCAGGGATGATATCTCGCTCACATGACTCTTTGCATCAAGATCCACATCAAGTTTTCCCTTTGCAAGTTCTCCCGAAACATCCGCCAGTGTCCTTATCGGGGTTGCTACAAGTTTTGCTATCACGAAAGAAATAACGGTAAATAACGCTAAAATTATCAAAGCTATGATTACATTGGTTGTTATCGCTTTATTCTCGGCTGCCTTGACTGTTGCCATGGGCTCACCTGCGAATGACATTCCCCAGACCTTGCCGTTTTGATCATAAATAGGCATATAGAACACATAGTACTTATTGCCTCCTATATCGACGTTATCCTTTTCCACAATCTGACCCGCCTGACACTGGCTCCATATTTCAGGTGCTGACTTAGTTCCTATATTTCTGCTTCCGTCAGCATTCCTGATGGAAGTGATAAATCTGACATCATTCTGGAAAATCGTTATATCTACTTCATTTTCCTTGAAGCTGTCAACATACTTAAAGCTGTCATCATCCTGTGCTATGATCCCGTTTTGTATATCATACTCAAAATAGTTAGCCGCACCTATCGCAGCAACTTCAAGACGTTCATAAGCGCCCTCTTCCATGTTCGAATTAAGTTGAATAACAGCCATGACCGTAAGTACAACCGCACCGATGGCAAGCGGGACGAGAGCAATTAAGATCTGCATCAGGTAGATTGAAATGCCTTTTTTTCTGTTCATTTTCCTACTCCTTCTCTTTTTCTTTTTCAGTTTATCCGACGATCCGACGGTACATCAAGCAGCATGTTTTCAAGTTCTTCTATCTCTTGCGAAAGATTCCTGTTATGATTATGCATAATACTGACTCTTCTTCTGGGTATTTCCTCCTGAATATCCACCTTAACCACGCTTCCGTTCCTGATTGCTTTATAAGCTATCCCGTCTGCCACAAATCCCAGACCCATACCATTTTCCACGAAATGGAGCACCTGATCGGCTGATGCGGTTTCTATATCCGGCTCAAAAAGCAACCCTTCCGAACTAAAGAATGAATAATAAAATCTGAAGGTTTCCGTACCGGGCCGCGGACAGATAATGGGATACTTGGTCAGATCAGCCAGGGACAGTTTCTTGTCTTTAAGATCCTTGTACGTTCCTCCTGCGATAAGAATATCCCTAAATGAGATCCACTCTTTCCCTCGTTCTGTTCCGGCTCCGCTGTCGGTTATGACCGCCAGATCGATCACCCCTTCCTCTACGCCGGTGATCAGGTCAAGGGTGGAATCATTTATTATGCGAATGCTGACGTCATTATGCTTTTCCATAAAATTAGCAACCAAAGGCAAAATAGCATTAAACAACAGTATTTCGGAAATACCTATGGAAAATCCCAGAAACAGTTTTCTCTTTTGCGGATGCCTTCTGTTCTCAAGGGCAGCCCTTGCAGTTTCAAAGTGCTTTTCCGCAAATTCTATATGCTTGAACAGTATTTCTCCGTCTTCGGTAAGATTAACACCTGTATGCGTTCTCTCAAGCAGACGGCATCCCAACTCGCTTTCAAGATTTTTCATTGCACGGGAAATATTGGGCTGACTGTTATTTAGCTCCTTGGCAGCTCCGCTGATGCTGCGGCACTTTCCGACATAGTAGAAGATTTTGTAGTATTCATACGACATTGCCATACACTCACCCCATTTAGTTAATGCTATCACGATTTGGAGCGATTTAGGAAATACCGCTTTTTCGCAAGGGGGTATATCATTTTGATATGCCTATAAAGGGTGCGAAAAATCGCACTAAAAAAGACCATGCTCCAATCTGTCGCAGACAAAACCGGTCATGGTCTTTGATATATTAAAAGCTCATTCTATGAATTGATCTTCTCTATAACCTGTTTTACGGTCATCTCAACATTCTCAATGTCCTTGTATAATGACTCCGTAATTTCGAGCTGTCCGTTATGGGACTGCTCCTGATGCTCCAGATTATACTTCATAGAATTTATGTCAGAAATAAACTGATCTATTATATCAAGTATCTTTCCCGAAGACTCCTTGATATCATTGGCAAGTCTATTCATCTCATTAGCCACAACAGCAAAGCCTTTTCCTGCCTCGCCTGTCCTTGCCGCTTCTATTGATGCATTGAGGGAGAGCATATTTGTCTTGTTGGATATCTGCTGTATGGCATTTGCAAAGTCCTTAACGTCTGCAGCATTCTGCAGAATGCTCTCAGTAGCCTGATTGATGGCAACATTGTTGTTCTGTATGGACTCACTGTAGTCTCTTGACTTGTTGATCTCATCCTGTACCTTTTCAACATATCCGAGAAGGCGCTCGGATGCCTCATTCGTGAATGTTTCCGTCTCAAGACTGATCGCTATTCCCATGGTTCCTACTATTTCATTGCCATCTTTTATGGCGATGGTTATAGCCTTAAAAGCGAACCCGTATACATCGGCCGGACACACCTGCTCAAGTTTATTACCGGTTGTAAATGAAGTCCACATGGGGTCATCATGAGACAGTTTATCCCCTACATGGATATCGGCAACCATTTTGTATCCCGGCCAATATGCAAGAAACTCGTTACCATCCGTGATGCTCATCATTATGTCCATCCCAAAGGCATCTTTAATAACCGGAATCGTTTTGATAAAAGACTCAAGAACCTCGTTCATTGATTTTCCCTCCATATTGTATTGATACAGAGTATTATATTACAATGATATGCGGTTAACAATCAAAAAAAACTTTCTACTATCATTCCTCAGTGATCATCTTCACCGGTTCAAGAGCCTTTATCCGGCGGCCGAGAAATGCGGCAGTTGCCATGGCTATTCCGATTATAATGGCTGCGGTCATTACATAGGATGCCGGAAGCACCGTAAATACAGCCTTTCTGAATCCGAATATGGCAAATGCCGATTTCATGAGACTTGCCCCTGAAGCGGGAGAGGCAACAAGGCCTATGACAACTCCTATCACTATGGCCGGAAGATTACTCATCATAACCTGGCGGATAAGATCGGACGAAGTAAACCCGAGAGCCTTTGATACGCCAAGATTTCTCCACTCTTTTGTGATCTGTGCGCGCACGATGAGAGATTCCACAAATGCAACTATCAGTACCGTTAGGGATGCGATAAATACCGCAACTGCTTTCATCCCCGCAGATACGACTCCGGTTGTTCCCTTTGCCGCCTCTCTGTAGTCGGTCACTTCCACGTCCGGATACATATCTTCAAATTCCGCCTTAAAATCGGCAAATGATTTTCCACTCTTAAGGTTTACCCATATGCTGTATTCACTTGCCGGCGGTGACACGCGTTCGTATCCGGATGTAGTCATATATGCCATCATTCCCATATTGTTCATTGTCTGGCATATTCCGCATACCCTGTAGCTTTCTTCTTTACCGCTGTTTTTGATGGTGACATGATCACCGAGTTTTGCATTCAGCGTATCTGCGGCAGCGCTTGCAAGCATTATCTCATTTTCCTTTTGCGGCCAGCCGCCTTCAAGTATACTTCCGCCCCTGATATTTGACGTGTCAGTGAAGGCTCTTGTGGATATGCTGGCAACCCTCTTTCCGATTGAATAATTGAACGCATACCATATATCCCCGTAAACAGACTGAACCGTACTCATTCCTTCAACACTCTTCATCATCGTCTCAGACCCGTCAAGTACCGCATCGCAGTCAAACATACCGGCAAGTGCGAGAAGTCCCGCATCATCTCTTGCGTATGAATCAACCATACCGAAGCCCACAATGGTGGATATGGATAGTATCGCCATAATAAATATAGTTCCGATCTTACTTGAAAACTTCCCGAAAGTATCCTTGCAGGCAAGGGTTACACTTATCGGAAGCACAGTATGTTCAAATGAGAACAGGTTTTTCTTTCTCTTTGTCACGCTGTTTCCACCGTGAAGTGCCGACAGCACCGAAGTTTTGGAGTATTCACGTCCCAAAACAAGGGTAACTGCCGAAACAACCGCACAAATCCCCGCAAACACGAAAACCGCCATCTTCATGTCAATGCTCTGATTCCATGAAAGGCCCAGCGTTGCAAGTATTATCGCACCTGCAGGATCCAGAATGAGCGCGCCTGCTGCGATCCCGGCTATACATCCCAATCCCGAAACGAGCAGAAGCTGGACAAGAAGCACAGCCACAAGTTCACGGACTGTATAACCCGAAGCTTCCATAATGCCTGTATTCTTCATGTTGAGCATGATGAAGTTTTTAACCGAAAAGTGTATTATGACCATCGCTATAACAAGCATTATGACCGCAAATACGAGTACTATCGCTATAAATATCAGCGGAAGGATGAGGGATGCCGTCTTCATAAGATCCGCCGGCAAAAAATTCATGGACGTAAGTCCGTAATCCGGATGCTGTCTGCAATATCCAATATACCAGTCATTGAACTCATTAAACAGATCATCACAATAATCATTTCCGCTCTTTCCGAAAGAAGAAGCACTCTTAGACAGATTCGTCTTGACAAGCTTACATGAAAATGCCTTGGTGGGATTTTCAAATTCGAGTGTATTGTACATTTTCTCCGAAACAAAGATGAGATACGTACCCATATTCATGGGGGAACAGTAAATGTTGTCCTCGTTATATCCCGCAACCTTCAGCCGGTACTCATTGTCTCCAATCTTCAGCTCAAGCACGTCACCTATATGATATGTCGTAGAAAGAGATACCGGAATTATAACCTGATTGCCGTGATGTTTGGCTGCCGGGCTCGACATCGTCTGTATCTTACGTTCATCCTCGTAAGATGCAATATTAAAGGAATACTCTGTCCAAACCTTCTCGCCCTTGCGCCTGTATTTTGCGTATGTATCCAGGTACTTTGTCGATTCGAATCCCGTAAAATCATTATTTCCCTTTATTATCTCGGACAGCTTTCCCTCGGCTCGCTCATCCGCAGAAATAAGAACGAGTATATCCGCGGCGTTTATCTGCTTCATGTTCGTATCAACCACTTTGCCCGTTCCCACAAGGAATGAGAGGCTGATAAAAATCAATGCCGACGCAAATAAGGTGAGAATAAAAAAGGTTATCATATCTCCCTTTTGTTTTCTAATATTGTTCTTTGCGAGAAAAAAATAGCGGTACATCCTACCACCCCATATCCTGGAGAAATGATTTCAGATCATTGTGGCGATCTTTGGCCTTTTGTATGTCGGGATTGCTCTCATCCTTGTAATTGCCGGCATACGGGCCAAGTTCTATCTCATCGGATATAACTCCGTCCGCAAGATAGATTATGCGGTTTCCTCTC
The DNA here is from genome assembly GCA_002350465.1 of Lachnospiraceae bacterium UBA2868. The sequence continues at coordinate 5,770 of DEEW01000169.1, forward strand.
TCCGCTGCGGCCATTGTATGTGTGACCATAACAATACTCTGCCCTTCCCTGTTAAGATCTGAGAGTATATTAAGTACATTTTCGGTATTTTGCGAATTAAGTGCTCCCGTCGGCTCATCAGCAAACAGAACCTCAGGGGAGTTGATAACGCCTCTTACAACCGCAACTCTCTGCTGCATACCTCCTGACATCTGCGTCGGAAACTTGCCGCAGTCTTCCTCTTCTATTTCAACGCGGTGCAGCAACTCCTTTGCCTTCCTGGCAAGCTCTCTTCTGTTACTGTTTTTTAAGAGTCCTACGACCATAACGTTATCAAGGGCACTCATGCTGTCGTTCAGATAGTTCTGCTGGAATACAAACCCCACATGATCCCTTCGAAACCTTGCAAGCTGGTCATTATTAAATCCCGTAATTCTTGTAGTCTCCTCGTCGCCCGTCTCGTATGTGATTGCTCCCATGCTCGGTGTGTCCATGCCGGAGAGGGCATACAACAGCGTGCTTTTTCCCGAACCCGAGTTGCCCATTATCACGGTAAAATCACCCTTGTAGATCTCAAGGTTAAGATTTTTTAATACCTGCTGCTCCACATTCCCGGATGTAAAGGATTTACACAGATCCTGTGTGTGTATTATTCTCTTCTTCACTGTACTTTAACCTTCTGCCCATCCGTCAGTTCCGTCGTCTCATCCCATCCGACGATCTCGCCCTCGGCAAGACCTTCGATTACTTCCGCACTTTCTTCGTTGCTTGCTCCTATAACCACATTACGCCTCTCGACTTTTCCTTCCTTTACAACAAATACATAGTCGGATTCATCGTCGGAGTATAGCGCATCCAGCGGTACTGTAAGGGTGTATGCAAGCATTGCCGTGCAGACCTTCGTCTTGGCCTCGATACCGAGTATTATTGAATCATCCGGCGACAATACCTTAAGCTCCACTCTGATGCCGCCTGCTGCTCCGTCATCGCTTGTTTTCTTCTCTATCCTCGATACTACACAGTCATAATCCTTGTTCTTGATGTGTGCGCTTGCCTTCTGTCCTTCTTCGATATTGATGATGTCGTACTTATTTACGTGGCATACAACCGCTATATCGTCAATCGACTCCATCTTAACAAGCTCGCTGCCCTTTGCGACACTGCCGCCTTCTGTTACGTTAAGCTTTGTAACCACTCCGTCAAATTCGGCTCTTATGCCCTCCGATGCAGCCTCAAGGTCCTTGAGCTTATTCTCACTGACAAGGTCATCCGCAGCCTTTTGAGCCTCAAGTCTGTCCTTGTCTCCCTGGGTCTGTACATTCAACTGTGTTGCCGCCTTCTGGCTTTCCATAACAGATTTCTTTTCCTTGTAGGTTGCCATCAGGTAATTAAGGAACTGAAGTTCATCCTGCTTTTTTATTATCTCCGGATCATACTGCTGGTCATGGGAATTCTTTGCTATTTCCTTCTCTATATTAGCTCTTGACCTTGCCACATCGTCCGGATCATCGCCCTCTTCGACGAAACATCCGGCAAGCTCCGACTGCAGCTGTGCACCTCTTGCCGAGAGTTCCGACCGTCTGTCATCAAGAGCCTGATTGGTCATTATGATGACTGCTTCCGTGGTCTCTATCTGCTGGTCAAGTTCTGCGATGGAGTTCTTCGCTTCACCAAGAAGTGATGCCACCCGTCCGCCGGACTGCTTCGAGCCATCATATCCTCCCTGGGTGGCTGCGGCATTTAGTTCGGCAAGCATACGGGCAACTTCAAGGTCCTCGTTATCAAAGGTAACAAGCATATCTCCCTTCCTTACAAAATCGCCTTCCTTGACGTTTACACTTCCTATGCGTCCGTCTACTTCGGAATAGTATGATTTTTCCGTAAGGCTCTCGACATTCCCGTTAAGTTCAAGCTCACAGTCAAGCTGGCCCTTCGCAACCTGTGCCGTCCTGATCGCCGTCCCGGCCGATGCAGTGACTGACAGGCCTCCAACCGCAGCCGCAACTCCTATGCATGTTCCGATTATGATCTTCTTGTGTTTGATGAAATTCATTGTACTTTTCCTTTTTATTGAGACTTTGATCTCTATAACCTGCATTCCCTGTAACGTGTTATACATTAAGCTTCAAGGAGCTGCGCTACAAGGCAGTTTTAATTAATTGTTCATTAAAATCACATTAAATGAAAATCATTTGGTAAACTCGATATCGATGGAGCCCGCTGTAGTCTCAACGTCAAGCTTCTTCCTGCCGCCGTCCGTATTGGAAAGATTACTTGAACCGGCTGTAGTCTCGCTTCTGATAGTATAGTCACTCTTTGCTCCGTCTATAGTTCCCTTAACGCCGCCGCTGGTACAATCAATCTCTATATCCCCTCCGGATGCCAAGTTTTCAAACTTGATGGAGCCGGATGTACAATCGATATCAATATCCCCTTCGGCCTTAACATTATTCAGTTTGATGCTGCCGCTTGTACAGTCGAGTTTTAAATCATCCGCCGTGATATCATCCGCCTTAAGGCTTCCGCTGGTCATTTCAACACTCATATCGCCCTTATAATCTGACGGAACTGTTACAACTATATTTCTTTCGGTAAAATCAATATTTATCAGTTTAAAAAACTTCCTGTCATTACGCTTAAACCTAAGCTTTCCGTCCTTCTCTTCTATCATGTACATGGACGAATCCGGATTGTCATAATACTCGATAGTGATCTTATCCGTATCTTCCGACTGCATGATTATGCTGTTTGAACTCTCATCTATCACAAGTTCTTTGATATCCGTCCCGCTCTCGTAACTCTCTTCGATATATTCGTTACCTTTTGAATTAAATCCTGTCCATACCCCTCCCACAAGCATGTAGGCAAGCAGGCACAAAAGGATTCCGGCTCCTATTGAAATAAGTGCTGTCTTAGTGATTTTGCTCATGATTTTCTATCTCCTCTTCGTGTTATTTGGAATCCGCTTATTTAACAAATATTTTCTTGATGGATCTGAACACTTCCTTGATGATCTTTATCATCCACTTCGTAATAATAACAACCGGCTTCCACAAAAGGATCGCAAGTCCCGCAAAAATAAAGGCACATCCCAAAAGTGCTATGGCGGTTGCAAAGGGTATCTGTCCCATCAGGAATGTGAAGCAGGCAAAGAACGATGCCACAGCCGTAATCGCAAATGCCAGTTCAACCGCGTATATGGATACAACGATCGCCCACATGGCGATATAGATTGAAAAAAGTATTGCGAAGAATGCCACAAGAAGCGGAAACCAGATGGGGAAACCTACTATCGCAAGAACAACGAATAAAGCACCATGTCCCTTCTCATTAGCCTCCTGATGCTTCTTTCTGGCACTTTCCATCATGAGCGCCGCTATCGGCTTGTCTAGAAGCGCCGACTTTACAACCTCATCAGCATCTTCCATTGCGGCTACGGCATCTTCCTCGCTCATCCCGTCTTCAATACGATCGGATATCGCCTCATCGTAAAAATCGATCATACTGTCTATTCCCGGTATATTGTTTGCGGCAAGTTTATCTTTAAGATTGCTCAAGTACTCGTCTCTAAGCATTGTCTGCCTCCCTCGCTTCCATGATATATTGATAAATCCTGACTATCTCTTCCCACTCTTTTAGCAACTGCGTTATGTGATCGCGTCCTTTGTCTGTGATCCTGTAATACTTGCG
>DEEW01000169.1:9506-9832 GCA_002350465.1 Lachnospiraceae bacterium UBA2868
CCTCAAGCCTCTTCAGGATCGGGTACAGAGTCGACTCTGTTATCGGGATGAATTCGTTGATATCCTTGACCATCTGATAACCGTATGACTCTCCTCTCTCAAGAACCGCCAACACACACGCATCCAGTATTCCGCGTCTGAACTGTGATTCCATCCGATCTTTCTCCTCCTTCTTTATAAAAGTCATGCCATTTGAAAACGGCTTTAATACCCTATGTCATGTAATACTATACGTCGCATAGTATTATGTGTCAAGGGGTATTTTATTAAATTTTGATTAAAATGATAAAGATGCTATAATATGTCACGATCTGTGATCGTGACAG
>DEEW01000169.1:9840-12398 GCA_002350465.1 Lachnospiraceae bacterium UBA2868
GCGAGATGCCACCCGGCGAGGGCCTGAGCGGCGTCTGAGCGGAGTAAATCAGGAGAACAATAATGATACGAGCAGACATACATTTACATACATCCTTCTCAAGCGATTGTGATGAGGAAATGGAAAATGTGATACAGGCCGGGATTGATCGCGGTCTTGATATAATGTGCTTTACCGAGCATATGGACAAGGACTATCCGATAGAGGGGCAGTTTATCCTTGATTGCGAGGCATACAGAAACAGATATCTGGAACTTCGTGATAAATACAGGGAGAAAATCACACTGCTGTGGGGTGTTGAACTTGGCCTTCTTCCATGGCTTGCCGACTGGTACGCAGATTATGTAAACCAATATCCTTTTGATTTTATAATCGGTTCGGTACACAATCCCAAGAACGTTGATCCATATTATCCCGAATATTTTGAAGGAAGAAGCGAGGAAGAGGCATACAGAGAATACTTTATCGAATCTCTTGCCTGCCTTAAGGCTTTCTCGGATTTTGATGCAATAGGTCACATGGACTATGTGGTAAGATACGGTCCGAACAAAAATAAGGAGTATTCCTATAAGAAATACTCCGATTACATCGATCCTATATTAAAAATCATTGTCGACAAAGGAATTGCCCTTGAAGTGAACTCAGCCGGCTACCGTAAGGGTCTGGGAGAGCCCAATCCCTGCCGCGATATAGTAAAACGTTACAAAGAACTTGGCGGCGAAATTGTTACGATAGGAAGCGATGCTCACCTGTCGGGACATGTGGCATGTGATTTTGACAAGGCCGAAGCTCTGCTTCTTGACTGCGGATTTAAGTATCACGCTGTATTTACAGGCCGCAGTCCCAAATTCTATCCTCTCGGATGAGCTTTAGCATATACTTCTCTTATCTTGTTATGATTCATTGTTGCATATATCTGAGTCGTGGAAATATCCGAATGTCCCAGCATTTCCTGAACCGCCCTAAGATCCGCACCGTTTTCCACAAGGTGTGCCGCAAATGAATGGCGCAGCGTATGAGGTGTTATATCCGCGGTTATCTTGGCCTTCTTGGCATAGTACTTGATCAGTTTCCAGAATCCCTGGCGGCTCATCTTCTGTCCGGAGCAGTTCGCAAACAGTATTTTGGAAGACTGGTCCTCAACCATTGCCGCTCTTCCCTCGTCCAGATATCGTGTAAGTGCATGCCTTGCCTCTCTTCCGAAAGGAATAACACGCTCTTTGGAGCCATCCTTGCAGGTAATGTATGACATCTGCATATTCACATCGGAAATCTCCAGATTCATAAGTTCTGAAACCCTGATTCCCGTAGCATACAAAAGTTCCAGCATCGCCTTGTCCCTGATCTCCTTCGGGCTGTCACCCTTCGGCTGTTCGAGAAGCCTCGTTACCTCGTCCATAGTCAGTATCTCGGGCATCTTCTTCTCGATCTTGGGCGCCTTAAGCACTCCGGTGGGATCCTTGTCCACAAGACCTTCGTTTGCGCAATAATGGAAGAACGCCTTTGCGCTTGCTACGGATCTTGATACCGTTGCAGCGGCAAATCCGCTCTCATTTAAATGCTCAACATATTTTGCAAGAGCATCCTCGGTGACATCCTTAAGCTCGGTAATTCCTACAGTACTGAAATAGTCCTGCATCTTGCTTAAGTCTCTCCTATATGATAATTCCGTGTTCAGGGATTTTTTCTTGACGTTATGTAAATAAGTTATGAATCCTTGAATAGCTTGTTCCATAAAAATAATCTGCCTTTACTGCGGCACAAACAACTCCCCAGAGTTTGCGCTACGGGTTTTATTATAAGCAGATTTTTTTATAAAATCAACATTAAAATTCCTTGATTTTATCGCATTTGTAGCACTTTTTTGTACTTGACACAATATATCGTAAACAGCGATTTTGAACCTAACAAGATATTGTGAAAAGTTTACAATAAAAAGTTTACAATAAATGCCTTACATAAAATTTTTAATCGGCGGGGGACATCTTTAATAAATAAGTACTAAGTCCGGCAATCGTCTTCGCATCCACGATCTTTCCCTCAAGGATAAGGGATTTTAGCTCATCCGGCGTGTAAACTTCCACATCAATGAACTCATCATCATCAAGATGCTGTGCGGTCTTGCGAAGGTTATGTGCCACATAGATATCTATCTTCTCATTGCAAAAGGCCACTGTCGTATAAAGGCTCAGAAGGAATTCCACATCCTCCATCTCGGCATAATAGCCGGTCTCCTCTTCAAGCTCACGGTGAGCGGCAACCTTTGTCGGCTCATCTGCACCGTTAAGACCTCCTGCCGGGATCTCAAGTGTATATGAATCAATGGCATTCCTGTACTGGCGAACCATTATGATTCTGCCGTCATCAAGCACGGGAACTACCGCGGCAGCCCCTTTATGCTTGATAAAATCAAAGTTCTCAAAGCTTCCGTCGGGAAGCTGCATCTTATCCTGATATATGTCTACTATGGCACCGTTATGAATAAGTGTGCGATCGACTCGCTCCGGTCTGTCGGGATTCATGTTCTCATTCCCTCTTTTCTTGAGAGCCACGCCATT
>DEEW01000133.1:0-489 GCA_002350465.1 Lachnospiraceae bacterium UBA2868
GGGCTCTGCCCGTTCGCCGATCCCGCCTTTTCTGATCAGCAGATACATATCCGGCTCCTCCTTTCTCGTTTTCGTGCTCTTTGTCGCGTCGATACTCATTTCGTACTACGTGCATTTTTGATAATAATACGCTTTTCGTAATATGTCAATACGAAATTTTTATAATTTTCCATAAATCACGGATTGCGTATCACAAAGAAAAATGTTATGCTGTCATCGAAAGGCAGGTACCTATCATGGGATATGGACAGAATCTTAAGAATATACTTGATGAAAAAGGAATGACCGTAAAAGAGCTCGCAAAAAAAGTCGGCATTGCGCCGACTACACTTTACTCAATTATTCAGAGAGATACCGCGGTAAGATTCGACACGGCACTGAAAATATCTCACATCCTTAACATACCGATCAACTCGATATGCAAGGATAATCCTTACGAACCCGGAGAAACTCTCCCGATGCTTCCTTCGGATAATGAAAAGCTTATGA
>DEEW01000133.1:632-10785 GCA_002350465.1 Lachnospiraceae bacterium UBA2868
CAATATCTTAATATACTGAAAAACAACCACACTAACCCTGAACGTCAGAAAATATTAGATAAAATCTATCAAAAGTGATACGGATCATCCTAATATATAGCTGTTTTTTATAAGCGGATTACTCCCCTACAGACATGCCGATCCCAATTGCGCCGGGACCTGTATGCGCGCAGATACTTAAAGGCAGTGGATCATAATATGTAACNNGAACTCGTATTGAATTATCTGCATACACTTGTCACGCACAGAATCTTCTATTCCGGCACCTGCCAGACCTATATAAAACGTCTTCTCCGATTGATGATCCATGGATTTATTAACGAATTCTTTTAGAGCTGCAGTCATCCTTGCAAGGCATTTTATATAACCTCCTCTTACATTTGCATATGGTTCAAGTCGGTTTCCGTAGATTGCGAGTATCGGTTTTATACTTAATGCTGCTCCGATCATTCTGGCTGCCGGATTGATTCTTCCTCCGCGCTGGAGATGTTCCAATGAATCAACTGCAAGATATATAGAAGAATCATAAGCCTCTCTTTCAAGAGCACTCACAATTTCTGAACCCCTTACATCTTTATCTGCAAGCCGTTTAGCATACAATACGGATTGTTTGAGCGTAACGGATATTCTGTGATTATCAGCTACATATACACGACCATCGTACTCATTTGCAATTCCTTTTGCAGTCATACACGAACTGCTCAATCCACTCGACATAGGAATGTAGACAAGTTCCTCATACTCGTCCAACAGATTTTCCCACATTTGCATTATGTCCGCCAGTGAAGGTTGTGATGTTGTTACTCTGTCTCCCCTTTTGATCGAATCAAAAAAATGCTCCGCTAAAATGTTCTTATTCTCAAAAAGAATCGTATTGTTGATAATCACAGGCATTGGAACAACATATATTCCAAGCCGTCCCGCTTCCTGTTCGGATATACCGCTGTTACTGTCTGTAATGATCGCAGTTTTCATATCATCCGCCTTTTCCCGATACCTTAAGAATAAGTTTAATCATTTCTGATATCACCCCAAAAGAAAATTGATATCGTGCCGGGTCCGGTATGACTGCCGATCGTCGCTCCTATGGGATATATCATAACCTGTCCATCAAGGTCAGGGAAGTGCTCCATTATCATATCTGCCAATTCCCTCGCTTCGTCCATACACATCGAATGACACATAAAGCATTTTCCGGAATAAGCCCTTCCTCCATCGGCATGCATCTCCATCATGTCGAGTGCCCGCTTCATGATCTTTGTTTTACCGCGTACTTTCTCTCTTGGCATCAGATGTCCCTTATTGTCCATATTGAGGAGCGGACATATTGAAAGCAGCTGTCCAAACATTCCCGCAGGCTTAGATATCCTTCCTCCACGGATATAAAAGGACAGGTCTGTAGAGTAGAACCAGTGATGCATTCTCAGTTTATTTTCTTCTATCCAGTCATGAAGTTCATCGACACCTTTTCCGTCATCACGCATATCCGCAAGAGTATCCATTATGAGTCCGTAACCGCTGGATGCTCCCAGCGAATCCACCACATATACCTTTCGATCCGGATATTTATCCGAAAGGAAATTCTTTGCAACTACAGCTGAATTATATGAACCGGAAAGGCCGGAAGAAAGAGATATATGTAAAATATCCATACCCGCATCCAGAAATTCTGTCCAGAAATCGATATATTCACCTACCGAAACCTGTGAAGTCTTCGTATCCGCGCCATTATTCATTTTTTCAAAAAGCAATTCCGGTGGAATACTCTCTCCGCAATCATCAAGGTAGTTGGTACCGTCAAGTTCAAAATGAAAATACACAACTTTAATATCTCTGTTTAGGAAGTATTCCTTTGACAGATCCGCTGTCGAGCAGCAGGTTATTACATAATCGTTCATAAAGTCTCCTCATATCAAATATCCTGTATATACATATGCCAGCACAAATGCAATGACAAAAGATGTTACTCCCATCGCTACATCCACAGCCTTATGCCGTTTCAGATAAAGTGATGCCCACACGCTCATACAAAAAAGGATTGCGAAGAGGATTCCGGCAAATACATACCCGAAAGAAAACACAAAAACACATGGGGAAATGGAACTGGCTGTATGACCGCTGGCTCTTATCCCGAATAATCTGTTAAATATGGTGAGGATTACTACGGTGGTGAAGTATGTAAGAAAAATCTGCTTTATTCTGACCGTTCCGTAAAAGAACGCATAAACAAAACACAATACATAACCTGCCAGGCTGAATATAAAGGCAAGTTTTCGCTGTTTCTCTCTTCCTCCGTCATGCAACTCAGGAATAAATCTGTGAACCGGATACGCGGCAAGCGGTAAAATCACGAGCCCGACTACAGCAACGATCATATCCGTCTTTCCTGCAAATATTTCTTTTCCCAAGGAATAAAGAGTGATAAGGAGCGCCAGTATCATAACCGGTGGGACAGTTACGATACGAATCACCTTTGCCAGCGAATCTATACGATTTTTTACACATGTATTTACAGCCATGTCTTCTTTATTCTTCCTCCTGTTCTACAATCAATCAGTTTCCGGGTATTATGCATTTGACAAGAAGGACATCAATATTTACAATGTGAAACAAGTGTATCATGTCATGTGATCACTCGCAATACAACGACCTGTGCCAAAACACGGCTTATTGTTTCACATTGTTTATGGATAGAAGCAAACGATGGATAAAAGAAAAGAAGCAAATCTACGTGTCAAAAAAGCTATCACCGACTCCCTGTTTCAAATGATGGAAAGCAGACCGCTTTCTGAGATCACCATTACGGAAATAATAAAAACCTCCGGTGTGGCAAGAGTTTCATTTTACAGAAACTACAGTTCAAAAGAAGATGTGCTTATAACGCTGGTGCGTGATATCCTTGAGGAATTCCGCGAAACGGCTGACTACGATCTTTCGGATGTTTACAGCACACATCATCTGAAGAGAGTTATTGAGTACTTCATCAGAAACCGTTCTTATGTCCTCAACCTGTACCATTCAGGTTACGGAACGATGCTTCTTAATGAATTAAATCTCTTCCACGAATCCATTGCAGGGAATATGCCTGCCTCATCTGAGACAAGATACAAGCTGTACATATATATGGGCGCGATTTACAATGCTGCCATTATCTACATGTCCGAAGACAATCCCAAGACTGTAGATGAACTGGTCCGTGTTCTCTCCGAAACACTCCATCCGTGATAATCCGACTGTTCATAGCAAGGGTGCAAACATCCTCAATAGCAGATCAAACATTTTCTTCAAAAGCGTTTCTTTCCCCGTTTCACAGTTTGTGATCTGTTCCGAGTCACAGAACATTTCCCGAAGATCTGCGCAGACCAACATAACTGTCCGGTCATCATAGATGGCCACTCCGCATTCATAATGATGATACAGGCTTCTGTAATCAAGGTTTACTGTGGAAACAACTGCGACGCTGTCATCGGAAACACACATTTTCGCATGATTGAAGCCCGGAATATACCTGTACACCTTGACTCCCTGTCTCATAAGTTCTCTTGCGAAGTCCATACTCACGTGATACACGCTTTTCTTATCCGGTATTCCGGGTATTACTATCCTTACATCAATTCCCCTCTTCACAGCGGAAACTATCTCCTCTTTCATTTCATCGGATATAATGAGATAAGGCGTACTGAAATATACATAATCTCTTGCCTCTCTTAATATATTCATATAGACTTCATATCCGACTCTTTCATCATCCAGAGGATCATCTGCATACGGTTGTACATAGCAGCCTGAGATGTCATTACATTTCAGATATTGTTCGAAATACTTATCGGGAGCGGAAACCCTTTCTCCAAGTGAATCCCACATAGTCAAAAAAACAGCGGTCAGGCTTTTAACCGCATCCCCTTTTACCATGACTCCTGTATCCTTCCAGAATCCGTATGGCTCTGACATATGGAAGTATTCACGCGCAATGTTATATCCCCCGGTGAAACCGACCACACCATCAACTATCATGATCTTCCGATGATCTCTGTTATTCATGAAAACCTTGAAAAAAGGAGCTATGGGGTTAAATATCCTGCATTCTATCCCGCTCTGTTCCATCTCTGATATAAAGTCTCTATCTATAAATGCGATCGAACCGACATCATCATATATTATTTTGACCTCAACTCCGCATGCTGATTTTTCCTTCAGGACACCTTTAAGAGCATCAAAACACTCGGCATCTTCAATGGCGAAATATTCTAAAAAGATAAAGTGCCTTGCCTCTCTGGCAGCCTCGATCTGCATATTATATCCACAGAAAGCATCCGGAATATATTCCGTCTCCGTATTGTCCCATACGGGATACTTTCCGAATTCAGACAGATAATATTGCAAATGAGAGCATTTTTCATCTATTTCAATGCAGTCAAAATCACTTCCGCGAAGATATCCGGAATATCTTCTTTCATTCTCTTTATAAACCTCTTCCATGGTCTTTGAAGTATGCTGGGTACCCTTAAGCAAATACAAAATAATACCCAGTATCGGAAACGCACTTATCAATATAACCCATGCCAGCCGGAATGATGAATTCTGTTTTCTTGTACAAATATAGATTGAGACAGCCGCTGCTATATATGTTACAACCGTCGAAAACCATGGAACTTTTCTCTCCACAGTTATGATCAGCGCAACAAGCCACAACACCTGAATCAATATAAGGATTCCATATATTACACACTTTAAAACAGCCCGCCTGAAATTCGTGGATCTCACAAAAAACTACTCCTACTCCTGTTCTTCCATAACACTCATATAAGCCGGTCGTATTATCTTGTCGGCACAGATCAGTTCCTCAATCCTGTGAGCACTCCATCCGACTATTCTTGCTATGGCAAAAAGTGCCGTGTATAGTTCCTGCGGTATGCCAAGCATGTCATAGACAAAGCCGCTGAAGAAATCAATATTCGGGCTCACGCCCTTGTATATGTGACGCTTCTTTGCAATTACTTCCGGAGCGATTTTTTCTATATTTTCGTACAGAAGAAGGTCATTGTCGCGTCCCTTTTCCTTTGCAAGCCTTTGAACATAATGCTTGAAAACCCTTTCTCGTGGATCAGACAAAGAATATACAGCGTGTCCCATACCATATATGAGTCCTTTTTTGTCAAAAGTTTCCTTATCTACTATTTTTTCAAGATATCTTCCGATCTCCTCGGTGTCAGAAAAATCCCTCACATTATTGCGGATGTCATTCATCATATCCATGACCTTTATATTGGCTCCGCCGTGCTTAGGACCTTTCAAAGAAGACATGGCCGCAGCCATTGTGGAATATGTATCTGAACCGGAGGATGTAACCACTCTTGTGGTAAATGTCGAATTATTACCTCCTCCATGTTCCATATGAAGAATAAGTGCGGTATCAAGTACCTTTGCTTCAAGATGAGAATATTTTCGATCTGGACGTAGCAGGCTCATGAATACTTCGGCCGTTGACATATCCTGATCTGCCTTATGAATATACATACTGCCATTGTTTTCATAATGGTTGTAAGCATGATAACCATAGACTGCAAGTAAAGGAAATTCACTGATAAGCCGTATGCACTGTCTCAATGAATTGCTGACGCTCGTATCCTTTGCCTGCTTATCGTATGACGCAAGTGTCAGTATACTCCTCGTCATGGAATTCATAATATCATCTGTAGGTGCTTTCATGATGACATCTCTTGTGAAATTTGTAGGAAGTGTCCGGACTTTACCCACACATTCTTTGAATTCCCGTAATTCACCTTCATCGGGCATGGACCCGATCAGCAAAAGATAAGCTATCTTCTCAAATCCAAGTCCGTCATCACCCAGTTCATCTATTAGTGTTTCAACCCGGTATCCCCGGTACCATAATTCGCCCTCGCATGGTTGTTTCCGTCCATCAATAATCTTCGATGATGTTATCTTCGAAATATTCGTAAGACCGGTGAGCACACCTACGCCATTCTCATCGCGCAAGCCTCGGTTAACCCCATATTCTTCATATATCTGCGATGCGATATGATCATTTTCCCGGCAGAGTTTTTCTTTTTCCGATGCATATTCACTCAATGATATCATTGCCAGTCCTGCCTCCACGGTATTCTTCTATCTCACTGCTCATTATCGTTTCAAGTTCCTTCATAAGACACAGCAGAGTTATCATGTTTTCCTTACCAAAACGTTCTGTAACACGTCCGGTAAAATCCCGGAAAGCTCTGTCTTTTTCCTCGATCAGTTTCCTTCCGGTATCTGTTATCGTAACATAAGTACCGTCCTGTCCATTTCCGTCATGTGACCATATGATCAGACCCTTGTCCCTTAAATCCCCGACCATTTTGGATGATTGGCGTATTGTAAGCTGCAATTTATCCGTAAGGTCCTGCAGATATGTCTTTCCCCCGTATGACTCCCTGTCGGCATTCTCGAAAACAGTATAAAGGGTAAGATATTCCGATAAACTCATATCCTTAAATATCTCACGGATATTTCCTTTGCTCATCCTGTATTGTCTGAGAAAGAGCTCATATGATAACTTAGGACCGATTATATTGCTGTCATCATTCATATAGAATTTCTCCTGTTAAGCATCCTGTAATGCCTGTCTGGTCGTGATATTTCGAGTATCTACAAATTCTTCCGTACAGAAATAACCTTTTGCCAATATAACAATGCCTGCCATTTCCGATTTCATATAAACAATATGATATAGTGTATATCCACTTCCGGCCGGCTGCATTTCAAGCTTGTATATTTCCTGTCCGATAGTTTTTTCAGGGGTATTAAAATATATCACATCTGAAAAATGCAGACTTTCTATCGCCATATTTCTGCTATATGTGATTACACAATTTGATCCTTCGGACTCACATTTTACTATCTTACAAAATATCCATTCAAAACTGCTGTCTATAATGTCATTAACCATATGGTTTTTCCCTCCGGAAGAGTTTTATCCTAAAACACCTTTTTTCTTACGATTCTTCATCATGAAGCCTGTTCAAATGATAATGAACTGCGAATGAGATCACTGCCAGCAAAACAGATAACAAAACAGAGATAATGAATGCGGGAGAATTTGGAGTCATAATACTGTCTCCGGCTATTGTGTATGCTATCATTCTCGGCAGTGCACCCAAAAGACATCCTGTCAGAAATTGAGGAAATCGTATTCCCGAGGCTCCCAGATACATGCTTACAATATCGCCGGGAAGAATTGCAATAACCCTCAAGAGAAAAGACACAAAAAAGGCATTCTTCGATTGATATTCACTTATCCGCTCCAGCCATTTATTTCGTCCGATGATCTGATCTGCCAGATCATGCCCTGAAAGCCTACCTATATGATACGGAATGGTCAGAACAATAACTATCCCAATGAGATTGAGTAACAGCGCGATCGGCAACGGGAACACTATACCGGCCACCACTTCGAGTACAGCTATGGGAAACGCAACGCTTAAGCTCTTCAATGCATATAGCAGAAGCAGGATCAATGCTGACAATGCCACATTTTCAGTGACAAGACGGCTGATATTCTGAACGCTCAATTCATCCCTCTTCCAAACTGCTATGATCGTAAATATCAGACACGCAACGATCGGGAGGAAGCGCATCACTTTCTTCATAGATTTTTATCTGACCATAATCTGTCCGCAACAGGCGCCCATTTTGCCGCATATTCATAGCACTTATCGCACAATTCATCTGCCGTCTCCGGACTTTCTTTATTCGTCTGGTGTGCTCCGGTAGTACTCACCATTTCTTTCAGGACATCCGGATTCTCCAGCATCGGGCACGGGCGCAAGTGATTATCATTAAAAGGCTGCCTGTCATGGTAAGCCATGAACAGCGGGCTTTTTAAGATTTCCAGTATACTGCTGTCATGTATATTGGCATTCGAATAATGTATGAACACGCAGGGTTCCGCATCTCCTGCGGCATTAATGTGGAAATAATTGCGTCCTCCAGCAATACATCCTCCGACATAAGGTCCGTCATTTTGAAAGTCCATGGGATAGAAGCTATACGCTTTTGATCTCCTGATCTCTCTAATACGCTCGATCATAAAGGCACGCTGATCCGGAGTGGGAAGGAGTTCAGTGATCGCATTTTTGCCGGTCGGCATATAATGGAAATAAAAACCGAACCGCGCACCTTTATTCTCGAGCATATGTATAAAATCATCACTGGTCACACTGTCGATGTTATCCCTCGTATAGCATATGCTCACGCCGTATAGAATCCCGTTTTTCTTAAACAGATCCATCGCACTCATTACCGCGCTATAGTGTCCATCTCCGCGGCGCGCGTCATTAGACTCCTCTGATCCCTCAACCGATAAAAGAAAAATGATATTGCCAAGCTCTTTGATCCTCTCGCACAGCACTTCGTCTATAAGTGTTGAATTGCTGTAAATAGCAAAGAAGGAGTCCGAGTGCTTTTCTGCAAGTCTTAAGATATCATCCTTTCTCACAAGAGGTTCACCGCCGGTCATCATATACAGATACACACCAAGCTCATTTCCCTCTGTTACAATCTTATCCATGATATCGAAACTTAAGATATCCTTATGACCGTATGTACCGGACCAACAGCCTTTGCAATGCATATTGCAGGCATCCGTAGGATCAAAAAGAATCAGCCATGGGATGTTACACCCATACTTTACCCTGTTCTTACGTATAGTCTTTGTACCGTTCAAAAAAGCTTCATACCCGAGGTTCAGCATTACTTTGTTTAGATACCCCGGATTTGTTTCATCAATGACATTATTGATGATATTTATATATTTATTCTCTTCATCGAGAATGCTTTCCTTTATCCGCTCATAATTATCCGATGTCAGTTCTTCTTTAAGATACCGGGATGCAAAATTCAGAATACTCAGATATGACTGATTCCGATCTTCCGAATTCCTGACGCTGTCTATCGTCCTGCTGACTATCCTTGATGCTGTTCTTCTGTTTATATTATGAAAAAATCTGTCCAATCCGCCTGCCATACAAATCCTCCTTGCATATTTTCTGATTCGGTGTTATATTTGTTTTGGTGTTACAAGTGTAATGTCGCATCGTTACAAAGTCAATAGATCACGAAACGGACTGAACAGATTGTCAGATATCTGTCCGGACTTGACAAAAAGATGTGTTCCTGTAAAGTCGCATTCAGTTTTTTAAAGGGATTTATCTATCATGAAGAAAGAGAAAAGAACTATTCTTGAAGAGAAAAATGTACTTCGCTTAAATAACGAAGAATCCAACAAGCTGACACGGGAGTGTCTTACAACCGCCCTTATGCAGCTAATGAAAGAAAAACCTTTGGACAAGATTACGATAACGGAGCTTGTTGCGCGATCCGGTGTCTCGAGAACCGCCTTCTACCGCAATTACTCTACAAAAGAAGATATTCTTGTTGACATCCGTAAAGCAATCGCCGAAACCTCAAACAATCTGCTTCTCAGACCGGAATTAAAAGATGATCCATTTCTGTGGTTCAAGGAGTGCTTTAGAATAGTGCAGGACAACGCTGATCTTATAAGACCGATTTTGGACGCAAAAATTACTCTTGCAGATTTCTTCAAAAACCAGTCTGTTTTTGACTTACTATATCCGAATAATAACCGGATGAACAGGTACAAGAATCTCGCTATAGAGGCTGCTTTTCAGCGTATCATAATCGTATGGTTTGATGAAGGTATGATTGAATCCATTGATGAAATGGCTTCATTCTGCAATGACGCGTTCAGGGATTATTCTATACTAACCTGATATACAAAAAAACCTTTATCAGTTCATGGTTAAAAAAGCCAGGATGACTATGTTCATATCATCTGAAAATGCCTCATGGCATCCTCAATAGCCTTCACCTTTTCCTCCGGGCATCCAGGCTGTTTACTGTCCGGTGACTTCGGTTTATTATAATTCTCCCGTTCTATGATTCCGTGTTTCTGCTTGACTTGAGCGATGTTCAAGTTCGTCACCCGGTAGCCGTACTTCGCTTTAATCCAATCCCTGATAGCATTATAGGTTGCGCCCTTCTTGAATCCATCTGTGTCAATATCTTCAAGGCTGAACTCCACACGGATCTTTTTACTCTTGACATCTCCCTTGGAAAGACAGACAACAGTCTC
>DEEW01000149.1:0-2970 GCA_002350465.1 Lachnospiraceae bacterium UBA2868
ACATCGACTTCGTCGATGTCGCCGCGTCACGCCCGCTTGGTGGCTATTTACTCTCTATTACGACCAGCAACCAACATCGACTTCGTCGATGTCGCCGCGTCACGCCTGCTTCGCAGCCGTGACATTTACCCACTCGCCCTGTCTGTTTACTTCGAGTACTTCAAGCCCGTTTTCTTTGCAGGCGTTTAAGACGGCCTCTTCCTTGTCATCTATTATTCCGGACATTATATAGATCCCGCCGTCCTTAAGGGCTCTGATGCCTGCCGGCATAAGCGGAATAAGCACTTCCGCAAGAATGTTGGCAACAACAATATCGTATCCTCTGCCGACTTCGTCCTGTACTTTTTCATCATCGATAAGGTTTCCGATAATAAGCTTAAAATCAGCATCTTCAAGACCGTTTGCTGCCAGATTGTCCTCCGTTGCCGCCTCAGCACATATATCAAGATCGGTAGCCGTTATTTTCGAAGCACCAAACTTAAATGCAAGTATGGATAGAACACCGCTTCCGGTTCCCACATCCAGTACTTTGCACCCGTCTGTGACATACTTTCGGAGTGCGCGAATGCATAACTGTGTAGTCTCGTGCATACCCGTTCCGAATGCCGTGCCCGGATCTATATGTATCGTCAACCCGGTATGCTCTTCGGAAACCGGCTTTTCCCACGAAGGAATAAACAGAATATCATCTATGTAAAACTGATGGAAATATTTCTTCCAGTTGTTGATGTAGTCTTCATCTTCCGTTTCGGAATATGTCATCAGACAGCTTCCGACGTTAAGATAAGATTTCATATCATCAAGTTCCGCCTTGATATCACGGATCATATCTTCATGATCTTCGGACGCATCAAGATAAAACGATATATAAGCTTTGCCGTCATCAACAGTCTCTTCGGGCCCGATGTCAACAAACATTCCCGCCAGTTCTTCTTCCGACAGAGGGATCTTATCCTCTATCTGTGCGCCTTCTACTCCCATGTCATCGAGCATGCTTATAATTATATCTTCCGCCTGCACAACGGTTTCTATCGTATACTTACTGTATTTCATATGATTTTCCCTGTGATCATGTTTTAATACTGTAAAAAATCAGGGCCTGTAAAAGGCCCCGGATTAATTCTCTATTCAACGACTACATTTTCGACCTCATCATTTTGTATGACACAAATAAATGTCTTTCCGTTATTGATCTCGATCTCGTTACCGTCCATATCGTAGTATCTTATCGCGGACATATCATAGTTATCTTCGTTGATCTCCCTCTTCCACGTTCCGGGAATACATTTACCCTTTGTACAGTACTGGATCGCTCCTCCCTGGTGACAGTCAAAAGCAAGGTAGTCCTTGTCATCAAGCTGCACCCAGAAATTATACTGGAGAATAACGTTATCATATGACAACTGCTCACCCGTCAGATCATCTATCTGCGGTCCGTCATACTGGAATCTGTCGTACTTGCCGGTCTTCTCATTATAGTCAAACCATGGCTTGTTGATCTTGTACTTGGGTTCTATATGCTTGGCGCTGTAGCCATCCTCGTTAGTAACTTCCTTGTCAAGGTCGCAGAACTTGAATTTGCCCTTATAGCCGTCATAATGCTCTCTTCTGTATCCGAGCATATCTATACCGGCATCTATGCCTTTTTTACTCGTATAAACGTTGTGGGGCGCCTGACGGTCGGTGGTTCTGTAATAGGTTACATCTCCCGCCGGACCAAGGCCGTTTATATTATCCACGTAGTCTTTATCGAGAAGCTCCACAGCATACGAAGCCTGACCGAAATGACAGTAGATCGCATCAAATTCAAGTGCGGTATATACAAAATACTCACGGCAGCTTCTGACAGATCCTATCTTCTCAAGTCCGTCATAATTTTCAAACAAGCCCATCAACCTGGTTATACCGCCTTCAACCACATATTCGTACACAACATCTGCGTAGCTTACTCCGCTCATAGGCTGTGCGGGTTTTAAATTGTTGAGCATTATCGCAACCGGACGCCTGTTCCCTATCTTTTCATCAACCGGTAGTCCCGACAGGAAACTCCTCATCTGTCCTTCAGGAAGTTCATTCGGATCTGCCTCCTCGGACTCTTTGTCATTTCCGGCATCAGTTTCCGTATTGTCGGATACGGCGCTTTCTTCGACCTGCGTTTCGGGTGCAGGAGCCGGTTCCTCTTCCTTTTTGCAGCCGCCAAGCGACATTATCACGACCGCAAGTGCAACGGTCGCAACCGTAGTTAATCTGTTGATTTTCATTATAATAACCTTACCCGATTCTTATACAAGTAAATAGCATTATACGTTATATGCATTTACAATTCAACTTTCATCTTCCTTCATTTTCTTGAGTGTATTTATGCGATTATCTATCAGATCAACATAAGCCGAATAATCCTTGTCTGCCTTATTCCTCAGATGTTCCGTCATTTCAGCTACCGGTTCGAACAAAGGGGTCAGACCGAGATTGCCCCACACTCCCTTAAGAGCATGAGCCATCTCAAAAGCGGCATCGAGATCATTTGATTCAACACTGCTTTTGAGCATATCAAATGAATCATCCTCCAAAACTTTATTGATCTGCTTCAGATAAAAAGCTTCATTGCCCAAACACCTTTTCAGAGCAGTGTCCGCATCAGCCCCGAATTCCCTTAATCCTTCAATTGTGATCATGTCAGTTACTTTCCCTTCCTTTACTAATCTCTGCTTCTATAAACTTATTAAACTCCTCAGGCGGAACGGGCTTGGAAAAATAATAGCCCTGTATAAGCTCACAGCCCATGCTCTTTAGCTGATCTAGCTGGGATTTGTCTTCAACACCCTCTGCAACAACCGGAACTCCCAGATAATCCGCTATCTCGATTACAAGTTCGACCAGCTTAAGGCTCTTTGCATCCTTGTTCATATTTCTTATGAACTTCATGTCCATTTTCAATACATCTATAGGAATTTCCGTTATCATATTCAG
>DEEW01000149.1:3050-4659 GCA_002350465.1 Lachnospiraceae bacterium UBA2868
TTGGCATCATCGGCATATGCGGATTCGGTGATCTCAAGCATCAACTCTTTGGCATCAAGGTCGTTATCTTTTAATATCCTTACCAGACGATCCTCAAGCTGTGCATCGTAAATATCCACTCTGGAAACATTTACGGAAACCGGAACCGTAATTCCGTACTCGTCCTTCCATTTTCTGATCTGGCGAGCAGCCTCTTCCCACACAAAATGGTCCAGCTTCTGTATCAGACCATTGCTTTCGAATAAAGGAATAAAATCCCCGGGACTGATCATTCCGTACTTAGGATGACGCCATCTGATAAGCGCCTCGGCACTTCTAAGTTCAGGCTCGTCACACTGTATACCGTACTTGGGCTGATAGAACACTACGAGATCTTTGTTTAATATGGCATTATCAATATCATTGATCAGCTGTTCATGATACAGATCCTTCTCGTTTTCCTCTTTACTATAGAAGGATATCTGTCTGTTGTAATCTCCTCTTATTCTGTCACAGGCATATTTCGCATGATCAAACCTGTCCTCTATCGATATATTCGTATCCACATTCTGGTAAACACCCAGCCTCATGCGTACTCCCGGTATTTTGGAAATTCCGGACAACTCCTCGGAAAGAGCTTTGAATACCTCATCATAAGAATCTCTGTGTTCAAGATAGAAATAGAAATAGTCCGCATCCGGTCTGCATCCTATGCATACCCCTTCGCCAAGCATAGCCGTAACCATATCAGCTATCTTCTTCAGAACGCTGTCACCTGTTTTTCTCCCGAACATTTCATTGAGCATATGAAAATGCTCTATATTCAGAACAATGGCATCCATCTGACTGCCATGTCCGCTGCCGTCTATCTGCCTGATATATTCCTGGAAGAATTCACGGGTATACAGATCCGTCAGATCATCCTTCTCAGCACTTCTGATGATGCTCTTGTCCTCATACAGCTGTATGATTCTCTCGCATCTGGCAAGGATCACTTCCGGCATATCATAGGGCTTTGTGATAAAATCATCCGCACCCATTTTGATGCTGCGGACTTCAGCCGGCTTCTCCGATGTCATTACTATCACCGGAATATTGGAAACCGCTTCTTCGGATTTGATCTTCTCAAGCAATTCAAACCCATCCATTTCAGGCATCAGCAAATCAAGCAGGATCAGCGAGTAGCGCGTCAGCCTCTCATGAAGCATATCGTAGGCCTGTCTTCCGTTCTCGGCATACGATACTTCGTACTGTGTTCCGAGTATATTCCCCAGTATTTCTCTGTTGACTTCTTCATCATCCACCACAAGGACGCGTCTTTTAGGTCTTCCCTGATATCCGAAATCACTCATTTAAAATTACCTCCGAGTTTTCTTGAGAGCCACGCCGATTAAAGCTCGTCTCCCTACTAATTTTATTGCAGTAGACTCTGTTTTGCAACGAAAAAAGAGCTGCCTATCCGGCAGCCCTTTTCTTATTTCTTAAATCCGTGTTTCTTTTTTTCTCCCTTATCGCTCTCATTTCCGGCCTTTGATGCTTTATATCTTTCCACCGCCGTCAGGGAATCATCGGTAGCCGCATCAAATTCCTTCAGCAGCCTCTTGGCATCGCTTGAAAGCTTTGCGGGTGT
>DEEW01000149.1:4684-4976 GCA_002350465.1 Lachnospiraceae bacterium UBA2868
CTCTGACATTCGCTGAGCGAAGCGACGGAACACCCTTGCCCTTCAGCCTTATCTTCGTATCGGTCTGAGTACCTGGCTTGACAGTATATGCAACCTTCCCGTCTACGGTATCTATAAGGATATCTCCTCCCAGTGCCGCAACCGCAAATGAAACCGGTGCTGTGGAATATATATCCATATCTCGCCTCTGGAAGATCGGATGCGGAGCAACAACGACCTCCACAAGAAGATCGCCTCGTGGTCCTCCGTTTACTCCCGGCTCTCCCTTGTCGCGAAGCCTTACCGCCTGACC
>DEEW01000149.1:5068-6092 GCA_002350465.1 Lachnospiraceae bacterium UBA2868
AATATATCCCTGACCCCGGCAGTCGGGACACTTATCCTTGATTATCTTACCTGTTCCTCCACAATCAGGACACGTCTGCACATTACGTACTGTTCCGAACAGCGACTGTGACGTAAATACAACCTGCCCTTTCCCACCGCACTTAGTACAGGTAACGGGGCTTGATCCGGGCTTTGCTCCTGTTCCGTGACAGGTCTTGCATTCATCCTTCTGAAGCGGCTCTATTTCTTTTTCGCAGCCGAATATTGCCTCTTCAAACGTAATCCTGACGCTTGCTCTGAGGTTTTGTCCCTTCATAGGACCGTTATACGACCGTCCGCCGCCTCGCGACCGGCCTCCACCGAACAGATCTCCGAATATATCTCCGAATATGTCGGTAAAATCCATTGATCCGAAATCGAATCCGCCGTATCCTCCGGGTCCACCCTGCTCAAATGCGGCATGACCGAACTGATCATATTGCCGTCTCTTGTCAGGATCCGACAAAACAGCATAAGCCTCGGAGGCCTCTTTAAATTTGGCCTCCGCGTCTTTGTCACCCGGGTTCATATCGGGATGATACTTCTTGGCGAGCTTTCGATATGCACTTTTTATAGTGGAGTCATCGGCGCCTTTGTCGACGCCGAGGACTTCATAGTAATCTCTTTTACTCTCTGCCATGATTTACGTTATACTTCCTTAAAATCTCCATCAACTACATCGTCCGCAGAAGGTCCGTCAGAGGTTTGTGATGCATTTGATGCATCGGAACCTGCTCCGGTAAAGGAGCTCATATCAGGTCCTGCTCCGGCTGCGCCCTGAGCCTGTGACTGCTCATACATCTTCTCGAACAGCTTCTGGGCTGCGCTCATAGCCTTCTCCTGCTGAGCCTTAAGCTCTGTAACCTGATCCTCGGTCATATTCTCGGGATCTGCTTTCTCAGCAAGCTCTTTAAGAGCCTTGAGTTCAGCTTCAACATTTTCCTTATCGGAGGCATCAAGCTTGTCACCGACTTCTTCCATAGCCTTCTCGGTCTGGAATACGA
>DEEW01000116.1:0-228 GCA_002350465.1 Lachnospiraceae bacterium UBA2868
GTATTTTCAACGGTTGTTCTATAAATAAATTATAATTTATAAATTATTTATTTACAATATCATTAATTTATATTTTATAAATTATTATTTATTAAATTATAAATTACACATTATAAATTGACAATTATGTCAATGGGGTATATAATCCCTCTGTAGAAAGATTTGTAATTACGGGAATTGAGGGAGAGTATATGAGCGCAATAAAGATAGCAGTAGCAAATCAGAAAG
>DEEW01000116.1:312-1316 GCA_002350465.1 Lachnospiraceae bacterium UBA2868
GTCCTTGTCATCGATTTCGACCAGCAGTGTAACTTATCAACAGATGTAGGAGCCGACATGGACAAGCCTTCCATCTACGATCTTTTCGTCGATGAAGACCCTGACATGGAAAACGGGATACAGCATACCGAGGACGGTTTTGACATAATAGCCGGTTCGGAGTCGATGTCCAAGGCAGATACCGAGTTTTCGGACACTCCCGACATGTATCTTTTAGGCGACCTTATGGAAGCTCTTGAAGATAACTACGACTACATAATCGTTGATAACGGCCCTGCCAGGGACAAGCTCCTTAACATGAGCTACCTTGCTGCAGACTATTTCATCATGTGCATAGATACGAGCGAAGACAGCGTAAAGGGAATAAACGCCATAGTAAAAGACATGATGAAGTACCACAAGGCCGGCAAGAAATCGCTCTCTAAGGCGAAGATCCTCGGTGTGATAATGTCGAGATACCGCAAGACTTCCATCGGAAACACGATAATCGAGATAATGCAGGATACATTAAGGGATGACGTGGATCCGATCCTCAAGACGGAAGAGGAGCCGTTTGTCATGACCGTAAGGGAAGCTGCAGTGGTTGATGAGGCAAAAGTCTTTAAGAAATCCGTGCAGAACTACAAAAGGTACTCAAACCCTGCAATAGACTACAGGGCCATAGTGGACGAGATCGTAAGAAGAGCGGAGGGGTAATGAATGGGAACAGATAAGTTTAAACGCCAGATAAACAAGAACAAGGCTCTTAAGACATCGACCGATGAAGTGACCGAGTCCTTGTACGAAGCGCAGGAAAAGGAAGAGATCCCATATGAAGAGCCAAAAGCGGCTCAGATAATGCCGGAACCTGTAAAAGAGACAGCACATGTAAAGAAAAGCCCCGGCCGCCCCAAGGGAGAGGATACGGTAAGAAAGACTCTATATATCCCGGATGAGCTCTGGTATTATGTACAGGCTGCGGTAAAACTGAACGGTGGTAACCTCCAGACCTACTTTAACGATCT
>DEEW01000116.1:1470-1665 GCA_002350465.1 Lachnospiraceae bacterium UBA2868
TTATAATTTATACATCATAAATTAAATCAAAATTTCAAGCAGCCGCAGGAGAATATGATTTACTCCGGCGGTTGTTGTTTATTTATTAATTCTTCTTTACAAACATCTATTAATTGATTACTTAAAGATACATTAAAAGTCTGTATTTATCGGCTTTAAGCAACCTTTTAAGGGAGAAATAAAGGATTATCAAGG
>DEEW01000116.1:1753-3117 GCA_002350465.1 Lachnospiraceae bacterium UBA2868
GAAGGATAAAAAGGGATGGATTTCCTGTTGGCCGGAAGCTCTCATAGGGAAAACTTTGGTGACCGGTTAGGTTAATTTATGGAGAAATTAGGGAGAACAGCCCTCCTTAAAAACTCCCTGAAATCGTGAAACGCCGTAAATTCGCCATTATCTGAACACAGATTGGCAAATGGCAGCCGGATCTTCCTCAAAAACACCCTCAATACCCTAATTACTCCTTAATAAAGAATTAGCCCCCATCACGTGTCACCGTATGTCATATCCTTAAAAACTCCCGTAAATATCAAATTTTTGGCATTTTTTTACAAACCGGATAAATCGGTCCCTAAAAACTCCTTAATATACCCTAAATAACTCCGAGTGTTTTCCCGGCTATAACCCTAAAAACTCCACGAAAACCCCAATTTCTCCATACTTTTGGTAAAATTACCCACATATTGACAAATAGTGATTAAAAAAACACAAAATATAGTATTTGTGGGAGAAATTTAGGTTGACAATAATTGTTACAAAGTTGTATGTTTATCAAGGAGTATTTAGGGAGTATGCATAAGGGGAAATGCACATGAAAGAGAACACGTCTATCGTTAGGTCTGATTACTACGACGAAAGTGATACTTACGCACGTAGTAATTTTATGATATCCAGTAAGTACAAGTCAACACTGTTTTCGAACCGTCTTATGGCGATATCCTTATCAAGGCTGGGATCCGCAAAGGAGAGCGACGAAGGGTATTTAAGCGTATCGGTAAAAGGTACGGACATACAGTCACTGTTCGGTGTGAAAGGACACTCGTTTTTCTCGCAGCTAGCAAACACTGCGCAGG
This sequence comes from Lachnospiraceae bacterium UBA2868, assembly GCA_002350465.1. The sequence goes on from DEEW01000116.1 coordinate 2,581, forward strand.
GTATGACAGGTCAGACGATCGGATGGTCAAATCCGGTAACACAGGAGTTTGAATATATCGCTGCAGTAACAAGAGCGACATATACCGACGGAGAATTTACGATAGAGTTTCACAAAGGTCTTAAGAAATACCTTACAGACTTAACGCAGAATTACACAAAATTCTCGCTCGAAGTCATGCTATCGTTCAAGTCAACATATTCATTCCGCCTCTACGAACTGTTAAAGTCCAGATGTTTTTATCGTAAAGGTGAGGAGCGGGATAATAACCGTTTTAGGATAGAATTTGATATAAATGAGCTGCGCCTTGACCTGGGAGTCGTTAATGCGGAACTTGAGTCTGTAAGAAGGATCCTAAGCAAGACAAAAGGCAAGCCTGATTATGCAAAGGCCGTGGAGGCAAGCCCCGAAAAGCTTTTTGCCACATGGGGAGACTTTAGAAAGAATGTCATAGAGGTTGCGGTAAAGGAGATAAATTCAAAACCGGAGACAGGGATCCATATAGACGGATACGAGACTTTAAAATCTGGAAGAGGCG
>DEEW01000116.1:3141-4887 GCA_002350465.1 Lachnospiraceae bacterium UBA2868
AAAGTACATGCGGTTGTTTTTTTCGTGGAGAATTTAGGGAACAAGAGGCAGCCAAAACGCGATGTGGTGGAAGCGGCATCAGAAAACCATGATGACATGACCGATGATATAAAGGATCTTATATCAGACATCAGGAGCCGCGAAGCAAGAGCTATCGGCGAGGCCGCAGGCTGGGATATGGGTAAGATCGAGAGAAATTACGAATATTCCCAAGGAAGGGATGTTGATGATATCGTAGCCTACATGATAAAAGCCGTAAAAGAAGATTATGCGAAAAGTCCCAAAAAAGGACGGAAGAAAGATACGATGCACTTTGGCAACGAGAGAAAGTATTCAAAAGAGTTCTATGAGGAAATCCTCGATGCCGTTAACTGATTTTACTTTACCACCTCCAAGAAATGCCTGTGTACTGCAGGCATTTCGCATTTAAAGGAGACTTATGCAAATTGACTGTCAAAGTCAATAAGATACAGAAGGGCATATCTATGAAGAAAAGAGTGGGAAAAGCCGGAATAGCACTCATATTCGGAGCGCTTTCGGCCATCTTTGGAGTTGTGATAGGACAGAGCATAAAGGACAGCACGATCGATCTTACAAAACTTGGGAAAGACGATGGACACACAGAAGGTAATAAACCAGCTTGATGAGATATACGGACCGGGGAAGGGCATGAACATCTACATGAACATCATGCCGGGGATCCTTGCGGACTTTGACAGGATGCTTAATAAGTCGAAAGGGGCAGTGCTTACGGAAGAATACCGCCTTGAGGACGAAAAGGCAGTTTTATATGCGACCGGGAAAAGATCAGCAAACGGCCAGACTGATATCGAAGTTAACGTAAGAGGGATATTTAAGGAGTGATGATATGACAAAGATTCCGTAAGATCTGAAACCATATTTCGGGAAGAGGAGCTTATGGATAATAAGCCGATAAATACAGCCGGTATGGAAGTCGTTGCCATAGAGTGTACGAGCTGCGGGGCATCGTTTTGTGCTACAAAGGGGTATGTCAGCAAGTGTCCGTACTGTGGCAAGCTTGTAAATACCTAAAAGGATGAAACACCGTAAAATTGAGATATTAACCAAACAGGTCAATACTTTTTGGGTAATTTTTGGGAGAACACATGATCAGAACACTGATATATATCATATCGATCATTGCGAATGCGGTATATTTTTCTATACTGAAAATGGATCTTTATACAGATCGGTACCACCTGCCGGACGGTGAGATGGGAGTGCATACGAGAAGCCCGATCGAAAGCTTATATACTGCGGACAATCCGGTGCTTTTGTATCTGCAGATCCTGGCCATGATAATCAGTACCGCGGCAGCTCTTTTACTTATCTTCGGTGTAAAGCGGCGTATAGTAAAGATCGTCTGGGTATGCGGCATGATCGCGTCAACAGCGATCTTTATCATGATTCTTGTTTATACAAAGACATTTGTAAAACCACGTTATTAGGCAAAAGGAGAGTAGGAAAATGACAAAGAAAAGCATGTGTTACACGGTAGCCTTGGTATTATCAGTAGCATTAATTGGATGTAAAGGCCTGGCAAAGCCTGAAGATGTCCCTGCATCTGAAGCGCTCCTTGGAGGCTGGGAGGTGGCAGAACAAGAAGCGGGAGACCTTCCTGAGGATGCACAGAAGGCTTTTGATGCGGCAAAAGATAAGCTGTCTGACGGAGAATATACACCGGTATCCCTGCTTGCGACCCAGGTTGTGGCGGGGAAAAAATAA
>DEEW01000116.1:4993-5884 GCA_002350465.1 Lachnospiraceae bacterium UBA2868
GATCTTTATATTGCCGAGCACAGCATGCCAAAAGAGTGAGATGATATGGAACTTGAACCCAAACAGCTGAAGATATCTCCGATACCGAAAACCTGGATCTTAGATCTTGATGGGACGCTTCTGGTACATGACGGACCGTATATAATGGGCAAGGACGAGTTTTTGCCGGGAGCACGTGAATTCCTTGATTCCATACCAAAGAGGGATATGATCATCTTCCTTACCGCAAGAAGCGACTATGAAAAACCCCATACCATGCGGTTTCTTAAGGAAAACAATGTGAGGTATGATCACATAATCTTCAACGCCGGCGAAGGCGAGAGGATCATGATCAACGACATGAAACCTGATGGTCTGGTAACCGCTTATGCAGTTAATACCGTAAGGGACAGGTTCTGCAGGACTGAATTTGTTACGGACAATACGATGGGTACAAGATTTGACTGATGCAGAATAAGGGAAAAAAGTATGATACAGATATTTGGCACAAAGAAATGCAACGATACAAAGAAAGCCGAGCGGTTCTTCGAGGAACGCCGCATCAATTACCAGTTCATAGACATGAAGGAAAAGGGTATGAGCAAGGGAGAGTTTAATTCCGTTGCCCAGGCTGTTGGCGGTATCGACAAACTCATAAATGAAAACTGCAAGGATAAAGATATGCTCTCGCTTATACAGCATATGTCGGGAGATGACAGGCTTGAGAAGATCCTTGAAAACCAGCAGATCATCAAAACCCCGGTTATAAGAAACGGCAGAGAAGCAACGACAGGTTACTGTCCCGATGCATGGAAGGACTGGAAGTAGGAGTATGAAGATATACGACATATCACAGGAAGTGTTTAACTGCACAGTATTTCCCGGGGATCCTCAGCCGGAGAGGATACAGAT
>DEEW01000116.1:5937-6243 GCA_002350465.1 Lachnospiraceae bacterium UBA2868
ATGTGCGCCCATAACGGAACACACGTGGATGCCCCATATCATTTCATAGATGGTGCAAAAACGATCGATCAGGTCGACCTTGGCAGATTCATAGGTCTGGCATATGTAACGGCATTTAACGGGCAGATAGCGGCTAAAGACGCAGAACATATCATTGAGAAGTCAAAAGAAGCTGACAAAGAGCACCCTGTTTCGGATGATAGGGCTTCAGACAGGATACTTGTAAAAGGCAATGCTGTAGTAACCGAGGAGGCTGCTAAGGTGTTCGCAAAAGAGCATATCAAGCTTTTCGGGAACGAGTCTCAG
>DEEW01000116.1:6384-9341 GCA_002350465.1 Lachnospiraceae bacterium UBA2868
GGTGGTGCAGACGGTGCTCCCTGCAGGGCAATCCTAATGTCGGTGGAATAAGATCGAACTCTCTGGCGTCTGGCAAATCCAGTAAGAAAGGGGAGTTCTGGTCTCGTATTTTCTTTTGAACCACTTTTTGAACCACTTTGTCAAATGGACAAATGCCATAAAAAATGAATAATCATATTCTATATTCTTTCGACCTCAGGAATGACTCAAAACTTAAATAGTATTCATCCATTTTCTGCTTCGAAACATAAATACAGATATTACAAATCTCACCAACTCTTCCTGAGAAAGAATGAAGTACACCAGCACAATGGGAAGCCTTAAATACAGTCCTGTGAAAAGAGCCAGTGGCACCCCGACAAGCCATGTTCCCAGTATATCTATTATCATGATATATTTGGTTCTGCCACCGCTTCTTATAATGCCGCCTCCAAGTATCATGTTCTGAACCTTGACCGGCATAAGTACTGCAAAAGCAAGCAGAATTTCAGCTCCAATACGGCGCACGTCACCGCTCACATTGAAGATACCTACATATTGATAGCGTAGTATTACCAGCATCATGGAAAAGAAAACAGTACCAATAAATCCATAAATGCAGAGTTTCTTAGACTCCTCATAGGCTTTTTTGTATTCTCTTTCACCAAGTCTTTTTCCTATCAGAATCCCTGCCGCTTGGGCAAGACCACTCATGGCGCCGATAGTCAGCCCCTGAACAGAACCTGTCAGAGACATACCCGCCAGTTCTTTTGTCCCAATATGTCCATAGACAAAGGTATTGATACTCTGGCCCACGGACCATAAAAACTCATTCACAACAACCGGCAAGAGCATTGCAAAATACTGAATATACCCATCTCTTCCAAGTCTTATTGATATGTGCATGTTTTTATAGAGCCTAAAAAGCAGCAAAAGCGAAATTAAAGCACCCACAAGCTGAGATATGACGCTTGCGATGGCCGCTCCTCTCACTCCCAGCTTGGGCATACCAAAATTGCCAAATATCAGGCAGTAATTAAAAAGAGTGTTTATGCCTGCAGACAATGCTCCCACATATAACGGCCAGGAAGATCTTCCCCTGCATCTTATTGCAACACCGCAAATGTTACTTATCCCCAACGGGATATAGGTGAGTCCTATGAGCTGAAGATAATGTGTTCCTTCAGTGATGACAAGACTATCCTCAGTAAAAAGTGCGATAAAGGGTCTGGCAAAAAGGCCTGATATTGCCATGAATAATAAGCCCACGATAAGCATGATAAGTGTATTAACACAAACTGATTTCTCTTCTGCCGGGATATCTTTTTTTCCAATGTACTGAGATATCATAATCCCGGCAATTGTCCCAACTGCGCCAATGACAAATGCATAGATAAAGCTTGGTTTAGCTGCTATCTCCACAGCTGCTATGCTCTTTTCTCCCAGCTGCCCCACCATAATCTGATCAATCATTGAAAATGATGACTGCAGCATGGATTGAAGCGCCACAGGTATGGCTATTTTTGCAACTTCACTTTGAAAAGACTTATCCACTAAAAACTCCTCCGTTCATGCTCATATTTCTGTCAGATTTTGCACGTGCTGGCTACTGACTGAATAGTTACATGTACTGTCTCTTATCACCAGCTTAACCGGAACACTAACGCTCTCAAAAAAGCCCGGATCTGCGATCATTTTCACAAGAAGTTCCATCGCCATCTGAGATCTGGCTTCATTGTTCTGATAGACAGATGTAAGCGCCGGCACCGTCATAAGACTGTCTCTGCCACCATCAAATCCCACCACTGAAATATCGTAAGGAACCCTGATCCCATTCTCAAACAAAATCTTCATCAGATCTATTGCGTAGTAATCAGACACTGCAAAGATTGCCGTATACCTGAGAATCGTCTTTAGTTTCTTTTGATAAAAGATCTTTCGCTTATCCTTATCCATCGGTATCAAAAGAAAGTCTGCTTTTTGCCCCAGCCCATCACAAAGGCCATTGTAGCGATCTAAATCCATACAGACATTATTGTCTGCAATGCACAGCACCTTTTTGTGGCCAAGAGTTTTTAAATACTGACCAACCTGCCTTCCTCCATCAAAATCATCGATACTTATGTTGCTTATTCCGGCATGCTGATCCATATATCCGTCATAAACAACAAAAGGCACTCTCATGTGCTCTCTGAGATCGTGATAATCCTCTGCACAAAACCCAATCACCACAAGGCCATCAATATTCCACATAGTTGAAAAACGGATAATGTCCCGGATATCCTTTGTTTTCTTAAGCATCATGAAATAACCATATGCTTCAATAGAATCAGAAAGTGCGTTGACAGAAGCACTGATAAACGAGTCTTCAAAAACATGTCCTTCATATTTCTCATGATCATTGACGACAACACCAATTATCTTAGAGTTGTTCCTTGCAAGGAGTGTCGCCGCCATATTGGGTATATATCCCATCTCCTCAAGCTTTTTCTCTACTCTTTTTACTGTTGCATCTGAAATCTTTTTTGTTTTGCCGTGAAGCACATTGGAAACAGTTGCAGTGCTAAGTCCCAGTTCATTTGCAATATCTATTATCCTGACTTTATTCTCATCCCACATAAAAAAGCGCTCCTTTTGAATTGATTATTCAACAGAAGCGCCGGTTTTGCAATGGGTTAATCGCGTAACCCTTTTTCTGAATATGTTTAATCAAGGACCTCACCATTCCTGGAGATTATCACAACCTGCCATGGAAGGAACTTACCACTGTTCTTTATTGCATTCTCAGCGGCTCTTTGAAGGCCTCCGCAACAGGGAACCTCCATTCTTACAATAGTCACACTGGCAATGTCGTTGTTTGATATGATCTCTGTAAGCTTCTCAGTGTAATCTCCCTCGTCAAGCTTAGGACATCCGATCATAGTAACCTTGCCCTTCATGAATTCTTCGTGCATGTTTGCATAAGCGTATGCTGTGCA
>DEEW01000076.1:0-276 GCA_002350465.1 Lachnospiraceae bacterium UBA2868
ATAATAATAAACAGGACCAGATATAGCAGTAAAGCGATTGCAAAAATGTGATTCATTGTATAACCTCTTCTCTTTTTATTTGCCAAATAAGGTTATACAATGACCTGATGCATATTGTCAACCCAAATCTATAGTTAGGTTGACAATTCTGTGGCTGAAATTATTTTATAGTTTTGAAAAACCTGCCATCAGCGATGCAATGACGTAATTCTTGGAAGGTGCGGCATCCAAACATGCATTCAGCTTATCCGCCCTGATCCCGATTCCTGCAATATA
>DEEW01000076.1:446-649 GCA_002350465.1 Lachnospiraceae bacterium UBA2868
ATATATTCCCCCCGCCGGCGAGTCAAAATCACTTCCCCGGTGTCCTCTTCCCGAGCTCTGGACTTTGGCCACTATAGTAGTTCCGTGAAGAATACCGAAGCCGTCAAGAAGCAATTCCCTCTTTGCCTGTGTATTAGTGGAATCAAGATCATTATAAACATACAGTCTGTCAAGCAGCTCGCCGGTCCTCCTTTGGGATACCA
>DEEW01000076.1:741-2750 GCA_002350465.1 Lachnospiraceae bacterium UBA2868
CCCGGCTTTCGATATGATATCCGCGGATCCGGAAAGCATATATCCCCTGTTCCTTACGGAGTCTATTGGATACCCTTCTTCCTTGAGGTCGCGTACCGCTTTCCATACGGCATTTCTCGAAACACCCAGATCATCCGCCAGGCTTTCACCGGACACATATTCACCTTTTGCCCCTTCGAGGGCACGTATTATTCCGTCTCTTGTATTCATGATCTTAGCCCGTCCAAAACCCCTACATAATTGTACTACACAACTAAAGCATAAAAAAAGGGGCCCGTACTAATTACTTAGCGCGACAGCCCCTTAATGTTCAATTAGTGCAAAGTTTACTTCTTCGCACCCACCTTGGTTCTGAGCAGATACCATATAGCACTTGCAAGGCAGACTGACGAATATGTACCGCAGATAATGCCTATCATAAGCGGAAGAGCAAATTCCTTGACAGAGCTTACTCCGAGTATATACAGTACAGCAACCATTATAAATGTTGTCAGCGACGTGAACAGGCTTCGTGAAAGTGTCTGATTGACAGATTCGTTGACAATAGTCTTAAGGTCATCCTTGGTCGCATTAAGCTTCTCACGTATTCTGTCGAATATAACGATCGTCGCATTAATTGAGTAACCGACTATTGTAAGTATGCAGGCAACAAATGTTGAACCAACCGTAATACGCGCGAGTGCGTAGAAGGTAATAACCACAAGCACGTCATGGATCAGACAGATAACCGAGCTTGCACCGAATCTTACATCCTTGAATCTGAACCAGATGTATATAAGCATCAGGATGGTAGCAACGATAATGGCAAGTACAGCATCCCTTGACATTTCCGAAGAGATGGTGGAGCTAATGGTTTCTGCCACTATCTTATCCGCCGGAACGGCAAACTCGCTCTCCATCATATCGTTGAAGGCTTCTCTTTCCTGAACATTAAGAGCCCGCGTCTTGAATATAACCTCATTTGATCCCGTAACCTTCTGGACCTGAACATTTGCGTCGCCTGTGATTTTCTCTATTGAAGGTACGACCTTCGCATCAATATCGGCCAGTGCCATATCCTCATTAAATGTTACGTTTGTTGACGTACCTCCGAGGAACTCAAGGCTGAAGTTAAGGGCATGTCGTCCCATTGCCGAATTTGCGATCATAGTAACGATACCGACAAGAATAACCGCTACAGAGATAACGATAAAGACCGTTTTCTTGGACAGAAAATCAATCTTCCTGTATTCTCTTGCCTTGCCGTACCACTTCTCATCCTTGATTCCGAGTGCATAGAAGGATCTTAATATCAGTTTTGTAACAAACAGTGCCGTGATCATGGAAACAACGATACCAAGTGCCAATGTCTGGGCGAAGCCTTTGATAGATCCGGTTCCGATTACTCCCAGAACAAGAGCCGCAATAAGGGTTGTAACATTACCGTCGATGATAGCCGACAGAGCCTTTTTGTAGCCCTCGTCTATTGCCGATCTTACGGACTTGCCGGCTGCTATCTCCTCTCTGATTCTCGCAAATGTAATAACGTTGGCATCAACTGCCATACCTATCGAAAGAACGATACCGGCGATACCCGGAAGGGTAAGTGTCATATCGAAGAAATTGAGGCAGAATAATGTGATCAGGCAGTAAAGGATAAGCGCGATGGATGATGCCAGTCCCGGAATAAAATATACCGCACACATAAATACTACGATGATGGCGAATCCGATGGCACCTGCCTTAAGGGATCTGGATATTGCCTCTGTACCAAGCTGTGCGCCAACTACATTTGAACGCAACTCTTCAAGTTCAAGCTTAAGACCACCGATACGGATCGTGGATGCAAGCTGCTCTGCTTCTTCGATGGTTCTCTGACCCGATATCTGAGCCATACCGCCTGTGATTGCGGTTTTAACAACCGGAATAGAAGCGGGAGCACCATCGTAATAGATCATTATTGTATCCTGAGTCTTGGCTGCCTCTGTAGTTGCAGCGGCAAACTTCTTCGTACCCTCTTCGTCAAGTGT
>DEEW01000061.1:0-6480 GCA_002350465.1 Lachnospiraceae bacterium UBA2868
ATGTTATCAGTAACAACTGGCCACATATTATTTCTTACCTGATTTCAGAAGGATTTGCGGCAGATCAGACTCTGCCGGGGTATTCTATTTTATACAGATTATGAGAATAGAACTTGAAAACAACAAAGCAATACAGAATGAGGAAACATCATCCGACGGATTGGCTGATCTTATCAAGGATCAGAGCGAAAAACAGGATGTGAAGTTCTCGGAACTGTCCGGCAGGAAGAAGGTCGGATACATTTGGGACTACTATAAGTGGTGGATAATAGGTGCTATAGCAGCGATCATCGCATTAACAGTATTTATAAGAGATTATCGCGAGAATTCCAAGCCGACGTACCTGTATGCGGAAATGCTCAACACTTACTTCGGGTACGACAAGACCAACACGCTTTATGATGATTTTGTTGCTGCAGAGGGAATAGATCTTACGAAAGAGCATCTGACTATCGGGATGGAGACAACGCTTTCTGTGGAAAACTATGACACTACTATGCTTGCCTTCCAGCAGCGGCTAATAGCTAATTATTCGGCGGGAGAGCTTGATGTTGTCATCGGACCCAAGAACATCATGGAAGGTCCAGCAAACTGCGATAATTATGCTGATTTTAGCACGATAATTCCGGAGGATCTGAAGAAAGAGCTGCAGGATCGGGGATACGAATTCTATTATTTCGACCCGTCCAAGGATGAGATAGAAGACTACGAAGGAGAAGATGTCACCCCTTATTGGGCAGGTGTTTATCTTGATAACTGCGCATATCTTAACAACATGGGAGAGGCCGGCGCATACCCGGAGGCTCAAAATGAAGATGAGCGTGTGATTTTTACCATTGCGGCTAATACCAAAAGAGTTGACCATGCAATAGAGTTTTTGAAATTTATCTGCCTGTGAGCTGTCTTGCCTTGCGGGCTCCGTCCTTTTCTATATCCCTGTTGGCATTTAAGTAAAAATCATCGGCGGAGTGTCTGGGGATCCCATCCCATAACTCACTTGCAAGCATTCGACCCGGGTGAAATAGTATCTCAAGTCTGCGTCCGTCTTTTTCGGTTTTTTGTATGAATGATGGATACAGGCGGTTCACTCTGTTTTCATCCATCCTTCCACTCATTACAAGACCCCACAGATACATAGGTTCAAGATTATTGCTGCGATCATATCTGTCGCATTTTCCGGAGTAGAAGTTAAGTATGCGGTTTTTGATCATATTTACGGGAGAGTAGGTTTTCCAAAGAGTGGCAGATGCAATGAAAGGCATCAGAGGTTCCTTGGAGTTTCTGATGTATTCCGGATTAAGATTATTCTCTTCAAGACATTCACATAATGCATCCCATACAACAGGTATCATATGGGTGTGCTGGTGGCTGTCTATTCGCAGACCCTCCTGACAGGAAATACCGTACTTGCGCGCGATATCCGTGCATTCTTCTATTGCAGACTGTACACGCTTAATCTGAGCGGATATCTCGTCTCCCAGCATTTCTTTTACAGAGTTTCTCTTAAGTGGATTATATGATGCCAGAAAGAGACTCTTCCAGGTTGAGGTAATTAAGGCATTACCGGATACTCCGCCTGAAGCAGATAACTGCAGTCCTTCCACAAGATTTAAGTGAACAGATATCTTTGGAAGATATGGGAGAGAAGGTATCGCCTCCTTTAGCAGGTCAATACATTCCTCATAACAGGTCATGTTAGGAATGATACTTATGCTGTCAAGCACACCGTCACGCATCAGATCAAGCATCTGACGTGATGTATTGACAGTGAAGGCATAGTCATCTGCGTGTAAGTCTACTACTCTCATGTTACTTCGGCTCCTGCCATATCACGGAATCAATTATATAAAGAGGACGGTGCTTTGCTTCCATATAAACCTTGGCTATGTATTCCCCGATGACGCCGAGGGACAGCAAGATGGCTCCGCCGACTATGAGAAGGACCGTCAGAAGGGTTGTATAACCGGGGACATTTTTTCCGTATATCCAGTCAATGATCGTGACTATAAGCATTACAAGTCCGCCGAGTACCACGATGATTCCCGCAGCACTTATCAGGTGGAGGGGAGTAGTGCTAAACGAAGTGATCCCGTTCATGGCAAGATTCAGCATTTTTTTGAGAGTGTATTTGCTTGATCCGGCCTCACGCTCTTTGACATCGAAATATACGATATCCGATTTAAACCCCATTGTAGGTATAAGCCCGCGCAGGAACAGATTAACCTCGGAGTACTGAGACAGCGCATTCAGGGCTTTGGCGGATATAAGGCGGTAATCCGCGTGATTCGGAATTACCTTGCTGCCCATGGATCTCATCAGTTTATAATACATGGATGCGGTCATTTTTTTCATGAACCCGTCTGAGTCTCTGCCGTTTCGAACGCCGTATACAATCTCACAGCCTTCGTTATACTTAGCGATAAAATCATCCAGTGCCTCAATGTCCTGCTGCAGATCGGCATCTATAGTAACGACTATATCGGCGGAATCCTTTGCAGTCATCATTCCGGCGAGAATGGCATTCTGGTGTCCGCTGTTTCCGGCAAGCTTCACAACTGATACCATGCTATTCTGCTCGGAAAGGGATTGCAGTATCTTGAATGTGTTATCCCGGCTTCCGTCATCGACAAACAATATCCTGCTGCCTGCCGCAATTTTATTTTCACTGACCAGGCGCTTTAGCTTATCTGAGAGAACCTCTGTGGTCTTTGCGATCACGTCTTCTTCGTTGTAGCAAGGAACCACCAGTGTAAGTATCGGAGTTTTTGTTCGGCCGTTTTCCATTTTCTTACCTTGTCTCCTTTTAGTGTTTTATTGTTCTTTTTTGAATATATATCTGTTCTGTATTTTGAAACTTACCACAAATAAAATCGTATCTACCATTATCTTGGCAATCTGTACGGGAAAGCCCCCCTTTGCCATAAGGGAAACAAGACCTGCAGAAGCTGCCATCTGAGCAAGGCATAGTATGTAATACTGCAGCAGTGTTTCCATACCGCGGCTGCTCCCAAATACGATCTTCTTGTTGATAGTGTAATTAAACAGCGATGAGCATATCCTCGCAATGACCGTTGCGATCCACACTGACTGTGTCTTTGCATGACCGGATCGGTCAAGTATTGCTATAATAGCGCAGAATATCCCGTAATCCACCAGAAAAGACGACAGCGAAGAAAGAATGTATTTGAAGAAGGTTCCGAGTATTACCTTATAAATTTTGAGTGAATCCTTTACCGGATGAAAATGGGTTTCGCTGTTTTCGTTTATATAAACTGTTTTTATGGAGACCTCCCGGATATCCGTATCGGATTTTATCGCATCAATGAGCATAACGGTTTCGTACTCAAACCTGTCGCCGGGCAGAGTACTGAATCTATTTATCAGAGAATTCGGTATTCCACGAAGCCCTGTCTGGGTGTCGCTTATGTTACCGCCAATAAAAAGCTTGAGGGCCGCCACAGTGCATTTATTTCCGAAACGACTTTTCCACGGAACGCCTCCTGCGTTAAAATCCCGTGCTCCGAGTATCAGCGAGTCAGGATGTTCTGACATGGCGGAAGCTATCTTACCCACATCTTCCACGGTGTGCTGACCGTCGGAGTCAACGGTTATGATACCTTTCAAGTCTGTCGTGTCCGCATAATATGCCATGGCATCTTTAAGCGCCCGGCCTTTTCCCATGTTGACGGTGTGCCTTAGTATTTTGCAGCCCTGCTTTTTTTCTATCTCATCAAAAATATACCGGCAGTCATCGCGGCTTCCGTCGTCGACTACCAGTATGTTTGAATACCCGAAAGCAAGCAGGGAATCCACGTATTCTGTAAGATCGCTCTTCGGATTAAGAGCGGGTATCACAATGAGATAGTTCATATATAAGACTTATAAACCAAATTTGTGATATAATCAACACATGATTGCTATTTTGATGATTGTTGCGGCCGCGGTCGCTTTGTGCATGATATTTAACAGAAAACTGTATGAAACCCTGCCGCCGGCGGTGTTTATTGTAACTCTGGCCGTTTACCTTTTCGCCATGGTGCTGCCTTTGAACGTATCGGTATGGATCGTAGCAGGATTGCTGCTTTTAGTACTGACAGCTTGGGGTTTGGTATTATTGAAAACGGGGAGACTGCATACATACAAATATGACGGACAATTGCCCGCAATCATTGTACTTGCGATCTTTGGAGCAATATGCCTTGTCTTTTTCGTGCTGTTTGGAAACCGCAGGGTATTCTTTTACGATGATCTCAGTTACTGGGCAATCTATACCAAGAATATCTTTACAATAGACAGGCTGCCGCATCTGTACGAAAACTGTTCCGTAGATTACAAAGACTACACTCCGATCATACAGATATTGCAGTACATGGTTATGTTTGGTCAAAAATCATTCTCGGAGCCCGCACTGTTTAGGACAAATGTATGTCTTATATATATTCTGCTGCTTCCGATGCTGTCGGTTATTGATGATGCTTGTGTAAACAAGCCGGCAAAGATCGCGTCAGCAGTGTTCTATGTGATATTTCCGCATATCCTTACGGCCCAGTTTTATTACAGGCTTGGAGTCGATCTGTTTCTCGCGCTAACGTTCGGTTATGTGCTGTACTACACATTCATGTTCGAAAGCAACAAAGCTGCATCATCGCAGGAAGAGATTTGGGGCGATCTATATAAAGGATGGGGCAGGGATGAAGTGTTCAGGATAGGGTGCGTTCTGTCCGCTCTTGCATTTCTTGCCCTTGTTAAATCAAGCGGTATAGTGCTGTGCATCCTTGCGATCATCATGTTTGCGGTCAGGGAGATCATTGCGGGAGATCATATTCAAAGTGTAAATAGATCCCGTGCCATAGTTGCAAAGACATTATTGATATCTGTATTTGCTGTCGGATCATATTTCTCATGGCAATTATTCCTGCATTATTCATGGAACAACGGGTATCTAACAAACCGTGTCAAAAATAATGTAACCGACGGATTGAAATTCCCGGTATATACAGGAGAGGTTCTCCGAAATTATGTCAACCGGTTTTTCACATACCCACTGACCAGGAACAACCACGGAGTCACGGCATTTATGCTTACGATATTTATAATTGCGGTATATTCCGTGGTTCTTATATCAAAAAGACGATCCGGCAAGCCTTACAAAGCATACACCGTATTGTTTGTTTCTTCGATGATAGGCCTCGTGATCTTTTGTATCGCCCATATAAGCATGTATCTGTTTGTGTTTGATGAGTGGGAAGCCCACGGGCTGCTTGAATATGACCGTTATATAACCCAGTATCTGGGAGGGATATTTTATGTATTTGTCTGTTTATTGCTGATGGGGATTGCCCGCTGTGCCGAAGGATCCGAAACCGGACAATTGGTGATGCTTGTATCGCTTGCCGTGTTTGCAGCCCTTCTTCCGTACAAGGATATGAAAGAGTTTCTTGTACCAGAAAACTACAGAGAAATGTTTGATCGCGAATATGCGCAGATGTCCAAGGCTGCATCGGATGAGTGGAAGTCCTCGGGAATCATGGAAATGAATCTGGCTCACGACGGCTCGCAGCGACTTACGGTTATAGCAAACGTGTGGGATGATACTACGCAGTTCATTGAATATGAGGCGGTTCCGCAGCCCATCGACCGTTTACTGAATGTTCCTTCCGTAGAAGAGGGGAAAATACTGTCAGCCATTGATGATTATCTGGATGATTATCTCTATGTCGCAAAGGGTTCAAAGGCGGCATATGTGGGAAACTGGGAGGAAACAGCGGCAGTTACGGATGACAATACACCTCTTCGCGAGGGGACGCTTTATCGTGTTAACAGACTAAACGGTGTCAAAACTCTTTCACCTGTTTACTAGAATATAGGTGATTTTACCTATTGATAAACGGACGTTTCAACGTTAATATTATGAGGATAGGGTGAAGATGTCATGAAGCGATTATGCTTGCATGAATCGCTTGGAGGATAGAAATGAACGATACTTATGTAGAAGTTATGGTTGCAAGGAAGAAGAATCCGCTTGTGGGTATTGGACGGACTGCCTGTTATGTGCTTTCTGTCATATTCTTTTTGCTTGGAATTGTAAGTAGTGGAGTTCTGATCGTTATAGCCGCAGCGCTGGCCGCTGTGGCATATTTTGTATTTCCGAGACTTGATATCGAATATGAGTATCTGTACATTGACCGCGAGATCTCGATAGACAAGATCATGTCCAAGGAAAAGCGTAAAAATGTATATACCGTGGATCTTAACAAAATGGAATGTATCGCCCCTGTTAATTCGCACGAACTTGATTCATACAAAGCAAGGAACCTTAAAGTCTATGATTTTACATCCCTCGAAGAGGACGCAAAGGTATATTCAATAGTGTATGAAACAGGCAGGGAAGGCACAGTGCTTGTGAATTTTGAACCGAATGAGGAAATGCTCCGCGCGATAAAGAACGTATTTCCGCGCAAGGTATTAGATATTTGATGA
>DEEW01000061.1:6611-7673 GCA_002350465.1 Lachnospiraceae bacterium UBA2868
TCCAAATCCGCGAGTCACATTAGACTAATAAGGAGGAAAAAGATGGGACAGATTATTTCGGAAGGCATAACATTTGATGACGTGCTGCTGATTCCCGGTTACTCAAATGTGATCGGTAACGATGTGGACGTAACAACTTATCTGACACGTGACATTAAGCTTAATATCCCCATGATGAGTGCGGGAATGGACACGGTTACCGAGCACAGGATGGCGATAGCTATGGCACGTCAGGGAGGAATCGGTATAATCCACAAGAATATGACTATAGAGGAACAGGCGGATGAAGTCGATAAGGTTAAGCGTTCCGAAAACGGAGTCATAACAGATCCGTTCTCATTATCTCCCGAGCATACACTGCAGGATGCGGACGATCTGATGGCCAAGTACCGTATATCCGGTGTTCCGATTACTGAAGGCACCAGGCTTGTGGGCATCATAACAAACCGTGACCTTAAGTTTGAAACGGATTATTCCCAGAAAATAAGAGACTGTATGACGAGCGAGAACCTTGTTACCGCAAAAGAAGGAATAACGCTTGAAGAAGCCAAGAAGATACTTGCCAAGGCAAGAAAAGAAAAACTTCCCATCGTGGATGATAATTTTAATCTTAAAGGTCTTATCACGATAAAGGATCTTGAGAAACAGATCAAATACCCTAATTCGGCCAAGGACTCACAGGGTCGTCTCTTGTGCGGTGCCGGAGTGGGCATTACGGCAAACGTTCTTGAAAGGGTTGATGCACTTGTTAAGGCGAAGGTCGATGTTGTTGTTCTTGACAGCGCACACGGCCATTCGGAAAATGTTCTTCGCTGTGCAAGAATGATAAAGGATGCTTATCCGGATCTTCCGCTTATAGGCGGAAACGTTGCAACCGGAGAGGGAACAAAGGCACTTATCGATGCAGGATGTGATGCTGTTAAGGTTGGTATCGGACCGGGATCCATTTGTACTACGAGAATAGTCGCCGGTATCGGTGTTCCGCAGATCTCGGCCATTATGAACTGCTATGATGTCGCAAAAGAGCGTGATATTCCTATCATCGCCGACGGCGGTATCAAG
>DEEW01000138.1:0-1003 GCA_002350465.1 Lachnospiraceae bacterium UBA2868
GTATTTGAATGGCAGTCAGTACGTTGGTTTACACGAATGACAATTGTGTGGGATGTAACAAATGTATCAGGGCGTGCAGCGCTATGGGAGCCAATATCTCGACAGAGCCGGATGAAAACGGCAATTCAAGAATTGAGGTTGACGGGTCGAAATGCATAGCCTGCGGAGCATGTTTTGATGTGTGCGAACATGCTGCAAGAGAGTATTATGACGATACGGAAAGATTCTTTGAAGATCTCGAAAAGGGTGAAAAAATATCCATCCTCATCGCTCCCGCTTTTAAGGCGGATTATCCGAAGGAGTATGAGAAGGTTCTCGGAGGTCTGAAAAAGCTTGGCGTAAACCGTTTGATCAGCGTGTCCTTCGGAGCAGATATTACAACCTGGGGCTACATCAAATACATACAGCAGAACAACTACCTCGGCGGAATTTCACAGCCCTGTCCTGCGGTTGTGGGCTACATAGAAAGATATCTTCCGGAACTTCTACCGAAATTATTCCCGGTACAGAGTCCCGCCATGTGTGCTGCCATTTACGCTCACAAGGAAATGCACATCACGGACAAGCTTGCATTCATAAGCCCGTGTATTGCCAAGAAAATGGAAATTGATGATCCGAATAATCATGGATACATTAACTATAACGTTACTTTCAATCATCTGATGAAGTACATGAAAGAGAATAATCTTATGGGAAGTCCCGCATCCGACGAGATCGAATACGGACTCGGTTCAATATATCCCATGCCCGGCGGTCTTAAGGAAAACGTGTACTGGCTTCTCGGAAATGATGTGTTCGTCCGTCAGGTCGAGGGCGAAAAGCGTATGTACCATTATCTTCGGGAAAATGCCAACAGAATAAAATCATCCAAAACACCTTACCTCTTCATCGATGCACTTAACTGTGAGAACGGCTGTATCTGCGGAACAGGAACCGATCCCGTGATCACCGATACGGACGATCCGTTCTATAACATTCATGATATTCAGGAGAGTGTGAAGAA
>DEEW01000138.1:1118-4011 GCA_002350465.1 Lachnospiraceae bacterium UBA2868
GCTCTTAACAAGCAGTTTGAAAAACTGAATCTGAATGATTACCTTCGCAAATATACAGACAGATCCCAAAGCTGCAAGCACAGTATTCCAAATGATTCGGAACTTGACAGAATATTCAGGGACATGAACAAGCTTGATGAAGCCTCACGTAAGGTCAACTGTTCATGCTGCGGATATGATACATGTTATGACATGGCTGTAGCCATTCATAACGGATTCAACCACAAATCAAACTGCGTACACTATCTGAAGGATCTTGTTGAGGTCGAGAAACAGGAAGCTCAGGATATGGTCAGACATGAAAAAGCTCTCCTTGACAAGCAGCGTGATGAGCTTATGGAAACAATCAACGATATCAATATCCAATTTAATTCCCTTCGTGATTCCATTAATGATATGGCAAAAGGCAACTCCAACAATGCCGATGAAAGCCTTGTCATTTCAAACGAGATGAAGAATGTGGCCAAATTCTCCGTAACCCTCAATGAGTCAATAGACAATATCACGTCATATCTCGGAGAACTTACGGAAAATAACACAAGAGTCGTAGACATTGCCGACCAGACCAACCTTCTGGCACTTAACGCTTCCATAGAGGCAGCAAGAGCCGGTGAAGCCGGGAGAGGGTTTGCGGTTGTAGCAAGTGAGATCAACAATCTTGCCGCAGATTCCAAGGTAACTGCCGAAAACAGCGGCTCCGCAAACACCAAGATCAAAGATGCGGTTTCTTCGATAGAGTCAGAAGCCCAGGAGCTCGTTTCTATCGTAGATAATGTAGATACCCGCATCAATAATCTTGCTGCAGCGACCGAAGAGATATCCGCATCGACACAGACCATAGCGGACATTGTCGAGCATGTTAAGGATTCTCTTCAGGCACTTGTGGACAATAATCAAACCGAATAAGTATTACCTTGCAGCGAGTGTGTCCCCTTCGGCATCGATCGTAATAACATCGCCTTCCGAGATGTTTCCCTCGAGGATCTTTTTGGCGGCAAGTGTTTCAACGGTTCGCTGCATATAACGCTTAAGAGGACGTGCTCCGTATACCGGATCATATGCCGAGGATACGATCATATCCTTTGCAGCATCGGTAAGAGTTATCGAAAGTTCCCTGTCAGCGAGTCTCTTATTAACATCAGCGAGTATCAGATCCATGATGCCGCTGATGTTTTCTTTTGTCAGAGGCTTGAACATTATAGTCTCATCCAGACGGTTTAAGAATTCCGGCCTGAAGCTTGAGCGAAGTTCGTTCATAACAGATTCCACCGCTTCTTCACTGATATTACCGTTATCGTCTATACCGTCAAGCAGGTACTGGGCACCTATGTTACTCGTCATGATAAGTATCGTATTTTTGAAATCTACCGTTCTTCCCTGAGAGTCTGTTATACGCCCGTCATCAAGCACTTGAAGAAGCACATTGAAAACGTCCGGATGAGCTTTTTCAATCTCATCAAAAAGTACAACGGAATAAGGTTTTCTCCTTACCGCTTCGGTAAGCTGCCCACCCTCTTCATATCCAACATATCCGGGAGGCGCTCCGATAAGACGCGATACGGAAAACTTCTCCATATACTCACTCATATCGATTCTTATCATATTGTTCTCATCATCGAAAAGACTTGCTGCAAGTGATTTTGCAAGTTCCGTTTTACCTACACCTGTAGGCCCCAAGAACAGGAAGGATCCGATGGGTTTGCTGGGGTCTTTGATCCCGGCCTTGGATCTGATGATCGCTTCGGTAACTTTAGTTACGCCCTCATCCTGCCCGATGACGCGCTTATGAAGCTCACTGTCAAGATGAAGTATCTTGCTTCTCTCGCCTTCCGTAAGCTTTGATACCGGAATACCGGTCCAGCGGCTGACGATACGTGATATCTCCTCCTCCGAAACGCTCTCATGTACCAGCGAAAGGTCTTTGTTCTTAACCTGTTCTTCCTCCGCCGACAGTTTTGCACGAAGTTCGGGAAGCCTTCCGTACTGAAGCTGCCCTGCTTTTTCATAATCATTTTCACGCTTTGCGATCTCTATCTCGCTGTTGACGGCGTCTATCTCCTCACGAAGCTTTGAAAGCTTATCAACCGATGCCTTCTCATTTTCCCATTGAGTCATCTTGAGAGCGAACTCATCCTTGACTTCCGCAAGCTCCTTCTGGAGGGCTTCAAGCCTTGATTGACTGAGCTGGTCGGTCTCTTTTTTCAGTGCCGCCTCTTCTATCTCAAGCTGCATCTTCTTACGGTTAAGCTCATCAAGCTCCGTCGGCATTGAATCAAGTTCGGTCTTGATAAGCGCGCACGCCTCATCCACAAGATCGATAGCTTTGTCGGGTAGGAACCTGTCTGAAATATATCTGTCGGAAAGTGTGGCTGCCGCAACGAGTGCGGTATCCATGATTTTCACCCCGTGGTAGACCTCATATCTGTCCTTAAGACCTCTTAAAATCGAGATGGTATCTTCGACTGTGGGCTCATCTACCATTACCGGCTGGAACCTTCTCTCAAGAGCTGCATCCTTTTCTATGTACTGCCTGTATTCATCGAGCGTTGTCGCGCCTATGCAGTGAAGCTCTCCACGGGCAAGCATGGGCTTTAACATATTTCCCGCATCAAGGGCGCCGTCTGTTTTGCCGGCTCCCACGATTGTATGAAGTTCATCAATAAACAGGATAATCCTGCCATCGCTTGCCTTGACATCTTCGAGAACGGCCTTGAGCCTTTCCTCAAATTCGCCACGGTACTTCGCGCCGGCTACAAGAGCACCCATATCAAGTGCAAATATTGTCTTGTCCTTGAGACCCTCGGGAACATCACCCCGTACAATACGCTGTGCCAGGCCTTCCACTACCGCGGTTTTACCTACACCAGGCTCACCGATAAGAACAGGATTGTTC
>DEEW01000138.1:4039-4197 GCA_002350465.1 Lachnospiraceae bacterium UBA2868
GAATCCCTTCCTATAACAGGATCAAGCTTCTGGCTTCTGGCACGTTCAACCAGATCCTGCCCGTACTTCTCGAGAGTATCGTATGTAGCCTCGGGATTATCTGTAGTAACGTTATGATTTCCCCTGACCGTAGCAAGGGCCGTAAGGAAACGCTCTCT
>DEEW01000080.1 GCA_002350465.1 Lachnospiraceae bacterium UBA2868
CGGCATGGGAATCAGAAAAGAGAGTATGCCATACCTGTTCACTGCGTTCAAACGTGTAGATGAAGTGAAAAACCGTTACATTGAAGGAACAGGGCTGGGATTGTCGATAGTTAAACAGCTTACCGAACTGATGGGTGGGACAGTTTCCGTCAACAGTGTTTATACCCAGGGGTCCACATTTATTATTACAATTCCCCAAACCGTAAATGATTACAGTGAGATAGGAAATATCAATCTTGAAGAAAAACACAGAGTAAATACTTCCGGCTCCTACAGATGTCTTCTTGAGGCACCGAAAGCAAAAATCCTGGTTGTGGATGATAACGAGTCCAATCTGCTTGTTATGAGAAAACTTCTGCGAGATACAAAAGTTGCTCTTGATACGGCGGCATCTGGCCGGGAAGCACTTGAACTTACTCTCGAAAAATCATATGACGTGATTTTTATGGATCACATGATGCCTGAAATGGACGGGGTTGAGTGCTTTCACAGGATACAAAGCCAGGTCGGAGGAGCCTCAAAAGATTCCAAAGTGGTGGCACTTACGGCCAATGCCGAAAGTGAGATGAAAAAGATATATGCGGGTGAAGGATTCGACGGATATATAGTAAAGCCCGTAAATGCAGGGGAACTTGAGAATGAACTGATCAGGCTTCTTCCCAAAGAACTCGTTACGCTGACAAAAAGTGATGATGATATAATAGCAAACAGTATGTCATGGCTTGATGCTTCAACNNTGTTAAAGCAGACGCTTGTGAATATCGATACTGCGGATAACGGGTTCCGGGCTCTGGAGCTTACCGGGGAAAAGAAATACGATATCATTTTCATGGATCATATGATGCCTGAAATGGACGGGATTGAGTGCTTTCACAGGATACAAAGTCAGGTCGGAGGAGCCTCAAAAGATTCTAAGGTGGTGGCACTTACGGCCAATGCCGGAAGTGAAATGAAAAAGATATATACGGATGAAGGATTCGACGGATATATAGTAAAGCCCGTAAATGCAGGAGAGCTTGAGAGTGAACTGATCAGACTTCTTCCCAAGGAACTCGTCACGCTGAAAAGAAGTGATGAAGATATAATAGCAAACAGCATGTCATGGCTTGATGCTTCAACACGCAAGAAGAACCTGGCTGTTACGACCGAAAGTGTTGCTGACTTAAAGAGGGCTCTTTTGGACAAATACTCAATTGAGGTAATCCCTCATAAAGTTGAGACTGAAAACGGAATCTTTGCGGATGGTTTGGAAATTGATTCGGACGGTCTTATGGACTATATGACCGAAAATCATGTGATCAAGACGCATTCCCCTTCGGTGGCGGACCATGAAGATTTCTTTGCCAAGGCACTCGCAGGTGCCAATAATGTTCTGCATATGTCGATTTCATCACGGGTGGAGCACAGCGGTTACCAATCTGCCGTTGAAGGAGCCGAAACATTTGATAATGTTACTGTGTACGATACGGGGCATTTATCAAGCGGTCAGGGCCTCTTAACTATTGCTGCATGCCGTATGGCAGCGGAAGGGCTGTCGGTCGCGGAGACGGTGAAGCGGCTTGATTATGTCAAAAAATGCATATCAACAAGCTTTATTGTTGATAATCTTGATTATCTTGCCAGATCGGGTCAGGTCGGATTCAGGCTTGCAGCTATATGCAAGGCTGTCATGTTTCGGCCTGTCATCGAAATGAAGAGAGGGAAAATGACACTTTCGAACTTCTTCTTCGGATCGAGGAAGAGAGCCTGGGAGAAGTATATAGAAAAAACGCTTGTTTCGGTTTCCGATATAGATAATGAGATACTTTTCATAACATACGTCGGTCTTAATAAAAGTGATCTTGATTTTATCAGGAAAACGGTCGAAAACAAAATAGCGTTCGAACACGTTTATTGCCAGAAGGCATCCCCTTCTATTGCTGTAAACTGCGGCCCGGGAACCTTCGGGCTTCTGTTCGCCAATAAATTGTAGGATTTTTTTATTTTTTTGCGAAACCTCCGTCGACGTTTTGCGTCTATTAAAGTGAAGGCGTCAAAAAGATGCTTACCAAAACGCAAACACACAACATTTATCAAACGGAGGAATCGGTTATGAAAAAGCAGATCATTTCAACATTACTTGCAGCAGCAATTGTAGCATCAAATCTTACAGGGTGCGGTATTTCAGTCACAAAGGCTCCCCAAGAGGCATCCGCTGAAGCGGAGTATACGGAAGCGGAATATCCGGAGCCGGAACGCACAGAGGATGTGTGTACATCAGAAAGCCCGGCATATGTGGAACCGGAGTACAATGAGGGTTCAGAAGCTTCATATGATGAAGAATATACGGAAGAATCCTGTACAGCAGAGTATCCCGCGCAGACCGAAGCGTGCTATGCTGCCGGTGACCAGGAAGCCTGCGATGAGCCGGAGATGGATTACTACTCATATAACTCTGATTCTAAGGCAGCAAGAGAGTCTACCCTGTGTCCGGGAAACTACAACGGAAATTATTACAGCAGCGGCGAAACCTACAAGGCCGTATCAGAGAATACATTCAAGGATGCAGTATCCGCCCCGCTTTCAACCTTTGCGGCAGACGTTGATACAGCAAGCTATTCCAATCTTCGAAGAATGATTAACGACGGATGTACTCTTTATGACATTCCTGCCGGCTCAATCCGTACCGAGGAGCTTATCAATTATTTCGATTACGGTTACAAAGGCCCCGGGAAGAGGGATGCATTTGCCGTAAATGCACAGATAATCGACTGTCCATGGAACGATGAGAATAAGCTCGTTACTCTCGGAATTAAGGCAAGAGAATTAAGCGATACCGAGGATATCCCTTCAAATATAGTATTTCTTGTAGATGTATCCGGCTCCATGAAAAACTATGACAAGCTTCCCCTCCTTCAGATGGGATTTGACATGCTCATAGATGACCTAGATAAGAATGACCGCGTATCGATAGTTACATATGCTTCATCATCGGACGTTGTTATTTCGGGAGTGCGCGGTAACGAGCACTCAAAGCTTAAAAGAGCCATCAACTCGCTTGAAGCATCCGGTTCAACAAACGGCGGAGACGGGATCAAAACAGCATATAAGCTTGCCCAGAAGTACTTCATCAAGGGCGGAAACAACAGAGTCATTATGGCAACAGACGGAGACCTTAATGTAGGGATCACATCCGAAGAGGAACTTGAAGAGCTTATTTCCAAGAAAAAAGAAGACGGCGTGTTCTTATCTGTCCTTGGTTTCGGAACAGGTAACTACAATGAAGCAACACTTGAGACTCTTGCAGACAAAGGAAACGGTAACTATTCATATATAGACTGCCTGTCAGAGGCGAAAAAGGTTCTTGTTGATGAGTTCAACTCAACACTCTTTACTGTAGCCAAGGATGTTAAGTTCCAGATAGAGTTCAACCCCAAATACGTTTCCGAGTACCGCCAGGTGGGTTATGAGAACCGTCAGATGTTGGCAAAGGATTTTAACGATGATACAAAGGACGGCGGAGAAATAGGAAGCGGACATGAAGTAACGGTTATGTATGAGATAAAGCTTAACGACTACAGGGGCAGTGACGATGAGAAACTTCGCTATCAGAAGACGAAGCTCAGCGATATCGGAGAGGACAGCAATGAGTGGATGCTTGTAAGCGTTCGATACAAAGAGCCCGAAGAGGATGAGTCAAAGCTTATGACTTTCCCGATAAGCAAAGACTGCTATACGTCTCGTCCCGATTATGATACACTGTTTGCAGCATATGTTGCCGAGTGCGGTATGATACTTAACGGCAGTGACTACACAGGCAATATGACCATCGATAAGGTTTCAAGGCAGCTTGCAAAGCTTGATCTTGACGATGAATACAAAGAGGAGTTTGCACAGCTTATAAAGCAGTTGTGATAGCAGATGCAGGATCGGGAGATTGTTGACCTTTACTGGGCCAGAAGTGAAAACGCGATATCCGAGACTAAAGCCAAATACGGCAGGTACTGTCTGAAGATCGCAATGAATATTGTAGCTAATACTGAGGATTCCGAAGAATGTGTAAATGACACATATATGTCGGCGTGGAACAGTATGCCCGAAGAACGCCCGAACCTTCTGGCTCCGTTCCTGGCAGCAATAACCCGCAATCATGCACTCGACCTTTACAGGAAAAATCATTCGTTAAAGCGCGGGGCGGGAGAGACCGCTCTTGCGCTTGATGAACTTCTTGATATGGCGGGAGCCGAGAACACGGAAGCATCCGTTGATGAGGCACTTCTGTCACAGCATATTAACACTTTTTTGTCAGGACTGGAGAAACAGAGCCGTATGATTTTTGTCAGACGGTACTTCTATGTCGACTCACTCGTGCAGATAGCAGATGCGTATTCAATGTCGGAGTCGGCCGTAAAATCCCAGCTTTTCAGAATACGTCAGAAGCTTAAGGAATACCTCGATAAGGAGGGTTACGAGACGTGAGCGGAAATGATATTTTTAATGCAATCTCAAATATCGATCCGAAATATATAGACGAGGCGGCATATGAACTGCACTCACAGGAAGATACAGAAGATTCGGTTTCCGGTAGCAGCATCACGGATATTAGTGCTAAACGTAAAACTGTGAGAGCCCGAAGACTGATATGGGTCGCACTTCCATCCGTTGCAGCAGTGCTTTTGATACTCGGAGTTGCCATTCCCGCAATCCTTAGGACAGGCAGTACTCAGCCTGCGGCAACTGCAGAGGCAACATCAGAAGCATCTGCAGATAATGCAGAGGCAACTGCGGAGGCTGTGGATGAGGCAGCTCCGGCTGCTGAAGAGGAACCGTCAAATGAAGCAGCAGCTGAAGCAGTTCCCGAATTTGCTCAGGAGAATTCAGAAGAGGAAATGCCCGCGATGTCCGATGAGCCGCTTACTGCCGGAGCAGATTCAAAATCCGAGTCAAACAAAGACCGGCAGACCTACACAACTGATGTGATGGAAGAAACTGCGGCAGCAGCTGCAGAGGCTGAGGAGGCTGTACCGTTACCGGCTGCAGCATATGAAAACGGTCTGCTGACAATAGATACCGCAGAACTTCTCCACGGACCGCTTGATGAAGCAGAATATGCGATATTTGACATAAGTCAAGAACAAGCAGCAGAACCTGTTGCCAAAGGGAAGCTTGAGGATGTAACCAAACAGAAAGAATTAACAGACGAGCCGCTTGTGCTTGACCTTACTTCACTTGCACTTAAGCCGGGAGAATACAGGATTGAGATGGAAACAGGCACAGCCGAGTTCACCGTTTCACGATAGGTTGTCAAAAAGAACCGTCCCTCTT
>DEEW01000155.1:0-209 GCA_002350465.1 Lachnospiraceae bacterium UBA2868
TTTTCCTACATCCTATTTGATATTATCTTGTCTACAAGACCGTATTCCAGTGCTTCTTCGGCACTCATCCAGTTATCTCTTTCCGTATCGGCAGCAACCTTTTCATAAGGCTGTCCGGTGTTCTCCGAAAGAATCTTGTTGAGTTTTTCTTTTGTACGGAGTATCTGCTTGGCTACGATCTCAATCTCTGTAGCCTGACCCTTTGCACC
>DEEW01000155.1:261-3864 GCA_002350465.1 Lachnospiraceae bacterium UBA2868
TCATGATCTCCGCATTGGGAAGAACAAATCTCTTGCCCTTCGTTCCGCCTGCAAGAAGAAAGGCTCCCATGCTTGCTGCCATTCCGATACAATATGTGGCAACATCACATTTAACATAGTGCATCGTATCATAGATAGCAAAACCGTCCGTAACCGATCCTCCGGGACTGTTTATATAGAAATGAATATCCTTTTCGGGGTCTTCCGCCTCAAGGAACATCATCTGGGCAACGATAAGGTTTGCCGTTGTCTCATTAACCTCTTCCCCGAGGAATACTATCCTCTCCTTGAGAAGTCTCGAATAAATATCGTAACTGCGTTCTCCGCGGCTTGTCTGTTCAATGACGTAAGGTACTAAACTCATAATCTCTTACTTCTCCTTCGCATTATCTACAACAAAATCAACTGCCTTCTGTATCTTCAGATCGTCGATTATCTGCTTCTTGCCGTACTCATCGTCTCCGATATACTCTTTGAGCTTGTCAACTTCCATCTTGCTCTCTCCGGCAATCCTCTCAAGCTCTTTCTCGTATTCTTCGTCGGTAACTTCGAAGTTTTCTGCCTTAACAACAGCCTCAAGAATGAGTCTTGACTCGATACGCTTCCTAGCTCCTTCCTTCATCTGGTCCGTGAATTTGTCCATATCAAGACCCGTGAACATGAAGTACTGCTCAAGAGACAGTCCCTGACTCTGCAATCTTCTTGCATAGTCGTTAACCATTGTCCTGGCCTGGGTTTCGACCATAGCCTCGGGAATATCCATCTTGGAATCCTTGATGATGGCTTCTATAACCGCATCTTCCTTCTTGTCCTTGGCTTCTTTTTCCTTCTTCTCGGCAAGGTTCTTCTTCACATCCTCGCGGTACTCAGCCATTGTATCGAACTCTGATACCTCCGATGCAAACTCATCATCAAGTTCGGGTAGTTCCTTTTCCTTGATCTCATTGATTTTAACCTTAAAGAGTGCTTCCTTGCCCGCAAGATCCTTGGCGTTATAATCCTCGGGGAATGTAACCTTTACATCAACATCATCGCCGGTATTCTTGCCGATAAGCTGCTCTTCGAATCCCGGAATAAAGGAGCCGGAGCCGATAACCAGAGGATAATTCTCTCCCTTACCGCCTTCAAAAGCCTTGTCGCCAATGAATCCCTCAAAATCGATCACTGCCGTATCACCGTCTTTGACAGGGCGGCCTTCAACGGTTATCGTTCTTGCGTTTGCTTCCTGCTCACGCTTTATCTCCTTGTCGATATCCTCATCGGTAACTTCCGTGTCGATCTTTTCAATCTTGACACCTTTGTACTTACCAAGGTCTACAGGGGGCTTTAAGGCAACCTCAGCCGTGAAGATGAAGTTCTTGCCCTTTTCCATCTGCACTACGTCAATCTTGGGCTGGGATACAACCTCAAGATCCTCTGCAGCTTCCACTTCCTCGGCATATGCATCGGGGATCAGGAAGTTTGCAGCGTCCTCATAAAATACCTCGGGACCGTACATCTTCTCGATCATCGCCTGGGGAACTTTGCCCTTTCGAAATCCCGGCACACTCATCTTGCCTTTATTTTTATCGTAAGCTTTCTTGATCGCATCATTAACCTTTGCTGCGTCAACCTCGATCGTAAGCTTAGCCATGTTCTTTTCCAGTTTTTCAACCTGCATACTCATATATTTCCTCCAAAAATCCGTCTATCAGTTATTTTTATGCAACCGAAATGTGATTATAACATATAAACATAGGAAATAAAAGCATATAAATGAAACTTACTGTTTCAAAAGCTTTATCATTTCGGGATAATTCTTGGCCATATGAGGCCATATGCAGTCACTGCAGTCTTTGATGCGCTTTTTGTCCCGCTCTATTATCCTGTAATCACCGGGGCAGTCATCCCGTCCGTACAGGGGGCAGTAGCAGAACAGACAGTTCATATCCTCATCACACTTATGACAGGGGTAGTATTTACAATCCTTGTTGGCAAAAAAAGAGGCCGAATTCCTGTTTTCCATTGTTATTCTCCAAGTAAAAATCGCTTGATCCCATCCTTTGCGGAAGGGTAATAAAAGTGGGCAAATCCCCACAGATGGTTCTTGCCGGCATGTATTGAGGGATACTCCTTACCGGTTGAAGCCTTTCTCATCAGCAGGTCATCACCCTCGCATGTACTCTCATAGTAATGGAATTCGTGACCTCTCATGCCGGCTATCAAGTTTCTCCAGTCACTGCAGTCTTCGTGTTTGTCTTCGCATGATCTACCCGAAAATCCCGCAATCTGCGTATATCCGAAGTTTACAAGATGCCCCGAATAGCTGCATACCCCATCAACTACATCTGCCATCCTATATTGCCGGCCCCCCTTGTCTTCTATAGCATTATGCAGATACATGAATCCTCCGCATTCCGCAAGTGTAGGTATACCGGAGCTTACAGCGGACCTTATTGACAGGAGCATGGAAGTGTTGCGGCTAAGCTTCTCTAAATGCAGCTCCGGATACCCGCCTCCGAGAAGGAGTGCATCCGACCCTTCCGGAATGTGTTTATCCCTTATAGGGGAAAAATACACTATCTCATATCCGATTTCCTTAAGAAAACTTATATTCTGGGGATAATAGAAACAGAAGGCTTCATCCCTTGCTACAGCTATCCTGTGGCATGGGCTATTTGTCCGGCTTTTTTGTGCCGCAGCCGGTACCGGGGCAGCTCCTTGTGATATTTCCATAATCCTGCCGATGTCGCAATTTGCTTCAATAAGGTCTGCCGCCCTTGAGATTACATCACGGATTTCCGAAACCTCCTGTGGAAGCGCAAGTCCCAGATGCCTGCTGTCGATGTGTATGTTATCGTTGCCCGGAAGATGTCCTATGATGCTTACATCATTCCTTATCCCGGCAATCTCCCTCTCAAGATAAGGCAGAAGCTTATGATAGAAGCTGTCGGATATTCGGTTAAGGATGATTCCCTGTATAAGATTATCTGTATCGTCTGCAAGTACGCCTTTTATAACAGATGTTATTGTACGTCCCGATCCTGCGGAGTTTACCACAAGAATTACAGGGGTCTTCGTGATCCTTGCGATCTCGTAGCATGAGCCCATGTCGCTTTCGGTATCAATTCCGTCATATATCCCCATGACACCTTCAATAACGGAAATATCCCCACCGCACTGACTGACAGTATCAACAATCTCTCTTTCGGGCATAAAGTACGAATCAAGATTCAGGCTGTCTATTTCAAGCACTGTACGGTGAAACATGGGGTCGATGTAATCGGGTCCGCATTTAAAAGACACAGGTTTATACCCCCTGCGCTTTAGGGCTTCGAGAAGTGCAACTGTTACCGTAGTCTTTCCCGAACCGCTTGATACGGCAGCTATCATAACCCTTGGAATGGGCCCCTTCATGTTATTTTTGTTTGTAGTTTTATCTGATTTTGGGTTCATCGTTGATAAATAACACTGTTATTGTTCCGTCATTTTTGTATTCCGACGCCTCTTTAAGCGTCATGGTTACGACCTTCTCGTTTTCGTATGAAAGATCACTTCCTGCCAGGATATTGACCGAAAGCTTTAATTCATCAAGAATGCCGGCTACCTTTCTGATATCGGAGT
>DEEW01000198.1:0-6710 GCA_002350465.1 Lachnospiraceae bacterium UBA2868
ACACAAAACTCTTGACTCTCTCTAGTGTTTCGTTTAATGAAAGGATACAGATAAATATTAGGCATGAACTTATACACTTTGCATTGTGGTATGTTGGCTTGCCTAATGAAGATGATACGGTTGAATTTTATTGTCTTGCATCTGCGCTTGATGCGAATCCGTATACGGCAATTGATGATAAATGGAAAGCGTATGTTGATTTGTTTGAGAATTTTTCAAATGAAAATCTACATGATATTTCAACAGAGGATGCGTATAGGATGTTGGGCAAATCCATAGCTGCTATTAGTAAAAGTCACAGTTCGGAGGAATATCAGGCAAGGCTAAATGAACTGGTTAACGAAATCAAGCAATTGAAAAAATGATTTTGATAACGCTCCCGCAGGCGTTTCAAAATAAATATCACACAAAGAAAAGGAGACAGAAACATGAAAGGTAGAGTTGATTCCATTGTCACCGATGTTTATGCCTTAAGCATCCCTGATGAATTGGTTGAGAAAATCGAGGCAGATATGGTCGCTGAGTTTGCCAGCAAGAAAGATTTCGAGGATGAAAAACTTCGTAATATCTTTCTGAATTATGGTGATGAGGATAACTTCAAAAGTCAGCGTAAGAAGGTAAGATCTGAGATTCTCCTTGCTTATGCTTGGTTCTATAAGGACAAGTATGAGATTGCTGCCAAAGCGATTGGACACCACGAAACTGTAAGTGCAGGACTGGCTGATTGAAGGAGACGAAAACCATGGAACTTGATTTCAATTACATTCCAGCTGAAGAACGTGAAGCTGTTCTGAAGAAGATCGCAGATGATCCCAATGCACCTGGTGCAAAAAAACTCATGAATGACGAAGTTGCATCTGAGATTTGGGATGATACGAAGGACATGACCGAGGCTGAAAGGTTTGATTATCTTCGTAAGAGACTTGCGCGTGAAGAACAAGTCATGAAGCAGTTACAGAAGCAGTACGAAGCGGCTGTGAAGGCTGCTGAAAAGAAGTAATTTCCCGCTATCGAACTATTGACATTCATGCTATAGTGAGATTGACAACAAAATAGAAATGGTCGATACACCGTAAGGTGTTAATCGTTCTTTAGGAACATCGCCCTGATAGGATTTTTCGAGAAATCGGAATCTTATCGGGGCTTTTTTTATTTTCGGAAAGTGAGNNGTGAGGAATTTGTTATGAACGATACGTTAAACAAAAAGGAATTGGAAGCGCGACTGAAGGAACAGATGGCTGCGCTGGAAGAAACGAAACAACTGATCGCTGCTAAAGAAGCCAGTGACACATTGATGCTGATTCGCAATGAAGTGGAACGTAACACTGCTCTTTGCGAGAGGATCGGTAGCCTTACGAAAGATGAGCGAAAGGTATACATCCGTAAAGTTGTTTCGATGTATGAGGATGCGTTTGACGAGTGTGAAGATGAGTTCACTAAGATTGCAGATCGCAAGCGTGAACGTGCCGAGCGCAGGAAAACGCGTGTGAAATCTCGGGTGCATACAGAGGATCATACTGCTGAACAGGCTGTACCGAATGTCGGGACATCATATCCGAATTATGGAAACGTGAACCGTGAACAGTCGGATGGTGGACAAGGTACAAATGGGTATGTTCAGCGCTGACATAGCACCGAGATTTTACGAACCCGAAGCGTGAACACATGAATTATTTCGTGTGAACACGCAAGGGTTAAGCAAAAGATGAGGAGCACGACAAAGTGCGTGGAGAAGGAAATGCAGTGTCCTTCTCCGATAGTAAGGATTGAGGATCCAAGGATAAGGAACACCGTGCCTTAAGTCCTTGGGCATAGGGTCGCAGGGGCATGCAATAGCCCCCGCAAGTAGCCGAACACGAAGTGTGAGGGGACGTGTTTTGTATTACAAAACCGCTACTTGCATTCTCCAGCAAGACGCCGTTTAGTGACTGAACGTCACTAAATTGGACGTGGAGCATGATATGAGGCACGAAATGAGTAGGAGGACAGAAACAAATGAGCAAGACGCAGAGACGAATTCTGAAAACCGTAAGGTTTACAGAAGAGGAAACTAAGCTGATCAAGCAGTTGGCGGACGAATACGATTTGAGTGACTCGCAGGTCATAAGG
The DNA here is from genome assembly GCA_002350465.1 of Lachnospiraceae bacterium UBA2868. Next base: position 2,110 of record DEEW01000198.1, read on the forward strand.
CTGGCTATGAATGGCGGTATGGAAGAGTTTCTGGGCAACGTTCAGTACGTTGATAAAGAAACTGGACTCGCCATGAAAGAAGCTGTAATGAGATGCGGAAATATCATGCAGAGCGTCCAGAATGAATTGCACCGTATAGGTGTCAATTTCAATCAGGCGTTGAAGCTGGAGTATGTTCGTAAGAAGGAAGAAGCCCTGGATCGTGAGTGGAAATATGGCTCTGTCGATGCGAGACTTGGGGTTTCCGAAAAGAGAAAGAATTTAGAAAAAGAGAAAGAAGAAATTGAGAGTGGTACGGGTACATTGTCTAAGGAAGAGTTAGACAAGTTACTTGAAAGATATGAAGCAGCTACGAAGGAGGTGTCGAAACTCTTATGGCGTACGCAAAAGTAACACGAACAAAAAATGGAAGTGAAGCTATCAAGTATGCCGAGGGTAACGGCACTGGACATAATGGTAGCAAACTGCGAAATGAATACATCGGAACTGTGAACATGTTGCCTGGGATTCCAGTTACAGAACAGATGCAAGTGTATTGGAACAAAGCACGATCCAATCATACAAATCAAATTCTGAGGGTGATACAGTCGTTTCATTTAAAGGAACTTGATCCGAAAAAACGTGAGGACATCATCCGTGCAAATATGATTGGACAGTTGTTCGCAGAGAGATTTTATCCTGGACATCAGGCAGTGGTTTATACGCAGACAGATGGTGTCGGTGGTAAGATTCACAACCACGTTCTGATTAACGACGTTGGTATGGACGGTAAAGGTCTTCATAAAGACTTTTACTATGCACCAGTAGTGCGTGAATGGACGAACCAAGCCTGCGATGAATACATCATCAGGTATAACGGCGATCAGAAAACTGCTGACAAGACCACACAAACTGAACGAGCGAAGCGTGAAAAAGGTGAATGGGTTTACAAGGACGATATCAAACAGCGAGTGAAACTTGCAATGGCACGAGCCACTGATGAAGCATCGTTCTTGAAGGAACTCACAGCGGTTGGTATTGATGCTGAAGTGAAGGACAGCAAGAAATACGGACATTATTATACGTATGAATTGGTGGACTTAGGTAATATGCCTGAGGATGCAAAGATGCCCCGTAATCTGAAGGCAAGGTCTTATAAACTTGGTGAAGCATACGGTCCTGAAGCTCTGGAGGACATGATCAATTATCGTACTCGTACAAATGTGACAACTGAAAGCCGTGTTAGTGGTGGTGCAACTCAGAAAAAAGAAGAAGAAAAAAGAGAAGAAAGAAAAGAAAAAGAAGGATAAGGGCGGCGATTCCGAAGGAGAGGAAGGAGAAGAAGCTGCCGACGATTCCAAGAAGAAAAAGAAAAAAGAAAAGAAAAAGAAAGAAAAGCTTCCGGAAGTTCCCGGTAAAAAACTTCCGAGAAAGAAGGTTGTAGCGATAGCCCTGTTCTGTATTACTATAGGAGTTGTTATTACACTCCTTGCATTCCTTCTTCCCTATTCCCAGGATATCAAGAAGGCCAAGAAGTTCTACACTACCGGGGAATATCAGAAGACATATGAATATATGAGAGGCCACAAACTGACAAGTGAGGATAAGCTTCTATATGACAGAACAACCACACTTCTCAGGATCAAGAGACCGTACGATTCATATCAGAACTATATGAAGCTTGGCTATAGAATGGAGGCGTTAAACGCTCTCGTTCAGGGTGTTCAGATGATTGATACCTATGCGGAGGATGCTGCAAGCCTTGGCATTAACGACAAGTATTCAAAGCAGTCAAGGCTGATCTACGATGAACTCTACAATACATTCGGAGTAACCGTGGAACGGGCAAGATCATGGATAGCACTTGAGGGAACACCGGAGTACACCCGTGCACTTTATGAATGCCTTCTTGATACATCGGCAGTACATGATGAGCAGACTTTGCCGGAGGATCTTTTCGGTGAGAATACCGGGAACCCCGATTCGGTAATAAATGCAGAGGAGAACAACTTGTGATAGCTGTTATAGATTATGATGCCGGCAATATGCTAAGCGTTGTAAAGGCGCTGGGGCATTTGGGACAGGAGCCTGTTATTACAAGAGACAGGGAAACCATTTGCTTGGCCGACAAGGTAATATTGCCGGGGGTAGGTGCATTCGGTGATGCAATGACCAGGCTTAACGGATATGGTCTTACCGGTGTTATAAGAGAAGTGATCGCAAAGGGAACCCCTTTTTTCGGAATATGTCTCGGACTTCAGCTTTTGTATGATGAAAGCGAAGAATCCCCCGGGATTGTCGGTATCGGAGCACTTAAGGGTACAATCAAAAAAATCCCGACGGGTGAATACAAAAAGATCCCTCACATGGGATGGAATTCTCTCGACTTTCCCAATAAAGGAAGATTATTTAAGGGAATAGACGAAGGCGCGTATGTGTACTTTGTGCATTCCTATTATCTGGAGGCTGCCAACAGAGATACTGTTACCGCCACCTGTAATTATAATGTGTCAATCGATGCTTCGGTTGAGTGCGGAAACGTTTTTGCGTGTCAGTTCCATCCTGAAAAGAGCGGAACAGTAGGACTACAGATACTTAAAAATTTTATTGACCTGTAAGAGATATGTATACAAAGAGGATAATCCCCTGTCTGGACGTTAATTGCGGACGGGTAGTAAAGGGAGTGAATTTCGTTAATCTGAGGGATGCCGGGGATCCGGTAGATATAGCGGCTGCTTATGACAAGGCAGGCGCCGATGAGCTTGTATTCCTTGACATTACCGCATCAAGCGATAACCGGAATACGGTGGATGAAATGGTAAGAGCTGTTGCCGAAACAATTTTTATTCCGTTTACAGTCGGTGGCGGCATCAGAAGTGTTGATGATTTTAAGCGGCTGCTCAGGGAAGGTGCTGACAAGATATCGGTTAATTCGGCTGCCATAATGAATCCGCAGCTCATATCGGATGCCGCAGACAAATTCGGAAGCCAATGCGTTGTGGTGGCGATAGATGCCAAGAAGAGGCCCGACGGGAGTGGCTGGAATATATACAAGAACGGCGGCAGAGTTGATATGGGAATTGATGCCGTCGAGTGGGCCATGAAGGCTGAGAGGCTGGGGGCAGGTGAGATACTGCTGACAAGCATGGATGCCGACGGAACAAAGGCGGGCTTTGATATAGCACTGACAAAAATCATTTCCGAAAGTGTGGGGATTCCTGTCATAGCAAGCGGAGGAGCAGGGAGCAAAGAACACTTCAAAGAAGTCCTGACCGAAGGGGCTGCCGATGCGGCGCTTGCGGCATCGCTTTTTCACTACAAAGAACTGGAAATAAGCGATCTTAAAAATTTTCTTAGCGATAACGGAATATCCGTAAGGAGAAATTGAATTGATAGATAACGACTGGCTCGGGCCGCTGGCCCCGGAGTTTAAGAAGCCGTATTACGCAAGTTTATACAGGTTTGTTAATGATGAGTACAATACTCATACGGTATATCCGCCTAAACAGGATGTATTTGCGGCATATTCAAGGACACCTCTTGCCAAGGTTAAGGTTCTCATTCTGGGACAGGATCCGTATCATGAACCGAATCAGGCACACGGACTTTGCTTTTCGGTTAATCCCGGAGTAGAGATTCCCCCCAGTCTGGTAAATATTTACAAAGAACTGCATGATGACATAGGATTTACGATACCCAAAAGCGGATGCCTTACCAAATGGGCAGATCAGGGTGTTATGCTTCTTAATACCGTTCTTACCGTAAGGGCACATTATGCCAATTCCCACAGCAACAAGGGATGGGAACAGTTTACGGATGCTACGATCGCGGCACTTAACAAACAGGACCGACCGATCGTGTATATGCTTTGGGGAAGACCTGCAAGGCAAAAGGCATCAATGCTTAACAATCCCAAGCATCTTGTACTGGAAGCCGCGCATCCGAGCCCGCTGTCTGCATACAAAGGATTCTTCGGCTGCAGACATTTTTCAAAAGCAAATGATTTTCTCGTTGCCAACGGTGTAGAACCGGTAGATTGGCAATTGTAGATAGGAGGGGCCCGCTAATATATGACTAAGAAAGAGGCGCTTATCCTCAAAATTTTTGTGGGTGTAGTACTTGTAGCAACTCTGTTGTTCGGAGCATATTACTACGCAAGCTACAAGTCCACCGCAAATGAGGTCGCTGATCTGATAAATAAGGGAAATGCATATATGGAAGCCGAGTGCTATCCGGAGGCGATCGAGTGTTACGAAAGAGCACTTGAGAGGGAGGAAGGCGACGAGCGGATTCGTTCGGCGATTGTTGTGGCTTATATGTCCATGGCTCCCCAGTACGGAGATTCCGACGAAGCGATACTGTGCTATCAGAAGGCGATAGAGGTTAATCCTGACAATAAAACAGCATATTGGAGCATTGCAAACATATACGAAGCGCGTGGCGACGAAGACACTATGCTTGAAGTCCTGCATAAGGGTTTTGATGATACAGGTGATGAATCAATGAATGCCAAGGTCTTTGCCGTAGAGGAAGAACGTGCCAGAATACAGGCGGAAGAAGAGGCAAGAATCGCCGAAGAGGAGGCGAAGCGCGCTGAAGAAGAAGCACGAGCCGCAAAGCTT
>DEEW01000198.1:6820-7676 GCA_002350465.1 Lachnospiraceae bacterium UBA2868
GATAATTCATATTATTCCGGGGACTATGATATTGACGGGCGCCGTGAAGGATACGGAATCGCCGTATATGAGAATGGTTATTACTATTACGGACAGTTCCATGAAGATGTTCGCAGCGGACACGGAGTACTGATGCGTGCAAGCTATCCGGAATCCTCATCCATCGGTTCATTCCTGTTTGAAGGAGAGTGGGCTGACGACAAGCCGAACGGGAACGGAACAGCCAAGTCCAATTATTTCAAGGACAGGATTTCGGCTACGGATTTTGCAACCAAGGAGATTACTGGGAATTACACGAACGGTCTTGAAGACGGCACAATGACGCTTACGGGAGTTAAGAGAAACGGAGAGAAGAGAACGTTTAAATATACGGCAGCAGACGGCGTTGCCGCAAAATCAAGCAATGAATCATCCGGCGTCAAGGGCCAGTATATTATAGCCCAGACAGATGATAAGAGTGAGAGCCTTACAAGCGACGGCTCAAAGAGAGGCGTTGAAGGCTTTATTGAGGAGTAGCAAATACAAGGAGAGATCTGATGAGAAAAGCACCGTTTATTGACAAAAAGATAGCGCAGACAATTGATGAGAAAATCCCGACCCCATTTTATGTATATGATGAGGCCGGGATTGTTCAAAACGCTGAAAACATTAAATCCGCATTTTCATGGAATCCGGGATTCAAGGAGTATTTTGCCGTAAAGGCGACACCCAATCCATACATACTTACCCTGCTCAAAAATCATGGGATCGGAGTTGACTGCTCAAGTCTTACGGAGCTTATGCTTTCAAAAGCAGTGGGATATTCGGGCGATGACATTATGTTTTCATCAAACGAAACCCCGGCAGAGGATTACCG
>DEEW01000198.1:7768-8583 GCA_002350465.1 Lachnospiraceae bacterium UBA2868
GTAAGCAACGGAATAATGGACAATCCGCAGGATGCGAAGTACGGAATGACGACAGAGCAGATGTATGAAGCTGTCAGGATCATGATGTCCCGCGGAGTGAAGCATTTCGGCATTCACTCGTTCCTTGTAAGCAATACTGTCACAAACGATTATTATCCAATGCTTGCAAGGAAGCTTTTTGCCCTTGCTGTAGATATCCATGCAAAGACCGGGGCACATATTGCATTTGTCAATCTGTCGGGAGGCGTGGGAATTCCCTACACACCCGATCAGGAACCTAACGATATTTTTGTGATAGGAGACGGAGTAAGGAAGGTTTATGAAGAGATATTTACACCTGCCGGCATGACGGATGTTGCCATATATACCGAGATGGGAAGATATGTGCTCGGACCTTACGGAGCCCTTGTTACAAAGGCTATTCACGAAAAGCACATTTACAAAGAGTATATAGGTGTTGATGCATGCGCGGTTAATCTCATGCGTCCGGCAATGTACGGAAGTTATCATCATATTACGGTTCTCGGCAAGGAAGATGATCCCTGTACCGAAACTTATGATGTGGTAGGCGGACTGTGCGAGAATAACGATAAGTTTGCAATTGACAGGAAACTCCCTAAGATTGACAAGGGAGATTACCTGTTCATTCATGACACTGGTGCTCACGGGTACTCAATGGGATATAACTACAACGGAAAGCTTCGCTGTGCGGAAGTGCTTGTACATCCCGATAAGAGCTTTGACATGATACGACGCGCAGAAACTCCGAAGGATTATTTTGCAACATTTGATTTTTCGGATTATAAGTTTGAATA
>DEEW01000198.1:8664-10398 GCA_002350465.1 Lachnospiraceae bacterium UBA2868
CTGGCATCAGCCTTATGCATTACCTTATTATCATCAACTATAAATGCACTACCGGTTTCGGCCGAGGAGGCCAAAACAAAAACGCCGACCACGGAAGGTGCGACCGCCAAGCTTCCCACAAGCTGGGATCTCACTGAAATTTATGAGAATCTTGATGTCTTTGAGGAGGATATGAAACGTGTAGAGGAGCTTCTTCCCGAGGTGGATAAACTGCGGGGGACATTAAACTCTGTCGAAGGAATACTTAATTCCGTTGAGAATCCCAAGATAATCGAGATGAAAGCCATTCTTGACAAAGCAGCAATGTTCTCGGAACTTTTGGAAGCACTTGACGCATCCGATCCTATGGTTATAGGAGTATCGAGCCGTTTTAGTGAAGTATCCACGGAATATGATCTGGCCTTTTCTTTCTATGGTCCGGAAATAATGGAAATGTCTCTTGAAGAGCGGAAGCGCATTTTCTCGGATAAACGTCTTGCTGATTACAGCTTTTATTTCAGAAATTATACCGACAATGATTACACAGTTCCAAGTGAAGAGGAGGCGGGGGCTGTCACTGTTTTGTCGACAGCAGATAACAATTCATCTATTTATGGAATATTGGATTATATAGACAGACCACAGCCTTATTTTACATACCCGGACGGTACGCGCGGAGTGCTGTCAGATACGGTTTATTCCAGGGTTGTAAGCAGTGATAAATATGATCAGAGTTTCAGAGAGTGGCTGTACAAGCTGCGTTCCATGTCAAGGCAGCAGTACAAAAACACATATGCGGCACTTCTTGACAGTCAGATGAAATTTAACTGGGGACGGGCCAAAATATACGGTTACGAGTCTACGCTTGATATGGATCTTAAAGAAGAAGCCATAGAGCCGGAAGTATATGACAAGATCATACAATTTGCCAATTCCATGTGTCCGAAGTTTAGCGAGTATTACAGGGTCAAAAAAGAGATGCTCGGACTTGATAAGTTCATGCCCTGCGATATCGATTATCCCGTAACCAAATACAGCCCCGGGGAAATATCATATGATGAGTCTGTCGCAATGGGAAGAGAGGCTGTTTCGGTATGGGGAGATGAATATGTAAAAACCTTTGATGAAATAATAACTTCCCCCCACGTTGATGTATATCCTGCGGATAAAAAAACTACAGGTGAATTTGAGACGCTGATGGGAAACGAGACCCTTCCGTTTGTACTGCTTAACTTTGATGGGACTAAGAACTATACTTCAACAGTAGTTCATGAAATGGGACACGCCGTATACAGCCAAATGTCCGCCCAATACCAGAATGTATACAATAATAATCCCACGATTTTCACCCAGGAAGTCGCCTCAACGGCTAATGAGATAATGTTTGCGCGGTATATGGCGGATTCGGCAACCACACAAGAGGAGAAGCTGTACTGGCTTGACCAGGAGATTGTTCTTTTCTGGGGAACCCTTATGGCTCAGGCCCAGATATCCGAATTCGAAGATTACTGTTACAAGGTGATTGAAAACGGAGGCTCCCTTAGCGCTGATGACCTGAGCGAAAAATGGTTGCAGCTGCAACGTAAGTACTATGGGGACAATGTTACGGTTCCGGATTATGCCGGTATTGGCTGGGCTAGGATACCGCATTTATATTACAATTATTATGTGTACAAATACGCAACTTCCATAACATATGCTGCATCAATATGCAGACAGGTAGAAGAGACGGGGCAGGAAGAGTGTGATGCGTAT
>DEEW01000198.1:10505-10671 GCA_002350465.1 Lachnospiraceae bacterium UBA2868
CTGATTGATGAATTCATCCGGGAGGCCGGGAGACAGAAGGATAAAATTCATCTGGTTCCGTTGTCATAGACTTTATACACTTCCGGAATGCCTTGGGAAGAGGCTTTGAGAAAAACCTACCGGAGAGCGGCTGGGAGATTGTTCACGGTAAGAAACTGTGATAGAA
>DEEW01000094.1:0-122 GCA_002350465.1 Lachnospiraceae bacterium UBA2868
AAGATCTGGATCGCACCTTCCTGCGCGATCTGGTTCATACCCTTGACGAACTGTTTACGTTTCATGGTATCCTTCTGGCGTACCAGCGCGAAATGCTCCGGCGCGAAGGTCGGGATGCCCTC
>DEEW01000094.1:376-4342 GCA_002350465.1 Lachnospiraceae bacterium UBA2868
CGGTGCGCCTTATTCATATTCGCCTGGATCTTAAAGACGAACGCGGAGAAGAAATCGGAGTCGGGCGCGATCATCTCGCCGCCTGCCTCACGCGCCAGCGGCGCTGTAGTGAGCTGTAAGAACTCCTGCAGGAACGGTTCGACACCGAAATTGGTGAGTGCTGAGCCGAAAAATACAGGGGTCAGCTGACCGTTGCGAACCATATCAAGATCAAATTCATTGCCCGCGCCGTCCAACAGATCAATATCGTCAAATAAAGTGTCCTTCTGTCCGTAGAACAGCTTGTTTTCGAGATCGGGATCGTCGAGCGAGATCTCCTCCTGTTCTACCTCGTGCTGTCCGTTGTTAGCGGTATAGGAAAGGATCTTGCCCTTTTTGCGGTCGTATACACCCTTGAATTCCTTACCTGAGCCGATCGGCCAGTTCATCGGACAGGTATTGATGCCGAGGACGTTCTCGATGTCCTCCAGCAGATCAAAGGGATTTTGTGCGTCACGATCCATCTTATTGATAAAGGTGATGATCGGGATATGGCGCATAACGCAGACCTTAAAGAGCTTTTTGGTCTGGTTCTCAACACCCTTAGAGGCGTCGATCACCATCACAGCGCTGTCTGCCGCCATCAAAGTACGATAGGTATCCTCAGAGAAGTCCTGATGTCCCGGTGTATCCAGGATGTTGATGCAGTAGCCGTTGTATTTGAACTGCAGTACCGAGGATGTGACGGAGATACCTCTTTGTTTTTCGATTTCCATCCAGTCGGATACCGCATGCCTTGCCGTCGCTTTACCCTTTACCGACCCGGCCAGGTTGATTGCCCCTCCGTATAACAGAAACTTTTCCGTTAATGTAGTCTTACCTGCATCGGGATGGGAGATTATCGCAAAGGTTCTCCTCTTTTCAATTTCACTTTTTAGTTGTTTGTCAGCCATTTTGTATTTCCTTATCGTTTAACGTGTTATCTAATTCAATGATAACATGTGTATTTTAACGCAAAAATCATTGACCGAACTGGTCTGTGTTTTGTGTCACTTTTATCTTGTTGCAACACCGTTATTTATTGTTTGCTAATTCAAGCATCTCTTCAAAAACCACAATATATTGATTTTTTTATGTTAGCCACCTTTAACAAGTGTCACGTAACATTAAAATGTGATTTTTAGGCTATTCCCTCAATTACAGAATATTTTCTCCGGAAATCTTTCCGATCTCCTCCTTCGGCATCTCCAGAAATGTCAGAATCGAAGCTGCTATATCCGCAAATGTAGGTCTCGTTCCGAGATTTCCCTTCTTAATCCCTTCGGGGGTTTTAAAATCCTCTCCGCAGCACAGAAACGGCACATATTCTCTTGTATGATCGGTAGTTTTCGTGTATGCTGGATCACACCCGTGATCTGCTGTTATGATCAGGATATCATCTTTATTAAGCTTTGATACAATTTCAGGAAGTCTTTCATCAAAGTATGACACAGCCTTTGCATAACCGTCTATATCCCGTCTGTGGCCGTACAGCATGTCATAATCCACAAGATTCACGAACAAAAGCCCGTTAAAGTCCCTGTCAAGGTACTCCACGGTTTTGTTGATTCCATCCTCATTTCCGGTCGTGTATGTGTATTCCGTAAGTCCCTTCCCTGCAAAAATATCATGTATTTTGCCGATTCCGATCACATCTCTTCCGTTCGCAGACAGAATGTCAAGCATTGTATCCTTCGGAGGCAGCAGGGAAAAATCATGTCTTCTCGGTGTTCTTACATAGTTTCCGCTCTCCCCTGCAAAGGGTCTGGCTATGACCCTTCCGACTCCGTGCTTACCCGTTAAAATACTCCGTGCCATCCTGCATATATCATACAGTTCTTCCGGCGGCACAATATCTTCATGTGCGGCAATCTGGAAAACCGAATCCGCGGAAGTATAGACTATAAGCTTGCCTGTTTTTACATGTTCATCGCCGTAATCGTTTATAACCTTTGTTCCGGAATACGGAAGGTTGCAAAGCACTCCTCTTTGACACTTTTCCTCAAACTCTTTGATTACTTCATCCGGAAATCCTTCAGGATAGGTAGGAAGCGGCTCGGGCGAGATAAGTCCGGCTATCTCCCAATGTCCGATCGTTGTATCTTTTCCCATAGAGCTCTCCCTGAGCCGGGCATACGTTCCCGTAGGCTTAATCTTCTCCTCCGGAAGCCTCCTGGAGGTGCTGATGCCGTCAATTGCGAGGAGTCCCATCTTTGCCAGGTTTTCGGCCTTAAAGAAGCTGCTGGAGGTGCAGGATTTTAAAGTATTCGTTCCGACATCTCCGAAAGCGGCCGCATCCGGCTCTTCTCCTATTCCGAAGCTGTCCATTACAATAAGTACAACTCTTTTTGACATATATGTTTTCCTTTCACATACAATACGAAAATAATCAGCCCGTAAAGCTGTGATTAACCGATTTATTTTATCATAGGACGCCGCCATTGTTAAGGCAGATAAGTAAATAACAGGTAGAATTGTTTATCGGGAATTGTATGATAATTTTATTCAAATCTGTTTTATTATCGGAATTTCACATAATCTGATTGTTTTATCCACATTTTAACGTGTGAAAGCAAATATTCGTTCGAAAAAACAAATTATGTAAAACCGGTAAATGAGAAAACCCACTATTTAAGCGGTTTTAGAACATCTGTTATTGATAATATTATTTTTATTATATCTTGAATTAACTTTTCCACTTTTTGTGGAAAAGTTGTTGATTACTGACTTTTTAACTTTTATAACGCAAGAAATCTTATTACAACGTTCAGGCTATACATATGTTTTTTTACACAATTGTCTGAAAATTACAGGTATTAAAAAAATGCAGCCGCCTTACAGCGACTGCATCAGTTATTATCTCTATGTCAGGATCTGTCCGTCAGTATTTTAGACATCCTTGATACTGAAGGACATTCTGCCCATCTTATCCTTACCGAGGCACTTAACGGTTACCGTATCTCCGAGTGTAAGTACATCTTCAACACGGTTGATCCTCTCCTTGGCGATCTTCGATATATGAACCATTCCCTCTTTACCGGGAGCAAATTCTACGAATGCTCCGAATTCCTTGATTGAAACAACCTTACCGGTAAATATCTGGCCCGCTTCAAAATCGGTAGTTATGATCTTAATAAGCTCAATCGCCCTGTCCATTCCGGCCTGATCTGTACCGCAAACGCTTACCGAACCGTCATCGGTAATATCGATCTTAACACCGCACTGGTCGATGATAGCGTTGATCGTCTTGCCGCGCTGGCCCACAACATCACCGATCTTCTCGGGATCGATCTTGATCTGTACGATCTTGGGAGCATACTCGTTAACGCTCTTACGGGGCTCGGCAATTGCAGGCTTCATGCAGTTATCCATGATGAACAGTCTCGCCTCACGACACCTTGCGATAGCGCCTTCAACAATCGGTCTTGTCAGTCCGTGGATCTTGATATCCATCTGAATTGCGGTAATACCATCGGTTGTACCGGTTACCTTAAAGTCCATATCACCGAAGAAGTCCTCAAGTCCCTGAATATCCGTAAGGAGTACAAAATCATCATCAGTATCTCCCGTAACAAGTCCGCAGGAAATTCCGGCAACCATCTTCTTGATAGGAACACCTGCTGCCATAAGAGACATACAGCTTGCGCATGTGCTTGCCATTGATGTAGATCCGTTACTCTCAAATGTTTCCGATACGCATCTGATTGCATAAGGGAACTCTTCCTCTGAAGGAAGCACGGGTACAAGTGCTCTCTCAGCCAGTGCCCCGTGACCGATTTCTCTACGTCCCGGTCCTCTCGAAGGCTTGGTCTCTCCTACCGAGTACGAAGGGAAGTTGTAGTGATGAATATATCTCTTTGAGGTCTCGAAAGAATCAAGTCCGTCAACCTTCTGCATCTCGGAAAGAGGTGCAAGAGTCGTAATATCACAGATCTGGGTCTGTCCACG
>DEEW01000094.1:4454-5099 GCA_002350465.1 Lachnospiraceae bacterium UBA2868
ATCCTTGAGGATCATCTTGCGGATCGTCTTCTTCTCATACTGGTAAATAGCCTCTCCGAGAATAGCAAGCCATTCCTCATTATCGGCAAATTTCTCTTCACACTTTTCGGTAATGTCTCTGATATTTGCTTCACGGGTCTGCTTATCATCGGTAAATACAGCCGTTTCCATCTCATCGGGAGGACATACTTCCCTGATCGCAGCGAAGAGTTCCTCAGGAATAGCGCAGCTTGTATATTCATGCTTGGGCTTACCTACCTCAGCTACGATCTTGTCTATGAAGGCTATGATCTCCTGGTTGATCCCGTGAGCCATGTAGATTGCCTCGATCATTTTTGCTTCGGGAATCTCGTTTGCTCCTGCTTCGATCATAATAACCTTCTCTTTTGTGGAAGCGACCGTAAGGTTCAGATCCCCCGACTTCCACTGTTCCTGTGAGGGATTGACTATGAACTCGCCGTCAATCATTCCGATCTGCGTCGTTGCGCAGGGGCCGTCAAAAGGAATATCCGAAATACTTGTCGCAATGGCAGAACCAAGCATAGCCACAAGTTCGGGACGGCATTCGGGATCAACGGAAAGCACCAGATTGTTTAATGTGCAGTCATTACGATAATCCTTCGGAAACAGCGGTCTCATGGGACG
>DEEW01000094.1:5182-5463 GCA_002350465.1 Lachnospiraceae bacterium UBA2868
GCTGTAAGTATGGCATTTTCGCTGGCCTTTCCTTCACGTTTGTTGAATCCGCCCGGGATTTTCCCTACCGCATACATTTTTTCTTCAAATTCAACACTTAAAGGGAAGAAATCAATTCCTTCTCTCGGTTTTTCAGACGCTGTTGCAGTGGAAAGTACCATTGTGTCACCGTAATGCATAAGTGCCGCGCCGTTAGCCTGCTTGGCAACCCTTCCTACATCAACGGTGAGTGTACGTCCACCAAGTTCCATTGAATAGCTTTTGTACATTTTTTTCTCCTT
>DEEW01000094.1:5621-10629 GCA_002350465.1 Lachnospiraceae bacterium UBA2868
AGAAGTCCTCTTCTCTGACCGATCATCTTGTACATTCCTCTTGCGGAATGATGATCCTTGGGATTGGCTTTCAAATGTTCCGTAAGTTCTGCGATCCTGGCTGTAAGAACAGCTACCTGAACCTCAGGTGAACCCGTATCATTGGGTACCGTTGCATACTCCTGCATAATAGCAGTCTTCTTCTCTTTAGTGATCATAAAATCCTCCTTCGGGCCTGGCCCTTTATCATTAGATTATCCCCATGTACCGCGATAAGGTACGGATCCGTTACCGAGGCACAGGTTTGTACAACATTTGCTATTCTACCACAGCCAACTTCCGATGTAAACCGATATTTTCAGCATTTGTTTATAATTTTTGCCTCCAGTGGGCAACTTTTTCCTTGTGCCATTTCTGACCTTCGAAAATATCCTCTTTTACCTTTTTGTTCATATCGGAAGTTTTGTAGAATTTAATCTCCTCACGTTTGTACTGGAGAAGCGCTATGGAGACATCAGCTCTTTGAATTCCACGGACTCCGCCGTATATATATGTTTCAAATACTCTTGTATCGCCTCTGACATTAGTAATAGCATCATACAGTTCATCTTCGTAAATAACCGTAGAATAATATACTCCGTCACGAGGAATAACCTTCTCTTCCGAAACGTCCATAACATAATAGGACATTCCGCCTCCTACCGAAATCGAATCCCTTTTGAACCTTCCATGAACATAAAACGGATAATATGCAAGATTCATAAACTTCTTAACATTTCCGGCAGCAAGCAGTTCTTTTAAATAGGTTGAGCTTATCTCATGTTTTCCGTCCTTGATCTTGCTTATTATCTCAACCTCGTAATCGTAAATCGGACCGAAATCCCTGAGCATCTGGGCATTACCCTCCGCTCCCTGTCCGAATGTGCAGTCTTCTCCTACCACAACCGCCTTGGCATTCATTCTGTCGACTATATACTCTTCAATAAACTGCCTGGCCGGAATCGATGCCGTTTTTTCGTAAAACGGGAATTCAATATAATAATCGATTCCGATATCCGAGAAAATATATCTTTTCTCTTCGTTTGACAAAATCACCCCGTTATCTATCCCGAATCCCAAAGATGACGGGGGTATGTCAAATGTGAGGACACACAGCTTGTATCCTCTGCTTATATACTCCCTCATCCGCTTGATGATCTGTATGTGCCCCTTATGAACACCATCAAACTTTCCGATGGAGACAACGGTATTTTCAGGTATTTTGAACTCACATGTTCCGGTTATTACATCCATTGACCGAACCTCTTCCTAACTTAAAAAAACTTTGTAGGGTTTAAAAATATCGCTTGATATTTTATACTCATAAACGCCGGTAAACTTGCCGCCGCAATCATATACCCTTATCCTATACCCTTCATCGGGCTTACTTTCTAATCCCAAAGCTGCCCTGACACTTTTACCGTCAAGTACATTCCCGTTTCTTACATACCGTGACATTTCAGGGCCCGCACTAAAGCTGTCCAGGCTTTTAAACACCGTTTCCAAGGGAATAATAACATCCGATATCTTATCGGTTTTTACAGCTTTTTCTACATCGGAAAGTCTGTATGAATTATCTGCCGTAAAATCACCGACTCTTATTCTGATCAGGCTCTCCATTGCTGCACCGCAGCCAAGGTATGATCCCAGATCGTCGATAAGAGACCGTATATATGTACCCTTTCCGCAATGAACGAGAATTCTCACATGCGGGATATCCACCGACAGTACATCAATATTGTAAATATTGACAAATACGGGCTTTCTGGCCACAATCTCCCCGCGTCTTGCCAGATCGTACAACTTCTTTCCGTCAATCTTCTTAGCGGAGTACATCGGCGGTGTCTGCTCATAGCCGCCGACAAAACTTGAAGCGGCTTTCATAATGTCATCTTTGGTTGACATAACTTCTCGTTCTTCTGTGATAACACCCGTTATATCGAGTGTATCATATGATTTTCCGAGTATCATGCCCGCCTCATAGACCTTATCATGGTCCGAGAACATTTCACTAAGCTTTGTTGCGGCTCCCACACAGACCGGAAGTACCCCTTCCGCCATGGGATCAAGGGTTCCCGTATGTCCTATCTTCTTGGTTTTAAGGATTCCGCGAAGCTTTGCCACCACATCATGGCTTGTATAGCCACTTTCCTTGTATATGTTGATGATTCCGTCCATTTACTTCATCTGTTTTTCTATTTCACGTGAAAGAGCATTTATTACATCGTAATATGTACCGTTCATCTCCACGCCGGCCGCCCTTTCATGTCCTCCGCCGCCGAATACCGCTGCGACCTTAGCCACATTAACAAGTCCGTTCGACCGCATACTCACTTTAAAACGCTGTGTACCCATTTCGTACATAAATATGGCAACTTCCACGCCGCGTGTATTCTTGAGCTGGTTTACTATTCCTTCAAGGTGCTTAGGCAACACATTGTAGAAGTCCATCATCTTCCTGTCCACCATGCTGACGATGCATCTTCCGTCCATGAACAGTATGCTCTCAAGAAGAGCCCGCCCCAGTATCTGGTTCTGGATATATGATTTTTCGTAGAATGTATCCTGAATGATCTTCGGTCCGTCAAAATCATATTCCACAAGCTCGCCTACAGTATTAAAGCTCTTGCGGCTCATATTGGAATACTGGAAAACGCCGGAATCATGGACGATACCGGTAAACAGGCACTCTGCGACTTTATCATCCATGTACTCTTTCTCAAACAGGTCAAAGAGCACCTCGCATGTGCTTGAGGCCTTCGGTCTTATCTCGTTAACATCCGCAAGTCCCGGATTGGTTTCGTGATGATCGACGCATATCGTCTTCCCTGCATTTTCAAAAAACCAGAGAGAATCTCCCAGACGGTCAAGTGAGCTTACATCGAGTGCAACAAACACATCATATTTCTCCTTGGGAGAATATGTAAGATTCATCTCATCATAACCCTCAAGGTATGAGAAGATTGTGGGCGGATTATCCTGCGTAAACACGGTGATCTTAGTGCCGGGCCTTGCATTCTTAAGGTATCCCCGAAGGGCAAGAGTCGAACTGATACAGTCACCGTCAGGCCTTATATGTCCGGCTATTGCCACGCTTTTGGCGTTTCCTATCTCTTCAAGCAGATTCATTCCTCTTCCCTTTCATGGATGGGGGCCATTACTTCATCTATCTTGGCTGACATAGCCATTCCGTACTCGGTTGAAGTATCCGAAATAAATGTCAGCGTAGGCGTATTCCTCAAGTTAAGAGTAGATGCAAGATGTTTTCTCATAAAGCCTTCCGCGTTGCGAAGGCCTTCAAGAGTCTGGCTTCTTGCAGTCTCGTCACCGAGAACACTTATATATACCTTGCAGGTCTTAAGATCCGGAGCCACTTCCACATCGGTAACGCACGTCATAGGCGCAATCCTTGGGTCCTTGATCTCTCCGCGGATAAGATTGGCCAGTGATTTTTGCACCTCCGCATTTATCCGCGTATTTTTGATACTGTTTTTTCTCATTTTCTCGGTACCTCTTCCATGACGTAACCTTCAACAACATCAAGCTCCGCAAAATCACCGAATTCTTCAAATACAAGACCGCATTCGAATCCTGATTTAACTTCCTTGACATCATCCTTGAATCTCTTAAGGGAAGCGAGTTTTCCTTCGTATATCTGCTCGCCTGCTCTTGTAATCCTGATGAGGCACCCGCGCTGCATCACTCCGTCAAGCACATATGATCCGGCAATGTTTCCTATGCCGCTGGCCTTGAATATCTGGCGGATCTCCGCATGTCCGATGATTTTCTCTTCGAATACCGGATCAAGCATACCTTTCATGGCATCCTCGACATCCTCGATAGCCTTGTAGATTACGTCATACAGTCTTATATCAACACCCTCTGTTTCAGCCGTAGCCTTGGCTGTTGCATCGGGGCGAACATTAAACCCTATGATGATCGCATCTGATGCGCTTGCAAGTATAACATCGGATTCGTTGATGGCACCGACGCCGCTGTGTATGATCTTAACAACAACCTCCTCATTGGAAAGCTTGAGGAGTGATTCCTTGACCGCTTCAACCGATCCCTGAACATCGGCTTTGAGGATAAGATTAAGCTCCTTAAGATTGCCCTCCTGGATCTTGGAGAACAGTCCTTCAAGGGACATCTTTGATTTTGCTTTTGTATCATCGAGAAGCTTAACTTTATTCTGTGCAATGAATGTCTCGGCAAAGTTCTTGGCTTCCTTGTCCGATTCAAGAGCCACAAAGACCTCTCCTGCACCGGGAACATCATTAAGACCTAATATCTCAACAGGGGTCGAAGGACCGGCTTCCTTAACACGGCGTCCGCTGTCATCGATCATCGCTCTTACTTTACCGTGAGAAGGGCCTGCGGCAATAAAATCGCCTACCTTAAGTGTACCCTTCTGTACAAGAACCGTAGCAACAGGACCTCTTCCCTTGTCAAGCTGGGCCTCGATGACCATACCCCGTGCTTTTCTGTTGGCATTTGCCTTAAGTTCAAGTATATCGCTTGTAAGCAGGATCATTTCGAGAAGTTCCTTGATACCTTCGCCCGTCTTGGCAGATACGGGAGCAAATACCGTGCTTCCTCCCCAATCCTCGGACACAAGATCATACTCGGAAAGTTCCTGTTTAACCCTGTCTATATTTGCCGAAGGCTTATCTATCTTGTTAACGGCAACTATGATCTCGATTCCCGCAGCCTTGGCATGGTTGATGGCTTCAACCGTCTGGGGCATTACACCGTCATCAGCAGCTACTACCAGAACGGCGATGTCCGTTACGTGTGCTCCCCTTGCACGCATAGCTGTGAAAGCTTCGTGGCCCGGGGTATCCAGGAATACGATCTTCTGTCCGTTGGAATACACCTCGGAAGCACCGATGTGCTGGGTGATACCGCCGGCTTCGCCTATGGCTACGTTGGTCTTTCTGATAGCGTCCAGAAGGGATGTTTTACCGTGGTCTACGTGACCCATTACGGT
>DEEW01000001.1:0-991 GCA_002350465.1 Lachnospiraceae bacterium UBA2868
CCTTATCGGGAAGGAATCTGTCGCTTATATATCTTGCGGATAACTTTGCCGCTGCCTCAAGCGCCTCCTCCTCGTACCTGACTCCGTGGTGTTTTTCGTATCTTGGAGCGATTCCCTTAAGTATCTCTATGCAATCACTCTCTGTGGGCTCTTCCACATAGATCGGCTGAAATCTTCTCTCAAGTGCCGCATCCTTTTNNTCGATATGCTTTCTGTACTCATCATAGGTCGTAGCACCGATAAGCTGCACCTCGCCCCTTGCAAGGGACGGCTTTAAAATATTGCTTGCATCTATGGATCCTTCAGCCCCTCCTGCTCCGATGATCGTGTGTACCTCATCCATAAACAGAAGGATGTTTCCCTCCATAGTGACCTCGCTTATTACCCTCTTGATCCTCTCCTCNNCCCTCGGCACCTCCGGCTCCGATCAGAGTGTGGAGTTCGTCCACGAAGAGAATGATGTTTCTGTCGGCTGTGACTTCTTCGATCACCCTCTTGATCCTCTCCTCGAATTCTCCTCTGTATTTGCTCCCCGCAACCATAGCCGAAAGATCAAGGGTGAGAAGTCTCTTGTCCGCTACCGTTTCCGGGACGGCACCGTCAACTATACGCTGGGCAAGTCCTTCTACGATCGCAGTCTTTCCAACTCCCGGCTCACCAATAAGGCACGGATTGTTTTTTGTTCTTCTGGAAAGCGTCTGGATCATACGGGTAATTTCCGCATCTCTTCCCACAACGGGATCAAGCTTTCCTTCCGCGGCAAGAGCCGTAAGGTCGCGGCTGTACCTGTCTATGAGCATGCCTTGATTTGCATTGTTCTGCCTTCCGGTAGCCTTTATCTGCTCTTTGTAATCTTCAAGATTTTCTCCCATGGCTACAAGCGTATCCGCAAACAGTTTCTGGGGATTAACCGATAAAGTATTGATCAGACGGATGGCCAGATTGTCCGCGTCGGATATTATGGCAAGGAGCAGATGCTCCGTTCCGATCT
>DEEW01000001.1:1058-1246 GCA_002350465.1 Lachnospiraceae bacterium UBA2868
CCTTTTTGGCCACTCTTCCGGGAAGTGCTATCTGTTCATCAATAAGCCTGATGACTTTTTCCTCGTCTATGTCATTTGCCAGAAGCACGTTCGATGCTACGCCGCTCTTTTCCATGCACAACGCTAAGAGTAAATGTTCGCTGCCCACATACCCATGCTTAAACTGTGCCGAAAGCTGTTCGGCCATC
>DEEW01000001.1:1317-1642 GCA_002350465.1 Lachnospiraceae bacterium UBA2868
TCAACACCGACCATGCTTTTTCCGTATATTTTCGTGCCATATATATCTCCTTCTTCCTCTATTGTGAGCCACACCATCAGAGGCTCGCTTCGCACTACCTCCATCAATCAAGATTAAGGAACTCAAACTGGAAGTCCTCATCCAGATCAGGTTCTCCGTTTCTTGAGTCGATAAACTGTTGCTGCTGCTTTATCCTCTCAGCCTCAAGCCGCTCGTTCTCTATACGGCGCTGTTCCTCAATCCTCTGTTGCTGCTCGAACAGTCTCCTCTGCCTCTCCCTTTGTTCTTCTTCGCGAAGTGCACGGGGCTGCTCAGTTTCATGAGT
>DEEW01000001.1:1718-9351 GCA_002350465.1 Lachnospiraceae bacterium UBA2868
CCTTCTCCTGCTCACGTTCTTTTTCAAAGCTGCTCCAATCCATGGGAGTAGCCTCTTCATATCCCCTTGCGCGTCTCTTCGCGGCTTTCTTCTCTTCCTTGAGCCGCCATTTTTCTTCGCGTTCTCTCTCTTTTCTCTCCCGCTCAAGTTCCTTGCGCTCTCTTCTGGTCAGAGGTCTCTCGTAAAGATCGTCGTCATCTTCCTCTTCGTCATCTTCCTCTTCGTCGCCGTCCTCATCATCTTCACCTTCTTCGTCGTCCGGCTCCTCATCTTCTACATCTTCCTCATCCTCTTCGGAATCATCATCCTCGTCGTCTTCGTCGTCTTCGTCATCTTCCTTATCTTCGTCGTCTTGTTCATCTTCTTCGGACATAGAACGGCCTACGAGTGAAGCGGCGGTTACGGCTCCCCCGCGTCTGACATGCCTGTCCTCCTCTTCATCGTCTTCGTCATCCTCGTCCTCATCTTCTTCGTCGTCTTCGTAGTAGCCGCCCTCATATATCGCATCAAGATCCTCGGCGTACTCGTGAAGCTTTACGGCAAGAATTATAACGGTTATCAGCAATATCAGTGCAAGAGCCACAAATACTATGAGAAGGATCGACTGGATGTTGTGAGGAATATAATCATCAAGGAGCCCTTCAGAGTCGGTTTCATCCGCCTCCTCCTGCAGTTCGCCCTCCGTAGCAGGGCCTGCCTGAGAAGGTACAAATCTCTGATATGTTCCCTCGTTCTTATCATACCTGTACCAGCCCTTATTCCCTTCCGAGCTCATGGCATATACCAGGAAAAAATCAGCCGGATCCACACCGTTTATGGCAGTAGCACTTCCAGCAGCAACGCTTTCCTCCATAAAAGCCGTCAGTGTCTGTCCGTTCCAGTCGAGTACAGCTTTTGTATAGCCGGCAGGAATCTCGCCTTCGCAGTCAGCAAGAACGATAATAAAGCGATTTTCTATTCCCTGAAGCATTCTGAATTCGTCAAGAGTCCCCGTTGACTGGTTGTATATCATAAACTTTCCGTCTGCACCCGAAGCGTCGGTTGTGTACAAAAGTGTCATATCACCCATGTCAAACTTTGCACATTCAACCATCTGCCCGTTGTAATCGGTTGTTTCTTTGTGAAAAAGTATGGGTTTGAATTCCTCGGCAAAAACAGTCTGTATAACTCTTCCGTCTGAAAGATCGATTGTTCCGGGGCTGACGCCGAGATCTCCGCCTGCTGCCGCATCAAGTGCAGCGGCTGTATCTTCGCCTGCAACCGCAACTGATACAGATGCCGTCTCGGGTTCTGCGGCATCCTCTGCGGTAGCAGTAACCTTAACGTCGGCAGTGCCTCCCGAAAGCGTTGTGAACTCAACCGTGGCGTTGCTTTCCTTGAACGTTATGAGGCCTCCGCCGCCTCCGCCGTACTGGGCAGAACAATTCACAAAGCTCAGCCTGTTGGCATTGAATTCAACCTGAATATCCGCAGGAGCCGTCCCCTCAAGGGCTGTGGCATCAACCGTAACGGTAACGGTATCTCCGATCTCGCAATTTTCCTTGTCCGCCGATACATTCAGACCCTCCGCATAAACACTTCCGGCGCTGAAAAACAGTGAGGCCGAAAGAAAAAATGCTGCTGTAATGATTTTTGCCGTTTGTCTCATATCTGACTCCTTCTCTATCTGTAAACTGTTATAGTGTATGCCTTGATAGCACCGTTTTGAGCTTTGCAGCCGACGTACAGCGTGTTCTCGCCCGGCTCTATCGGATAAGTTCCGACTCCGCCGACGGATGAAGACGAGCAAACCGCCGTAGCCGATATCTCAACGGTCTCCTGGTTAGGATCTACCGTTACCGTGTACTTGTCCGTTACTCCCGAAAATGCAGGTTTAAGCTCTCCGCCGCTTATGGAAAGCGATGCGAGATAAGTATTCGGATTGGAATCCGATACAGGCTTGGCACACAGTGTTTCGGGCATATTATTGTAATACGGTATCCTGAACTTAAGCACCTCGTCATCTCCAAGGTACGCCAGCTGGAGTCTTGAACTCTCAGACGAGGCTGCCTGTATATTTGACATATACTGGTGCGAATACAGGGTGTTTTCTCTGTTTACAACATTGAACTTCTGAAAGTATAACGTATTCTGACCTTTTGATACATACTTTTCGGCCAGATATTTTCCTCCGCCGTATATCGACCGCGCTCTCGTGTTCCACGGGCGCATGTAATTCTCATCTGAACCGGTTGCGTAAATCAGTCCGTTGATCGTGGCACTTCTTCCGCTGTACGCATACGCTCCCACGTTAAAGAAGTTAAAATACCCTTCATATCCCGCTACTTTGCCGGTACAGCTCTGACTCGCTCCCTTTATACCCATCTCCTGAAGGGCGCGTCCCGCCAGAAGATACGGTGATACACCTGTTGCTTCCCCGACTTCCCTGAACTTTTCCGCGTAACTGAATGTAGTTCCGTCTGTATCCGTTACTTCCCCACTCATAAACGTTCCCGTCAGCATCTTGGAAACGCTTGCAGTCGTCTGGGTCTCGGAATAGTCCAGCTTTTCAAACATATATATCCCGCTCTCGTTCAGGAAGTTTCTCGGATCCATGTAATATGCAATAAGCTCGGGAGATGCCGAAGCCCAGCTTCCGCCGTCAAACGTGTACCACTGGTTTGTAGCCTGATTATACGCCTGAGGAGCGGTTGATTTCCACGATGCTATCGAATTCTTCGAAACAAGATTCTTGCCTACCGAGGACTCTGCCGCAAGGGCGCTTGACCATTCCAATCCGGTATTTACCGGCTCGAACTGCCACTTCGGATGTTTTGAATGGAGAATACGAAGCGAATTCTTGTACCCTTCCGGAAACTCCGCAATAAGCTTTTCAAACTCCTCATCTCCGGGAGGCGCTGCCGTCTCTTCGGATTCGGCAAGAGTCACAAGATCGGATCTGACATACCCTTCACGTTCACTCCCTAAATACGAAAAAGACACCTGATACCAGGTGTAATTATCACTTCCGGATGTTTCTTTTTTAACGGTAAGCGGATGCCCCGATGATAGCTGGCAGACCACGTTGCCTTCAACAGGCGCCTGCCTTACCCTGACCCCCACTCCTTTTATGGAGGCCTGGCCGCCGACAGGTCCGGTATCCGTACCTCCCGAATCAGACACGACCTTATCCTTTGTCTGGGCGGCGGTTGTCTTGGTGCCCGAGGAGTCGCTGCTTATGATTGTTTGTGTCGTCTGGGTGATCTCTTTGACTTCCTTGGTCACTGTCACGTAATCTCTTGCTATATAACCGTTAACCGTCTTGCCGTCTACTGTTGTCTCTACCTTTATCCATTCTCTGTCGGGCGCCTTTTCCACCCCAAGGAGTTTTAAGCCCGATCCGGTGCTGACCGTTCCCACTATCTCTCCCGTTGTCCCGGCAACACTTCTGATCCTGACGTTTATTCCCTTCACAACACCTGCTCCCGGTTCAACCGTTTTAACAACTCCCGAAGATGCAGTAGCTGCCGCGGTTGCGGCTTGTGACGTGGTGTTTGTCTGTGCCGTCACCGCTGCGGTTGTCGTCTTGTTAATAAGATCGCTTCTTATAAAACCCGTCTGGTCATCTTTTTTTACCTGATACCAGACCTGACCGTCACTCGCTTTCCCTTCGGCGAGTATGCTGACAACGTCACCGGTATTAAGATAGGTAACTACTCCGGAATTAAGAGTCGCATTCTTGCGCATCCTTACATAAGTACCCTTGACCGTTCCGGATCCGACCGTAGACGAAACTGCTGCCTGCGCTGTTGCTGTTGCCGCGCCCGTCTGCGCGGTTGCTTGTATTGTTTTTGTATTTGCAGACGAATTGGCCTGTGAATTCTTCACAAGCGAATCGCTAACCGTCATTGACTTCTTCGTTTTGGAAACAAGATCAGATCTGATATATCCTACGGATGTTCCTACGGCAATCCTGTACCATGTATTGCCGTCCTTCCCCTTTTCCTCCGAGAGGATTGCCACTTCGTCACCCGAAGATACGCAGAAAGAAACGGCCGACTGGGCTGTGGCAGCGGATCTTACGAATCCGCTCCTTGCTTTGACCGTTCCGGTAGATACGGTTGCACTATAGGTTTGTATCGGGGAAAGCGCCGCAACACCCTGTGTTATGAGTATTGCGACCATTCCCATAATGATACGGCGTTTCATAATATACCTATCCCCTTTAAGTATATCATTTCCCTTATTAACCGCGAAATTGACTCCCCTAGTCAACTTCGTCTACTCGATTATTATAATACAATCACTTTTGATTTATGTCAACTATTATTGAGTTTTTTTTCTCTATTTTCGTAAATTTTTCTTCTTTACAATTATCTTATGATAAAATAATGGAAATCACTCATACTC
Source organism: Lachnospiraceae bacterium UBA2868 (assembly GCA_002350465.1). The sequence continues at coordinate 6,108 of DEEW01000001.1, forward strand.
AGGAGATACAAATGCGAAAAAATCATTACTATACTATTATCATTACCGCTGTAATTATTCTTGGCACCTCCATGCTTGCAGGATGTGCAGATAACAAACAGGTTGACACTGCCGATACGAATCCGGAAACCGCCCTGTCCTCCGAGGCAGAGGATTCATCGGGCAAAGAGGAGGCAGATGTCGGGCAAATCGACAAGAAAGACTGGACAGGTATAAACGGATCGGAATTGGATTCAATTTCCGATGATATATATGCCGCCGCTTCCGAAGAAGTGTTCACAGCCATGTCGGAGTGGGCTTATACATTTTCAAGCGGTGCAGGCGGATGGTCGACAGAGCTTGCCATTGACCCGGACGGTTCATTTCATGGAGAGTTTTATGACGGTGATATGGGCTCAACCGGCCCGGGCTATGAAAACGGTACTGTATACATTTGTAATTTCAGCGGTCACCTTGATAAAAATGTCCGGATGGCCGGACCTCTTATATATTCACTGTCTATAGCGGACATCAAATATGAGAACGAACCCGGTACCGAAGAGATAATAGACAATGTTTTGTACAAATACTCCACTCCTTACGGGCTTGAAGGGCTCGAAGGCAAAGAGGATTCCCTTGTATTTATGGATGCCGGAGCGGTAACGTCTGCCATAAACGAAGAGGAGATGGTGTGGCTGTCTCCCACTCACTTCGGATCTTACGTTGGTGAAGAATGGGATTACATCGAGGATACGCCTGATGAACTTCCCTTTGCCGCGATAATCAATACCGTGGACAATTACGCATTTTTCTCCAGCAACATTTCAGACCGGAACCAGACTTTCCTCGTTAATAAGTGTAAGCTTCCGGGTCTTAAAAACACAGTATCCGAACTTAATGATGACGGAACTTACCGGTTCGCTGACGAGAGCATTGACGGAAAATTCAAGGTGATCAATGCCTGCTTTGAAGTCAGCGAATCCTACAGCCTGTACAACGATGCAGAATCCTTCGTCAACGAGTGCCTTGGCAAATTATACGGAAATCACGGTTATAACCCGGAAGACGTACACGTAACGTCTCCGGATAATGCTCCCGCTACGCTGTATGACAAGGTTGCCCTTTGCGGTCATCAATCGGGATACGCGGTATTTTACCCCGAAGGCGGCGACAACCTTAAGGGGGCAGGGAGATTTGTATTAAACGAATCAAACTCAAACGGAAAAACCTATGCATATGCATACATAGTTGAAACCGACGAGGATTACGGCCTTAACGGAAACAATCCGCCTGTCCCCGACTCTTCATTCGGAAGCTTTTATCTGTCATCACTTACCCTTACGGGAAAATCTGATGACCTCTCATCCGCCGGCGAAGGCAAAAGTGCCGTAAAGTGTATAAACTGCTATATGAAAGCTCCCGGAAAAGACAGTGTTATGGCTAAAGAGGTGAGCCCGGATGAGAATTACCGCGAATATAAACTTGCCGCCGGTCAGTACACACCTTTTTACGTACAGTATCCCTCGGACGGCTTTCATAAGTTCATGTATACAAATGGTATGGCAGAGTACATAAACAGTCAAGGTGAGGGCGAGGAAAACTCTGCCCTTATGTACCTATACTTAAATGCAGACAATGAGGTGGTTTACGGTTATGAGGAATACACACCGTAAATATGGTACTGAAAGTTTTCTATTAAAATCTGGCTTCCGAGGAGTGTCTGTATTACGGAGAACCTCCGATGGATATTTATATTGCTTCAGACAGTGATGATTCTACTAGGCTTTGCTGAACATATTCCTGACGGGCTCTTTAATTTTCTCATTCATGCCCTGCTTCATTATGTTCTTAAGAATGCTCAGAGCCTCGGCATATGATTTTCTGCGCAGCTCTTTTCTCGTCAGGGAAACGTCGGCATTGAGAAGGTAGTTTTTGGCAATCGTTGCCATTCGCAATGTGGTAAGTGCATTTACCGCGCCCTGTGTTGCTGATGCAGCTACGATGCCAAGAGCCTTTCCCAGTGCTCCTTCGGTCGCCATCGGGATTAATTCTTCAATATTCATCTCTTCGAGATTTCCGGCTATAAGAGTAATGGACAGCACTCTGATGTACAGTCTGAACACCTGTGCATTGTTGGGTCTGAACCCGCATATCTCGGTTATCCTCTTTATCAGATTGAAATTTGCGGATGCCATCCCGAGCATGTCATAGACCGAGTTCTGGGAAATTGCGGTAATAATAAATATTTTCTTGGCTGTATCATACATTTCACGGTTGAGTTCCGGAGTGATCTTCCTGTCAAAGAATTCTATAAGCTTATCGTCCGTTTCATCTTCAAGTCGCAAAAATCCCTTTACCTGCTCCTGCTCTTCCTCGGTCAGCTGCACATTTTCCAACAAATTATTTGCAAGTCTCCTGCACCACTTCTGCCGTGCCTTGCCATCTGCCTCGTGAAGCTTTTCCAGAGAAAAAATCGGCGCGAAGAACACACCGACAAGGGGATAAACAATGCCGCCAAGTACAACGATTGCAATCAATACATAAAATGCGATCTCAACGGCTATATGAACTGACCCGAGCTTTTCTCCGATCTCAATAGCATTGCTCACAATCGACATTGCCGCAACAATAATCAATGAAACAAACAGTATTATATTCCACATATTTAATCTTCTCTTCTTCGTATAAACGTTTCAGCTATCATCTCAAGTCCCAGAATCCGTATATGAAACACAAAATGCCCGAATGGATCAAGCATCAGCATTGCTGAAAATATGATAGTAAGTACTACGCTAACCGCACCTACAAGTCTGAACTTACGCGTCCTGTAAAAATCATTTATTTCTTCGGCAACGTCATTTAATGATAACACTGCCCATACTATACTGAGGATCGCTATCGCCTGGCTGGTCTCAAGTAACAGGATTACACCCAGTACACCTCTTACCACGGCATCCCCGAGGCTTATGGTTGACTCCGGGAACCTAAGTTCCATAAAAATATTCACGACCGAATACAGTATAAGAGCTACCCCGACTATATAAGGCGCGTATTCGGCGATCCTATCCGGAAACAGGAACAACACTATACCCAGTGCTACGAAAACATATACCTGCTTATCTTTTTTCAGATTGGAAATTAATGATCTCATCCATCCCCCTTTTTATAGCCGGCGATAATGGTTGCTATAGCTCTTCCGATTTTTTCATCACGTTTATCTTGAATATCTGCCATCTACACATACCCGCATCCGCTTTTTTCTTCC
>DEEW01000001.1:9367-9615 GCA_002350465.1 Lachnospiraceae bacterium UBA2868
ATTTCTCCGGACACATATGAAGCACGAAACTCCATGTTGATCTCATGAATCTCTTCTTATCGAGAGAGAATAACCCATTGAGTGTAAGTACCTAATAATAGTTTCAATTGTTCCGCCGGCACCTTTTTCCATTCGGCTGACTGCCTGCTGGGACAGGCCGGTTTTAGCACTTATATCTTTTTGCGTAAGAGATTCCGCCTTGCGGGCATTTATAAGTTCCTGTTTAAAAGTCATTTCTGCCTGAAAGA
>DEEW01000123.1:0-311 GCA_002350465.1 Lachnospiraceae bacterium UBA2868
CTGATGGGAGCATTGCATATCTCACAGGAGAGCATGACATTACTGGAAGAAGTAACCTCCAGCCGCTCCTCCTTGAGAAAATATCTGATCGTTTCCATGGATACACCGGTAGCCTGCGAAACCTGTGACTGCGTGGCTCCGCTGTGTGCTTCAAGATAATTTCGCACAATACCGAAATCATCATACATGGTAAATCCGCATTCACTGCATCTGTACTCGCCCACACCCTTGTATTCCGGGTTGGCCTTTCCGCATTTCGTGCATGTAAGCGGAACATGTATATCTCTTCTTACGAGACTGTTTTCATCCAT
>DEEW01000123.1:531-792 GCA_002350465.1 Lachnospiraceae bacterium UBA2868
ATCACCGTCAAACTTCGTGCCGGCATGAAAACAGAAATAATCATCCTTGCCCTCAAACGCTTCGAATCCCGTGATGGGAAATCCCTTCTCATAATGCTCCGGATAACCGTCACTTGCAAGTATCACGCATACAGCGGATTCATCGGAAAACTCAAGGTCTATATCCGCCAGCCTTCCGTCGATGCAGGCGTTCATCACATCTATTATATCATTTTTCATCCTGCAAAGTACAACCTGTGCCTCCGGATCTCCGAATCTTGC
>DEEW01000123.1:1035-1271 GCA_002350465.1 Lachnospiraceae bacterium UBA2868
ACAAAGGCAAGAACCGAAACCTCACGTCCCGTCATGAATTCTTCTATAACAACCGTGTTGCCGCTGTTACCGAACTTCTTGTCGACCATGATAGTGTTAATGCCCTCTTTTGCCTCCTCAAGAGTATTACATATGAGAACACCCTTTCCGAGCGCAAGTCCGTCGGCCTTAAGTACTATAGGCATTTTCGCGCTCTCAAGATATTTAAGTGCCTCTTCGGGATTATCAAAGTTCTC
>DEEW01000123.1:1396-1706 GCA_002350465.1 Lachnospiraceae bacterium UBA2868
ACTATTCCGCCCACAAGAGGATCATCGGGTCCGATTATGGCAAGATCTATATCATTGCTCTTCGCAAAATCAGCCAGCTTATCAAACTCCATTACACCTATGGGAACGCATTCGGCAATCTTCGCGATACCTGCATTTCCGGGTGCGCAGTATATCTTATCAACCTGTTTGGATTTTGCCACGGCTGTAGCTATCGCATGCTCTCTGCCGCCGCCACCCACTATCAAAATATTCATATATAATCCTCCTCTATATCAAATACTAAATTAAGAGGAAATAAGCTTTTGCAACAAAAAGCTTTGGAGCACGT
>DEEW01000123.1:1962-2189 GCA_002350465.1 Lachnospiraceae bacterium UBA2868
TGAACTTTGAGGCCGTAGAATCCGTCTCCGCAAAATGACGGAATCAGCGACGGATGGATATTGATTATTCTGTTCTCAAATTCATTTATGAAGCACTCGGGAAGCACTACGAGAAATCCCGCAAGTACAACAAGATCTATCTCATGATCCTTTAAAAACTCAGCAAGGTACCGCCCGTATGCATCCTTATCGGCATAGTCCTTCGGTCTGATGCAGATTCCGGTGAT
>DEEW01000123.1:2234-6484 GCA_002350465.1 Lachnospiraceae bacterium UBA2868
GCCTGGAGATTCGTTCCTCCTCCGGACACCAGCACCGCTATATTCGTCACTGAACCCTCCCTGTGGATCTGTATCCCTGCCGCGCCTCGCGCAGCTTCTTCGTTTTATGCGAGCTCGCAGCACTTTTCGCCTTCTTTTACTTCTCCGATCAGGTACGCCTTCTCTCCCGCTTTTTCCACGGCGTCCATGGCCTGACCGGCATCTTCCGGGGCAACTGCCATGACCATGCCGATTCCCATGTTGAATGTATTGTACATCATCTTCTCATCAAGACCGGCTTTGTCACGCATAAGTGTGAAGATGGGAGGTATGTCATATGATTTTTTCTCTATGACGGCGTGTGTGCCTTCTCTTAGCATTCTCGGAACGTTCTCGTAAAATCCTCCGCCGGTTATATGACTGCATGCCTTGAGTGTGACACCGTTCTTCATGGCATTTTGCAATGCCTTAACATATATTCTCGTAGGGGTTAGCAGAACGTCTCCAAGCTTTGCACCGAGCTCGTCATAATATGTATCAAGGCTCTCGGGTGTCATTTCAAACACTTTGCGGACAAGTGAGAACCCGTTGGAATGAACTCCGCTTGAAGCAAGACCTATGAGGACATCTCCCTCGGCAAGTGTACTTCCGTCTATTATCTTCTTCCTGTCAACTATGCCTACCGCAAAACCGGCAAGGTCATATTCATCCTCCGGCATAAGCCCCGGATGTTCGGCAGTCTCACCTCCCACAAGGGCACAGCCCGACTGCTTGCAGCCTTCCGCAACACCCTTAACAATCTGGGCGATCTTCTCGGGATAGTTCTTGCCGCAGGCAATATAGTCAAGGAAAAACAGAGGCTCGGCTCCGCCGCAGACTATATCGTTAACGCACATGGCAACCGCATCGATGCCGATGGTATCGTGCTTATCCATCAGGAACGCAAGCTTAACTTTAGTGCCGCATCCGTCGGTTCCGGATACGAGTACAGGCTCTTCCATACTCTTGTATTTGTTCATGGAAAAGGCTCCGGCAAATCCGCCCAACCCTCCGATCACCTCGGGACGGTTTGTGGCTCCCACAAAGCCCTTGATCAGTTCAACACTTTTGTACCCTGCTTCGATATCAACTCCGGCTGATTTGTAATCCATAAAAGTCTCCTTATTTGTTGATCATTTATCGTAGTTTTTATATCCGACTTCCGAAAGCCTGGCGTCCTTCTTCGCAACGCCCTCTTCCATCTCACGGGAATACTCTTCAAGTTTGGCAAGAAGTTTATCATCCGAGATGGCAAGCATCCGTGCCGCAAGAAGTCCGGCATTTGCTCCGCCGCCTATCGCAACGGTTGCCACCGGAATGCCCGAAGGCATCTGGACAATAGAGTAAAGGCTGTCTCTTCCTCCGAGAGATGTGGTATGCATCGGAACACCTATGACTGGAAGTGGAAAGATCGCCGCAAACATTCCCGGGAGATGTGCCGCCATTCCGGCACCTGCGATAATGACTTTCATTCCTTTGTCCTTTGCGCTCTTTGCATATTCAAAGAAAACATCCGGCTCCCTGTGTGCCGATATGATCCTCATCTCGTAATCGATCCCGAACCGCTCCAGAATATCCGCCGCTTTGCTCATAACGGACATATCGGAATCGGAGCCCATAACTATTCCTACCGTTGCCATAATTAACCTCCGTACTTTTTATTGAAAGCATATCATTTATGATCCGCTCTCATGTATCAATAAATGTATCATATTTACGATAATTTTTGTATAGTGATATGCATCAGTCCCGCATCTCATCCAGCGGCTCATTTAATGCCTCGCACCCGGGGAGGGTAAACCTGCCGTCTTCTATTATCGTGTCATATCCGTCATCTCTAACCCCACGGATATACAGCAATTCATCGTATGGTATGGTGATATCTGTATGACACTGGAAATATGCAGCCCCGGCATCTGATTTTCTCTTTTGGGATACTTCGTTTTCACGCGCTATGATCTCCTTGCCGTCCGGGTTATACACTTTGACATCTTCCTCATGGCTGTAGCATGTATCACCCACTGCAAAATGCGGCCCTGTTTTCTCCCCGATCAGTATTGGGAGGAGTCCTTCTATATCATAATCCCTGGCCATTTTGTATGCCGTTGTATTCGTTCCTATGGCAAACTCTCCGAGGGGAAGGGTCTCATGCTTATGCAGGAGGTTTTCTTTGATGAACTTCCGGTTGTCTTCCTCATTCTCATAGTTATCGCAGGAATAATCGCTTATCATACCGTCCGTAAAGGTTACCTTGAGGTTTTTGTACAAAAGCCCGTTCAGATACACCTTCGATACGTTGAGCACTCCGTTTGTGCCTTTAAGCTGCGGGGAGGTGAACACTTCTCCCACCGGAATGTTGACATCGGCAACACAGTTCTCAAACTTGGTCTGACGATGAGGATCGTCCACCGGGTGCAGCGCAACCTTAAGGTCTGTCTCGTTTTTCCCCCTGCCTTTTATCTCAACATGATCCGCCTTATCAAGGGTATCTATCATTATCTGCTGGATCTTCTCGTACTTGTGGTAGGGAAGGGTATTAAGCTTTACCGTGTCCGCAAATATCTTCTCGTAATCATCTCCGATCTCCGGAACAGGATATGCGATTATCGTAAAACTTCTCTCTTCGCCGATAATGTATCTGTTTATGATCTCGGATGCCTTTGCCGTATATTCAACCGACAGCTTCTGCGTCTTATCAGTGTGCTTTATTGTGTGCTCTTTCACAACAGGTGTAAAAGGTTTCTCACCGAACACCTCCATAACCGCAGGACCCGCATGTCCGTTTGCAAGTACTGTCCGCTCCTTGTAGGAGGCCTCAAGCACCTCGAGTTTTCTCGTAACAAAGTCCGCATCCAAGTAAATGGCAGCATCGTCCTTGTGGTCGTAGTCATACTGCCTGTTCGGGATGGCTCCGTAAAATCCTATCTTGTTCACACCCGCTCCTGTAAGGGACAGCGAAGCGGCCCTGTATATTACGGAATCAAGCCCCATCTTTTTGAAATTTTCGACAGCAGCTCTTACAACTCTCTCAAATCCCAGACTGTATCTTATATTGGCGCTTGTTTTTTTATCTAACGGCTTTCCCGCCTTAACAAAGCCGATACGGTATCCTTCGGTAAATGTGTCAGCCATTGACTGTATCTGCTCTTCGGAAAGGGAATTGATAAAATGTGCACATCTTATCTCATTATCAGTAACATATTCTCCCGAAAGGTACAGGAATCTGTCATCCGTAAGGTCTTCTTCGCAAACTATCCTTCGCAGAAAATCATTCGACGCATCTACCTTATCCGATACATTTGCCGGCAGGATGATATCGCAGTTATCCCTCTCAAACCAGTAAATAATATCTCTGATCGATTCACCTTCGGGATAAGTGCCGTCAAGTGCCGCAAGCCTGAAGGACGTGTACACTTCCACATACAGTTCCGCGTATATTGTAAATATCTCTTTTTTGCCCTCGAAGGCATAGGGGATCAGGCCGCGTATCTCGGCATACAAAAAGCACAGATACTGCGCCGTTTGTCTGTCACAGATCCCTGCTTTTTCAAATTCCGAAACTATATAGTCGGGATTGGCAAAGCTTACGGCATAGTTCTCCGGCAGGATATCTTCATAGAGCATATGATTTTCTCCCGCAAGCTCTTCGAGGGACATTTTATGTATGTCACGTAAGCGCGACCGCTCCAGAATACCGGAAAGCCTTACCAGAAAATCCGAACACTTTCCGAAGAACGACAAGAGAGGCTCGCCAAAGGCCTCCTCTCTTTGCGTTTCACGGATCCTGCTCATGGCAAGATCATAACGTTCATCTATAAGTTCATCATAGGTTTCCATAGAAGCTGTACACCACCTTATTTAAAAATTGCCGATATGATTATCATAACGATCCACCACAGGATCACTGCACCGTTTACGGATATGGCAACAACCGCCGGCGCAATGTATGTATCACGTTCGCCAAGGCTCCTGATGCCGCAAATGATCCCGATAATGCTTAGGAAAACCGAGAACAGTCCCGCGCTTCCGTAACCCACATCAACACTGCCTTCGTTGCGATAGCTTTCCGTTACCATCGCCACACCGAAGAATACATTAATCACTCCAAGCACTATTCCCAGTACGCTCATAAAGGAGTAATGCTTTGTTGTGAACATGAAGCTCTTTTTTTTTCGTATTTTGACCGGCTTGCCCATTTATGCTCCGTATGTTTTGTAGTATTCGTCAAGGGA
>DEEW01000123.1:6619-9451 GCA_002350465.1 Lachnospiraceae bacterium UBA2868
AGTCCCAGCTCCATTCTGTCAAGAGATACCATAAGTCCGGTAACGGTAATATCCCCCTGGGCCTTAAGTATCGGATACGTCTCTTCGATGGACTTGCCGCTTGTTGTGACATCCTCGATCATGACTATCCTGTCGCCGTCCTTTATCCTGCTGCCCAGAAGTATTCCGGCATCACCGTGATCCTTCTCTTCCTTGCGGTTGCTCGAATACCTTACCTGCTTGCCGTACAGTTCATCATACGCTATCGCAGTCGCAACCGAAAGGGGAATGCCCTTATACGCCGGGCCGAAGAGCACGTCAAAATCATCCCCGAAGTTTTCATGTATCGCCCTTGCATAATACTCTCCCAGACGCTTTAACTGGCTTCCTGTGACATATCCGCCCGCATTCATGAAAAAAGGGGACTTACGTCCGCTTTTTAATGTAAATTCGCCGAACCGCAAAACTTCCGATTCAACCATAAATTCTATGAATTCCTGTTTATACTGCTCCACAGATCCCATCCTCCCGTATCCGAATAACTAAAAAGCATTTTGCCTTATATCTTCTATCATATCAATCGTTGCTGCTCTTGCGGCATCGGCAAATCCGTCCTCGCCGAATCCTGAATATTTCTCATTTTTGTATGCGGCGATTATACCACGGGAGCTGTTAACTATAGCCCCAAGCCCGTCTTCATTAAAGAAAGGCTTCAAATCCTTGCCGCTCCCTCCCTGGGCACCGTACCCGGGTACGAGAATAAAGGATTTGGGCATAATGCGCCGGAGTATCTCTCCCATCTTCGGATATGTTGCACCCACAACTGCGCCCACGTTACTGTAGGCTCCGTCCATTGAAAGCTTTGCCCACTCATTTACCTTGATTCCGACTGCCTCATAGAGTGTTGAGTCTTCGTCATGAAGCACCCTGTCCTGAAACTCCCCGCTTGAGGGGTTGCTTGTCTTGACCAGTACAAATATACCTTTATCGTTGGCATTACATTCCTCAATAAAGGGTTTGATGCCATCGGATCCCAAATATGGATTGACTGTGCAAAAATCCTCGTTAAAGGCCGGAATCTCACTGTTACCAATCCTGACCTTGCCGAGATGTGCCTTGGCATAAGCCGTGCTTGTGGAGCCTATATCTCCGCGTTTAACATCGCCTATAACTATAAGACCCTTTTCTCTGCAATAATTGACCGTTTCGGTAAATGCCATAAGTCCGGGTATTCCGAACTGTTCATACATGGCTATCTGAGGCTTAACTGCAGGCACAAGATCACAGACACTGTCAACTATTGCCTTGTTGTATTCAATGATTGCATCCGATGCTGCTTCAAAGGTCTCGCCCTTATCCTTTATTGCCCTGTCCACTATTTTCTTCGGTATATTTGAAAGAGTCGGGTCAAGTCCTACAACTACCGGTGCATTCTTTTTCTTGATACTGTCGATCAGTTTTGATATCATGTGCCTTCTCCCTTGTTACTGTTTTGTTCTTATAAAAAACTATAGCCACGACAACTGTCGTGGCTACTGTTTATTGTTGTCAAACCGTTACCATTGACATCGTTTCCGCATACTTGCGTATGTTGGAGGCATTGGCGTATTTTCTGACCTTGTCGCCGTTTACAACTACAAGAGTCGGTGCCTGCATTACCCCGTACCTTTGCGCAAGCTCCGTATTCTCCTCGGCATCTATGAGAACATAGGTTTCGTCCTTGAGATATTCCTTGGCGAGCTTACAGTTAGGGCATGTCTTGGTGGTGAACAGATACTTCACTTTTTCAACCGCTCCGACTTCAATCTTCGCATTATCGTCGGTGCCTGTCATTCTGACCATTGTGGTCAACGGTCTCTTCAGGCTGCTGTTTGCAATGTCATACACAACTCTGTTCTTGTATTCCTGGCTCTTACCGTCATTCCAGTTCTGAACGGGACGGTAATATCCGGTAATTCTCGAATAAACTTCGGTTGTCATGCCGCAGTGCGGACACGTCTTGACTTCACCGGCAAGATAGCCGTGCTCCTTGCAGACCGAATAAGTCGGGCTGAGTGTGTAGTAAGGAAGCTTGTAATTGTATGCGATCTTGCGTACAAGGGAAGCTGCAGCCTTCCAGTCGGGGAGCTTTTCTCCCAGAAAAGCATGGAATACAGTGCCGCTTGTGTATAATGTCTGCAGATCATCCTGAATATCAAGGGCATCGAACACATCGGCCGTATAATCAACCGGCAGATGGGACGAATTCGTATAGTATGGTGTATCACCCGGATGTCCCGCAGTCTTGATGTTAGGCCAACGCTTTCTGTCATGCTTGGCAAGGCGGTATGTGGTCGACTCAGCCGGTGTAGCCTCAAGGTTGTAAAGGTCTCCGTACATCTCCTGATAATCGGAAAGCCTCTCTCTCATATGGTTGAGAACCTCTTTGGTAAATTCCTGGGTTCTGGGATCCGTCATGTCGGCACGAAGCCAGTTTGCATTAAGTCCCACCTCATTCATTCCTATAAGTCCTATCGTGGAGAAATGATTATCGAAACTTCCGAGGTATCTCTTTGTATAAGGATACAAGCCTTCGTCAAGAAGCTTAGTGATAACTCCGCGCTTGATCTTGAGTGATCTTGCGGAAACATCCATGAGGTGGTCGAGTCTCTTATAGAAATCTTCCTCATCAGCAGCGAGGTAAGCGATACGGGGAATGTTGATGGTAACAACACCAACAGAACCTGTTGACTCACCTGAACCGAAGAAACCGCCGGACTTCTTACGGAGTTCACGGAGATCGAGACGGAGTCTGCAGCACATGGAACGTACATCGGAAGGCTCCATGTCGGAGTTGATGTAGTTGGAGAAGTA
>DEEW01000045.1:0-1475 GCA_002350465.1 Lachnospiraceae bacterium UBA2868
TTCCAGAAGGCTATCCGCTCACTTGAGATAGGACGTTATGGACTCGGGGGAGCGAAGAACTTTGCAGAACTGTCACTTAAGGAACTTATGAACATGCTTCATACTCCTTCGAGTGAGAGACAGTTCATCATGTATGAAGCGATCCGTAAGGGCGCCGACCTTAATGAACTGTACAATATAACAAAGATCAAACCATACTTCCTTGAGCAGATGAAGGAACTTGTTGATGAAGAGGAAGCACTGAAGAAATACAAGGGAAGTGTACCTCCCGCGGATGTTCTTGCGCAGGCCAAGAAGGATGGGTTTGCAGATAAATATCTGGCAAAGCTTCTCGATGTTGCGGAAGAGGATATCAGAAATGCAAGAATTAAGTCCGGTATCGTAGAAGCATGGGAAGGCGTTCACGTAAGCGGAACAAAGGACAGCGCTTACTATTACAGCTCATACAATATGAAGGACGAATCCAGGACTTCCGATAAGCAGAAGATCATGATACTCGGCGGAGGACCCAACAGGATCGGTCAGGGTATCGAGTTTGATTACTGCTGCGTACATGCCGCTATGGCTCTTAAGGAACTGGGATTTGAGACGATCATTGTAAACTGTAATCCCGAGACGGTTTCGACCGACTACGACACATCCGATAAGCTTTATTTTGAACCGCTTACACTTGAGGATGTTCTCTCGATCCATGAGAAGGAAAAACCGGTTGGGGTTATCGCACAGTTCGGAGGTCAGACACCTCTTAACCTTGCGGCTGATCTTAAGAAAAACGGAGTTAACATTCTCGGTACTACACCGGAAACGATCGACATGGCAGAGGATCGTGACCTGTTCCGTGCGATGATGGACAAGCTTGGTATTCCCATGCCCGAGTCCGGAATGGCTGTAACCGTAGATGACGCTCTTGCAATTGCCGCTAAGATCGGCTATCCCGTTATGGTGCGCCCTTCATATGTTCTGGGCGGACGTGGCATGGAGGTAGTACATGACGACGAACATATGAAGGTATATATGGCGGCTGCGGTAGGTGTAACACCCGACCGTCCTATACTGATAGACAGATTCTTGAACAATGCACTTGAATGTGAAGCCGATGCCATATCAGACGGTGAGAATGTATTTGTTCCCGCGGTTATGGAGCACATCGAGCTTGCGGGCATTCACTCGGGCGACAGTGCATGTGTGATTCCTTCGAAAAATATTTCCGCTAAGAATGTTGAGATCATCAAGGAATACACGCGCAAGATTGCCAAGGAAATGGGAGTTCGCGGCCTTATGAACATGCAGTATGCGATAGAAAATGATACTGTTTATGTTCTTGAAGCTAATCCGAGAGCATCCCGTACGGTGCCCCTAGTATCCAAGGTCTGCAACATCGGAATGGTTCCTCTTGCAACACAGATCATTACAATGCCCATAACCGGAAAATCATCCCCGGTACCTTCTCTTCGCGAGAGAAAGTTTAATCACTG
>DEEW01000045.1:1503-2745 GCA_002350465.1 Lachnospiraceae bacterium UBA2868
TTCAATATGTTCCAGGAAGTTGATCCGCTCCTCGGGCCTGAAATGCGCTCGACTGGTGAAGTTCTGGGCATGGCGAGTGATTTTGGAGAAGCTTTCTTCAAAGCGGAAGAAGCGACGCAGACCGCTCTGCCGCTTGAGGGAACGGTGCTTATCTCGGTAAATGACAGAGATAAATCCGAGCTTGTTGAGGTTGCAAAGGGCTTTGACGAGTGCGGATTCAAGATAATCGCCACCGGCGGAACATACGATATGATAGTAGGTGCAGGTATTCCTGCGACGAAGATATTCAAACTCCAGCAGGGAAGACCGAATGTGCTTGATGCCATAACAAACAACGAGGTTTCGATCGTTATCAATACGCCCGATGACAAGAAGGGTGCCATGGATGACTCATACATCAGAAAGGGAGTCATCAAGGCGAGGATACCGTATGTAACAACGATGGCTGCTGCGAAAGCGAGCCTTGCAGGTATCAAAGCGAGGAAAAAGAGCGAAGGCTCAGTCAAGTCGCTTCAGCAATATCACTCGGAGATTGAATAAGAAGATACAAGGAGATATTCATAACATGTTGGACATGAAATTCCTCCGGGAGAATCCGGACATTGTTAAGCAGAACATTAAGAACAAATTTCAGGATGAAAAGCTTCCTATGGTCGACAAGGTCATAGAACTTGACGAGAAGCGTCGAACGATGCAGCAGGAAGCTGACGATCTTCGTAATAAGAAGAATACTCTTTCAAAACAGATCGGTGCTCTTATGAAAGAGGGCAAAAAAGAAGAAGCCGAGAAGATTAAGGCAGAGGTTGCAAAGGATGCTGCACGCCTTGCCGAGCTTGAAGCTGCGGAAGGACCTGTTGCCGAAGAGATACAGAAGATTATGTACACGATCCCGAATATCATTGATCCCAGTGTTCCTATCGGAAAAGATGATACGGAAAACGTTGAGGTAACAAAGTACGGCGAGCCTGTGGTTCCCGATTTTGAGATACCCTATCATACGGATATCATGGAACGCTTCGACGGTATTGACCTGGATGCAGCAGGACGTGTTGCGGGAAACGGTTTCTATTATCTTATGGGTGATATTGCAAGACTTCACTCGTCGGTAATAAGCTATGCCAGGGATTTTATGATTGACAGAGGATTTACATACTGCGTACCGCCATTTATGATCAGAAGCAATGTCGTTACCGGTGTTATGAGTTTTGCCGAGATGGATGCCATGATGTACAAGATCGAGGG
>DEEW01000190.1:0-1046 GCA_002350465.1 Lachnospiraceae bacterium UBA2868
GTCGTTCCCATAAACTATGAGTACAGCAAACGGAAAAACGGTGACGAATACGGATGGGGTAACTGCAGATATGATATTGCTGAGAGTTACTGGGGTGATAAACTGTGCAGATCGGCATACAAAAGAAGTCCGCAGGAGTCTTTGAACAGGATATTGATGCATGTCCTGAAAGCACTTCCGGGACTGGATGAGGATGAACTAAGAACATTGCTGAAAGGTTAGTGCGGTAAAGGAGTTATTAAGTGAAAAGAGAAGTTCCTCTTAAAGTGACAATCATATTGATTCCTCTTGCCATAGCGCTGTGCGCGCTTGGAGTATATCGCGGAGAGGTGGCGATAGTGCTGAACAAAGCCATCAATATATGTATGGAGTGTATTGGCCTTGGATAAAACCTATCGGAACAAGAAAGCACGGAAGACTGCCGGGTTTCGCAAGGCGGTTCAGTTCGGCTGGGGAATACTGACAAATTCATATATTAAAGGCTTTATGCCGGGAAATCCGGCCATATACCGGGGAAAACTAAAAAAGATATGTGTTCCCGGGATGAACTGCTATTCGTGCCCGGGAGCGCTTGGATCCTGTCCGATAGGGTCCATGCAGGCTATATTTGACAACAGAACAAGAGGCATAGGTGCGTATGTAATAGGCTATCTGTCTGTTATAGGGCTGTTCCTGGGCCGTTTTGTGTGTGCATGGCTGTGCCTTTTCGGTTTGATCCAGGAGTTGTTATATATGATTCCGACACCTAAGCTTACCGTGCCGGAAAAGGCAGACAAAGGGCTTCGCTACTTGAAATACGTGATATTGCTTGTAATGGTATTTCTGTTGCCGTTTTTTTACAGAACCGGGTATGGGGCGGGGGAACCGTTTTTCTGTAAATATATATGCCCTGTAGGTACACTTGAAGGCGGAATCCCGCTTGTACTTCTGAACAGCACGATGAGAGGAGCTTTGGGCTGGCTGTTTCGCTGGAAGTTTCTGCTGTTGATTCTTTGTATCGCCTCATCGGTATTTATCTACAGACCGTTTTGTAAATACATTTGTCC
>DEEW01000190.1:1384-3970 GCA_002350465.1 Lachnospiraceae bacterium UBA2868
AGTGTTATTATATGATGTTAGTTGAGACTAACCGAGAAAGAGCATCTATGCCGATGCCGGGGAATTGCTCAAAAGTAAGATGGAGGAACAGATATGTTTTTAGGGAGGATCATTGGCAGTATGTTCAAAACAACACTGAAAATCGAGGGAATGATGTGCGGTATGTGTGAGGCGCATATCTCAGATGTGATCAGAAAGACGGTTCCTGATGCAAAAAAAGTATACGCATCTCACTCAAAAGGTATTGCTACGTTTTTGAGCGAGGCTATCCCTTCTGAAGAAGAGCTTAAGAATGCGATCGCAAAAACTGGATACAGCTGTCTTACTGTCGAAAGCGTACCTCATGAAAAGAAAGGGCTGTTTGGAAGAGGTTGAATATACACTGGCATCAGGTAACATTGAATCATACCTCTTACAGCGGGAAAGCCACCGCCTCATCATATAACTGCTTTAGTGTATTGATAAACGCCTGCAGGCATTCGCGACTATCTGTCTTGTGCGTGCAGAGCACGCAGTCAAAGGCATCCTTACAGTCATAGGGAATCCAGGCAAACTGTCCGCTGTGATCATTCAGGAAACCGGGGGCAAGGCATATGCCACGTCCTGCGGCAACATTGGTGAGGGTGGTTTCATGATCGGGACTGTTGAAATAGCTGATTTTTCCCGATGACATGAGCTTTTGCTGTACCGAACGCAGAAGAGCCGGTGATCCGCCTCCGACCATAAGGGTTCTTCCGTATATATCCTCGTCGGTAATGATGTTTTTTGAGGCAAGAGGATCATCCTTGTCCGTGATCAGATATATGTGACTTTTGAACAGCTCGTGGACGATTGTGCCCGCGAGCTGTTTTGTGTGCTCTTTCAGGGTAAAAAGTACGTCGACCTCGTTTTTTAAGAATGAGTCCATACCGCCATCATATTGAAACTTTGGAGTGATCTGTACGTGGGTCTGTCCTTCTTCAAATTTACGGATGGCTTCAGGCAGGAAGTATATAGCCTGTCTTACCATAAGGCTGATGCTTATGCTGTCCATATATCTGGCACTGAAATTCTGTCCCTGTTCAATGGCACGCTTCATATCCTCACGCATGCTTACAAGAAAGCTCACAAACTGCTGACCGGCGGGAGTAAGAGTTGCGCCTTTCCCATTTCTTTCAAAGATATCAAAGCCCACTTCCTCTTCAAGAAGCTTTATCTGATAGGAAAAAGTAGGCTGGCTGACGAACAGGTTCTCTGAGCCTCTTGAGAAACTCTGTGTTCTGGCAAGTTCTATGCAGTAATCTATCTGTTTTGTGGTCATAATAACCTCCGATAATCGTGATATTTAAAAATTAAATAGGGTATTTAACCTTTCTATTGGACATAATAATCCGTCTGTGTGAAAATGTAAACAGAAAAACAAAAGAAATACAGCACAGGAGCTGAAAATAATCAAATGGAGGATATTAGGATGGCAAAGACACTGATTGCATTTTTTTCAAGGGCAGATGAGAACTATTTTGGCGGAGCAATGAGATATGTAAAGGTAGGAAATACCGAGATCGTAGTGGGACTTATGAAGGAACTGATCGAAGCGGATACCTTTAAGATAGAGATGAAGGATCCCTATTCTCCGGTGTATATGACCTGCATAGATGAAGCAAAGAAGGATAAGCAGAATAACGCAAGACCGGAGCTTACAAACTATATTGAAAGCATTGATGATTATGACACCATCGTCCTCGGATATCCGAACTATTGGGGAACTATTCCTATGGCAGTTGCCACCTTCCTTGAGAGATATGATTTTAACGGGAAGACGATACTTCCTCTCTGCACCAACGAAGGAAGCGGCATGGGATCAAGCGAGAGTGACGTAAAAAAATATGCCAAAGGCGCAGATGTTAAAAGCGGTCTCTCCATTACCGGAAGTCAGGCTGCGGATTCCAAAGGCGCGGTAGAGAAGTGGTTTAAAGCAAACGGGCTCATGTGAATCATGGGGACGGTGTCAGTGGTAAATTTTCAGAGAGACGTGGAGGAATAGACGATGGATTACGAAGCAGGATATGTATATAAACTGATGGATCAAGGTGGTCCCACTGATAACAGGGAGCCGTATTTTAAGGAAGCGGTTGACGAGATGATGAGAGCAAGGGTTCTGTGCGCCAGAGCGAATGCGAAGATGCCGGATGATCCCACCTATGTAAATGATCTGGAAGAACTTTTTGGCAGAAAGCTTGATGATGTGAGAATCCTTACGCCGTTTATCTGTGATTTCGGAAACCGGGTGAAATTCGGTAAGGGAGTTTTCCTGAATCATTCGGCTATTTTGTCTGCATCAGGTGGCATTGAATTTGAGGATGGCGTGATGTCCGCACCGGGACTTAGGATTGCCAGCATTAATCATGACATGAATGAGCGCCATACAAAATATACCTACGGGAAGGTGCTTGTTAAGAAGAATGCATGGCTTGGAATGAACGTAACCATATGTCCGGGCGTTACCATCGGAGAATACGCTGTAGTGGCTGCCGGCGCTGTTGTGACTAAAGATGTACCTGCCTATGCGGTTGTTGGCGGAGTTCCTGCAAAAGTTATCAGAATGCA
>DEEW01000097.1:0-272 GCA_002350465.1 Lachnospiraceae bacterium UBA2868
AGTTCGATTTTGTAGGGCTTGCGGTCATGCTCTACGTTGATGACCTCTTCTTTTCCGAAAATGTCGAGCTGTGTGTAGACCACGGGAGAGCCTGCATAGCAAGTGCATATCAGCTTCTTCAGTTCCAGAACATTGAAGTTCATGGCGAAATACTTGAAGAAGTTGCTCTCGTATGGGTCATCACAATTACAGAGGACAGTCTTGCCTTTGAAGTGCTTCCTGTAATGCCGCAGCTCGTTCTCAATATCCGATAATTGAGTATAAAATTCATC
>DEEW01000097.1:384-2655 GCA_002350465.1 Lachnospiraceae bacterium UBA2868
CTCATCTATTGTCATTTTTGCCTCCTTGCCTTCTCTCTCGCTAAAGTTGCTGTACTTATTCCGGTCAGCTCTGACACCTGTGAATATGAATGATCCTGTAAGCAGCTGCATTGCATGATCCATCTGCTGTCTTCCGTACTTCTTCGGTCTGCCTTCCCGGTATCCTTCTTTTGTCCTGGCGATCTCCTTGCCTTCCCTGGTACGCTGCATTATCATATTCCGTTCAAATTCTGCAACCGCAAGCATGAAGTTACGGATCAGTTGCCCTATTGGGCTATTATCCATCACACCCATGTTCAATACATGAACCCTTATTCCACGTTCAATAAGACCATTTATCAGTTCTATTCCCTGCGTAAGACTTCTGGCAATCCGATCCAACTTTGTAACCATGAGGGTATCGCCCTTCTTCAGGCGTTTCAGCAGCCGATCTAACTCCGGGCGATCCATCACGGATCCGGTATAAGCATCAGAAATCACCTCAGATGCTCCGTTTGACAGCAGTTCCTTGGTCTGTGCTTCCAGAGAATTGCCGTCACGAGCTTGTCCTTTGGTGCTTACACGAGCATATCCATAGATCACAGGACCTTTGCTCAGCTGCGTCAGATCCAGTTCCATCTGCTCTGCACCTTCCGTAAGCATTCTGTATTCTTTCTTTTCTTCAGCTGTCATTTCTCTCATGTTTCCGCCTTTCTTGTTATGATAACAAGTTATGATAAAGCTCCTAACCGCATAATATCATACCTTTGTTTCATTCACAACACCTTTATATTTACTCTTGCATTATAGAGTAAATATGTGTTATAATTACTATAGCAATATAGAGTAATAAGGAGGTAAGAATGGCTGATAATAATATTAATGAAATTGAAAATGAATTGTTGCAACTCTTGGCGGCAGACCGGCAGCATTGGGTAAAGATATACAGACTTATGGATACGGTAGAACGAGAACATGCATATACTACATCATCGTATACACAGTGGGTTAATCAGCTTGCCGACAAAGCTAAGGTGCATGTATCTCTGTTGTGGGCTCGTAAAAAAGCAGGATATGCATACGAGCAGTATGCAATCCGTGCAAGCAAACGTGGAATCACCGTACCAGAGCTTGGCGATCAGCAAGTGTCGCTGTCCCCAGACAATATCAATCTGGCTATCAAGATTGCCGGGAATAATGACAAGGTGGCGGATGAACTGATAGACAAGATAGTGGCAGGAGAGTTACATCGGACAGATTTAAAACGTGTATGGGACGAAACCAAGAAAGAGCGAGTTGCAAAAGGTCAGANNAGAATCCCTACCGCAAATCCCGGCATGATGATGGAAAGGATTTGTCGGCAGAAAGTTGTGCGGTAACAGCCGGTGCTATCCTGTACGCCATACAACACAACAGCGAGTGGGTCATAGATAATGAACATCAAGCAATGTGTGTATCAGAAGTAAGAGAACACCGAGAAAAGCAGGCTCCATGTTACAAGGTCCTGCCAGAACTGGCTGTACGCCCCGGTACGAGTCATAACGCTCGCCGTATCGATGCTGCGGTATTCGAGGATCTGAATAAATCCGTCCATGACTTTGACGTAGATATCCACGGTATTGAAATAAAGGTCGATAAAAACGATTTGCTTGGAGATCATAAGATGGCAGAGTATACGTCCTATGTCGATTACTTTTGGATTGCAATCCCTGAAGATCTGATTAGCTTTGCCGAGGAGTGTGCCCTACCAACATGGGGAATACTTGTATTCCGTAATGGTATTATCCATGTTCAGCATAGGGCTGCAAGGCTTGAGGCTATAATGCGATCCGATACATTGGTTGAGGCAGTCAAAAGATTATAACTCTAAATTGCAAGAGTAAACAACTCTCAGTAATTATGTTGCAANNNAGGAAATACAAACCACAAAAAAAGAGCTTGAAAAGGCTCTTTTTTTTGTGGTTTGTGCAAGGGGATCAAAGGGGAGTGCAGCTCCCTTTTGCCCTCGGAGAGCGAAAGGAGTATTGACGCTTGCGTCAATACGTATTGAGTTATTACTTGACGCACTCCACACACTTATGCTATTCTCAAGAAAAAGAAAACGGAGGTGATGATGATGGAAAAAATCAGAGTATCACAGCACAGCGGAAGAACCGGATCCGCATCCCACAATGACAGATCGTTCCTCAAGAACATGACCAAGGAAGACAAAATAGAAAAGGCTGCACACATCAACGAAGCCCTCATAACCGAAAATGAAACGTGGGCCTGGGATGGAAACACAGAAAACTT
>DEEW01000097.1:2708-3082 GCA_002350465.1 Lachnospiraceae bacterium UBA2868
GGAATAGACCGCACCAACGAAAATTACATCAAGTCAAGACATCCGGAACGCTGCAAGAAGGTTGAAGACTACTACAACAGCGATAAAACCTGTCCTGAGGAGATGATTCTGCAGATTGGAGACAAGGACACGGAGGTAAGCAAGGAAGTCTTTCAAGCCTGTATGAGTGACTACTGGACATGGTTCAATCAGTGGAATATGGAGCATGGTTATCCGTGCCAAATACTCAATACAGCCCTGCACACAGATGAAACCTCAATACATGAACATATAAGACGAGTATGGATATATACGGATGATAATGGATATCTGCGTCTCGGACAGAACAAAGCCCTAAAAGCTGCAGGTGTGGAGCTTCCGGAGCCGGAAAAGAA
>DEEW01000078.1:0-813 GCA_002350465.1 Lachnospiraceae bacterium UBA2868
GACTTTTAATGATCTCTGGACGCTTTTGTTTTTGTGATATAGACCGATGTAGTCAAGCATATTCTCATGTATTTGACAGCAACGCTGACATCTACAATAATCATTACATTTATCGTTCTTATCATATACGCGCCGGGAAAGGCGCCGCTGATGTGGGTGACTTTCAGTACAATATTATTCAGGCAGCTCAGATAACAAGTATATCCATCATTCCGTATCTTATATATCCATATGTGCTTATAGTATTTATCGCTGCCCAGATCATTAGAGAAAAATAACCGTCAGGAGATTATAGATTCCCCCGTAACATGGATATGAAGATGTTCCAGATTCTGACTTATGTTGTCCTCCCCATCTTCAGTGAACAATCTGTATTCTCCCTTTATGCCCGCCGCTTGAGCTATAATGGGAACACTATCATACAGATGTTTTCGGAGCATTTCATACTCTTCATCGTCCTTGTTTTTCAGACCGATATGCTTCTTGGGAAATGCCACAACGTGCACTCCGTCAAGATGATTCCAATCCAGAAACGTTGTTATAAGATCATCCTCATATGATTTTTCGCAGGGTGTCTTTCCCTGCGCAAATTCACAAAACAAACACCTATGCATAGTTTTCCCTCATATGGCTTTCTTCTATTACTCTAAGTACATTCTTCACTCCGACAGGGCAGGCCATCATGCATCCGCAACAAGCCATTTTTCTGCCCACTCCGGGGATATCCGTATTCTCATCGGTTGAATTATTGTAACGGCACACACTGCATCTGTGATAATCAACAAGATCATCTCTTGTAATACCTTCATGCCA
>DEEW01000078.1:821-3286 GCA_002350465.1 Lachnospiraceae bacterium UBA2868
CCGTAAATATTGTTAAATGGACATGCATCCACGCATTTATGGCACTTGCCGCACAAATTGTCCCTTACCGGATCTTTTGTTGTAAAATCATCAGCATAGAACACAGCTCCCGCAGTTGTGATTTTCGGCCCGTATTCATACGTAATCAGAAGATCGCTTCTGCCGATCCAACCGGCACCTCCCTTTACTCCCACTGCCTTTACGGAGAGCGGCGAAATATAGGGCGGAGTCATGTGGTCACTCGGAATAGACGGAATATGATATGGTATTCCTGCCTCGTCACACATTTCCTTTATGTATTCGCCGAGCCTGTGCGCATTGGGGAAACATCTTGTCTGCAAAACAGCCATCCTCTTCTCGGTGTAACCGTCCCAGACATTCTCGTCCAGCGGGAAATAAAACAACACCGCATAATTGTATCCAAGAGACTGGTAATAGCAGTTGTAGTCGATATCATCATCGAGTTTGCATACCACATATTTTGTTCCCGGCAGCAGTGTTGTACCCTTGTCAAAAACTTCTCTGATCTTTTCTTCCGAAATATTGTTTTTCATGCTTTCAATCACCCTGTTCTTCATCTGTTGACCGTTGTGATATCCAGTTCGCAGTACTCGTCCCCTTTTGCAAGTTGTTTGGGGAATTTAAGTTCTATAGGAAAATTGCTTGCTCTTCCCTGATCACCCTTGCACGCATGCCTGCACAGATCTGCGATCCTGTCTTTATCAAGCCCCTCTTTCTCCCATGCAGCCACAAGCGGGCAATACTTAAAATGCAAAACGGCATGTTCGTCATTTGCTTCTACGATCGTGGCATTAAACGCTTCCTTGCCTATCTTGCTCTCACCCATCGTGCGGGCAAAATCGCCTGCATTTGAACAGTTCCATTTTGATGTCGCTGCCTTCCCGTTTCTGAATATAGCATCATCCGTAAGCGCTTCAACATCGGTTCCCAGCTTTTGAGCCGTTTCCAGCAGATAGTGCAGCCACATAGCCCTGTCATGGGTTCCCTCTATGTAACCTTTTGCCTCATCAGATATTCCCGGGTACTCTTCCAGTTTAAAATATGTCATTTTTTTCTCTCCTTTACTCTGTTATACCCATGTGAAGTTTTGAATTTCTCTCCACCTTCTTAAATAACGCGGACAATGTAACACCCAACACCACATATATTGTTCCGACCATCACATATGCCTCTATGAATCTGTATCCTTTCTCAGCAGCAACTTTTGCGGTGGCCATTATATCCATGACGGATATTGCAAACACAAGAGATGAATTCTTAAGTGTGGCAAGAACAAAATTAAAATAGTTCGGCATCGCTACCATAATGGCCTGGGGAATTATTATCCTTGTATAGGCGGCCAGCTTACTCATTCCTATGGAATGTGCCGCTTCCATCTGCCTTAGGTCAACGGATGCAAGCGCCCCTCTTATCAGTTCGCTTATGTATGCCGTAGAAAAAACCGTATACACGATAAGTGCGGTTGTAAGTTGGGATATCTGTGTGGTGCCTACCACTCGCTCCCCTCCATGCACGGTAAAATTGATCAGTTTCGGAAGCCCGTAATATGAACAAAACAGCAGGATGATCAGCGGGACACTTCGAAAAAAAGAAATAACAAGTTCCAATATCTGATTAATAACCGGTATCTTTTTAATGTGCAGGAGAGCTACAAAGAATCCAAGTAAGGCTCCCAGCGCAACCGGAAGCGCTGTCACAAGCAGCGTGACCGGTATGGCCCTTATCACTTCCGGAAAAGTTTCTCTAATAAAATCTATATCAAGCGACATTCAAAATACCTCTCTACGAATCCTGTGCTACAGTTCTCATGCCCCTGCCCATCCGCGCTTCAAGGCCCTTAAACAGCCAGCCTTCAACAAGACTGAGAACCCAGTATATAAGCGCAACAAGCAAATAAACTTCAAAAGTGTTCATTGAAAAAGCATTTGAATCCAGTAGTTTTGCCTTTCCCATAATATCCATAACACCCAGCGTGTAAGCGAGAGATGTTGCCTGTATGATTCCAAGACATAATCCCGAAAGATTTGGGAGTATCACATATAATCCCTGTGGCAGTATTATCCTGGAAAACCTCTGTAAAGTCGTCATGCCGATTGAATGTGCCGCTTCAAGCTGACCTGCATCAAGTGAATTGTAGGCGCTTCGAAACAGTTCGCTTGAAGAAGCCGACAATTGTATTGCAAGCGCCAGTACAACAAATACCGGCTTGGCCCATCCGCTTATATCGTATCCGAACAGATCCTGGACAAGTACGGGCAGTCCGAAATATACAAGATATATCAACACCACCTCCGGAACCGCCCTTATTATTACCGTTATTGCATCAATAACAAGAGAGAGCTTCCGGTATTTGGATATCTTGCATAAAGTCAGGGCAAGACCGACAAGACATCCTGCCACAATTGCGCACAGCGCCATTGTAACCGTCAGCGGAAGGGCTTTTA
>DEEW01000078.1:3301-4420 GCA_002350465.1 Lachnospiraceae bacterium UBA2868
ATATTTCGATTATAAAATCAAGATGAAAACTTTCTCTTTCCATATCTTTTGTTACTTAGCCAGTTCAAACACATCATAACCGAACGTGTCATTTGATATCTTTGAAAGTGTGCCGTCATCGGCCAGTTTTTTCAATGCACCGTTAATATCATCCTTGAGCACCGTCTCATCCTTGTTGATTATCGGATACGTGGGCACTACATCGAGAGGATCGGATATCTGAAGTCCTCCGAGCAGCTCATCACCCCACAGGTTGATAACCGGAAGCAGATGGATGAGTACGTCATATTCACCGCTTCTTACAGCTGCAAGTGCTTCATTGTTATCTACAGCCGAAACTATTTCTACATCAAGCTTTGCATCAGGATGTGACTCGTTCCAATTTGCAACAACATTTGCGATCGTTCCGCTTGCATTTGTCGGATGAAGTTTTAAACCCCTGTCATAAATATCCTGAAAACTGTGTATCTTTTCTCCATCTTCTCTTGAAATTGCTCCCACAGCCGTGTATCCCATGTTTGTTTCGGGGAACAGATATATTTCTTCTCTTTCCGGGGTCTTGAACATTGAGTTGATACCAACCTGATATGTACCTGTCTCAACTCCGACATTCATGGTCTCCTTTTCAACTATGTCGAACTTGAATTCATATTGGGGAAGCAGTTCGTCAATAGCTTTAAACACTTCGACATCGTAGCCTGCTGCCTCGCCGTTATCATCCGCATATGTTATAGGGAAAAATCCCGGAGCAAGAGCTACATTTATAACTCTTGAGTCACTCGATGCGGAAGATTGGGATGTTCCTCCACCGCAAGCTGTTAATGAGCCTGCCACTGCCAATGCCAATAATACCGTTGTGATTCTTTTTGATTTTTTCATAATCATTTCCTCCTATGATGTACTTATATCTGATAATCCGCCGGAAGTATCCGGGCTATAAACTCTTTTGTCCTCTCCTGCTTGGGGTTAAGAAAAATCTCACGGGGCGGTCCCTCTTCCACAACAGTCCCGTTTTCCATAAATATAACCTTGTGGGATACCTCTCTTGCAAAATCAATCTCATGTGTGACTATCAATACAGGAACTCCCTGCTCGGCAACTTTTCTGATAGTAACCAGT
>DEEW01000078.1:4517-5042 GCA_002350465.1 Lachnospiraceae bacterium UBA2868
TCTCTGCTGCTGTCCTCCCGAGATCTGTCCGGGATATTGGGAGGCGTACTCAAGCATTCCCACCTTTTCAAGTTCCCTCATCGCAATCTCTTTTGCTTCGGCTGATGATTTTTTCTTAACAACCGTAAGTCCCTCGGTTACATTCTCAATTACTGTTTTATTTCTGAAGAGATTGTATGACTGAAATACCATTCCGCTATGGCGGCATATCTCAAGTATCTCTTTCTTTCTCGCATGCCTTGTGTCAACCGAAATATTGTCAATGGTTATATTCCCACTGTCTGCTCTTTCCAGGAAATTAATACACCTTAGAAGCGTTGTCTTGCCGGTTCCGCTCGGCCCTATCAAAGCTGCTATCTCCCCGTCCTCGACATCAAAACTGATGCCTTTTAGTATCTCTTTCTTGTCAAATGCCTTTTTAATGTTTTCTATCTTTAGCATTTTTCTCTCCTGTAATTAACTATTTCCTGATCCTTAGACATCCTGCTTATCAAACAATCCAAACACTCTCTCAAAATCCCCTAT
>DEEW01000078.1:5087-5405 GCA_002350465.1 Lachnospiraceae bacterium UBA2868
ATCCCCACCGAGAGCCGAAGAAGCCTGTCATTGATTCCGTTCTTCTCAAGCAGATCTTTCGGGACGTCTGCATGGGTCTGGGTTATGGGATAGGTGATCAGGGTTTCTGTCCCACCGAGACTCTCCGCAAAATATGCAACTTCAATGTTCTTTAAAATGTGCTCGACAAGTTCCTTCGATTCCACGTAGAAGGAAATCATCGCTCCGAATCCCCTTGACTGCCTGCGGGATATTTCATAACCGGGATGCTCCGGCAGGCCGGGATATATGACCTTTGTCACATACCTGCTTTCCTTCAGATACTCCGCAAGCCTTATT
>DEEW01000156.1:0-3928 GCA_002350465.1 Lachnospiraceae bacterium UBA2868
AAGAGTACTAAGCTTTCAGACGCCAAAAAGCATACGTATATTAATAGACTAAATAATGGAATACGTTTACCAAAGTGCAATCATGGTAACTACAGAAGCAATTTTGTAGGTGAGTTGCATTTTACGTATAAAGAAGGTAACTATAACTTGCTGGGATTGTCCGATAAGCTATTTTTGCTTGAGACATATACGTTAGGTTTATATGATCAAGTTTTAAATTGGGACTAGAGCCCTTCGTAATAAATATATAAGCAGTCTATGGTTTGTTNNATTATGTAGGACAAACCTATTTCGAAAGAAACTATTAGAGGTTATTGATACCTACATCCGACGGATATATAGGTTCTTCCAACATCTGTGAATTCTTGTCGACTCCGTTAGGGACAATATACTCCCCTTCTTTAAAATCATAGACAATCTTCTCAACATTATTTTGTGTGTAATATGCCACTGATTTTGCGGCTTCTTGCCCCACATAATTAAGAACGTGCTGATTATAGTGATATTGATCCACCATATACTCTGTACTTGCCTTAGAGAGTACTGTTGTAGCAATCGCATAATGNNAATATACTCTCCTTCTTTGAAATCATATACTATTTTCTCAACATTGTTCTGTGTGCAATATGCAACTGATTTGGCAGCTTCTTTTCCTACATAATTAAGCACATGCTGATTATAATGGTATTGGTCTACCATATACTCCGCACTCAATCCGGAGAGAACTGTTGTTGCAATAGCATAATGATTGTTCTTTTTGCATAATTCTATCTCTGATTCCACAATAGCATGGTAAATATCCGTGTAATCAATAGTTCTTCCGGGAGTAATAACAAATAGTTTTTCAAGGCCGGCCTCAAACATAGGGCTCATGATTTTTTCCAGACTGTTTTTGTATGAGTCTGCTGTAGAGCCCTTGAGCCCGTCAGCCTCTCCGTGAAGCCACAATCCATATATATGTCCGATCTTGTATCCGTTGTTCTCCAAATAGGAAACCGAATTCTCAAGCCTTTGCCTGACATCAGTCATAACACCTTCCGATGTCCATATTTCCATGTCAGCATTAGACATCGAGGCAGAAACCGCAATTACTCTTCGTCCTGTCAAATCATGGTATTCGTTTACAAATGAAGATACAAGCGAACCCTTCTTGACTCCCGGAAACTCATTTAATCCTGATGGATTGTTCTCATTAGCTCCAAATGGTTCTTCTATCCGATAGAGTCTCGTTGGATCTGATATAGCACGGAACTCCATTCCCGCTTCTTCCGAAACCTTAGGCGCCAGAGACGCATCACCGCCTTCTCCTGACATATTGTATTGCCCCATGAACATGATGAGATCGACTACATTTCCTTCTTCAGGAGAATTTGTTTTACCCTGGAACGTGTCTCCGTATCCTTCTGTTTCTCCGTCCGCAGGGCTTGTTTCCACTTTTTCTGAAGTCGGCGTCACAGTTGGAGTCGGTTCTTCATTACCCTGTGTATTGGCTGCGCTTTGAATGCCATTTCCGGCATTGCAGGCACACAACATCATCGTAATTGAAGATACAAGCAATGCGCATATTAATAATCTTATGTGGTTTATATAGACATATATATTATTCTTCATTTGTTGAAGTCCTTCTCAAATTCCTCTATCCTGCAGGTGTGTGTCTTGTCGGTCTCATCATAATTGATACCGACAACCAAAAGGTTCCATGTCAGATATTACCGCATACACCGCAAGATCAAAACTCTCTTATAATATAATCATCTATATTTCTTACATTCTTATCGGTAGAAAAATTAATACCTAATCCGATTACNNTCTCTTGTTCTCTTCAGAAGATACGACATATTTTCCGGTATAGTCTTTGTCTTCTATCTGGCTCATAGCTTCCTGAGCTGTTTTGTCCAATTTACATTCTATTATGTAGATGATGTTTCCAATGTCCAGCGTAGCGTCTATTCTGCCTGTGGATGTCTGTTCCTCAGCTTTTACATCCATCCCGCACATCTTGAACACAAGATACAATAATGACTGATAATACTTTTCATATTTTAGCTGGATTCCATAAGGGATGCTTGCAAATACACTCTTTAATATAGTAATCATCTCATCAGCGTTACCATTATATGCAGCCTTCTGCAGGTTTGAGGCTATTGTATTGATCTCTGCGATCGACCTTCCCATGTATACCGATGCAAGATTCATCTCAAAGGACATCTGAACTTCTCTGTTCGGGTATACCAGTCTGTATGCCTGTATATTGCTGTTCGGATCCTTTTCACCCAGAGTCAGATACCCGGTCTGCAGTAACAGTTGTGTAACTGTCAGAGAATCCACATCATTGTCAGCAAGCGCCATAATGTCAAACGAATTAAGAGAAATATCCGTTACAAATATATCATTTATACTTTGAAGAGTAATCTTCTGCTTCTTGGCAAGATTGACCAAGATAACTGGAGTAGCGGTTGCATACCAGTAGTTCCTAAACTCATAGTTTTCTGTAAAGAATCGGCCTATAGAAACCGGATTATAAACTTTAGCTCCCTCAAAGGAAAACTTAAACCCGTCATACCAGTATGCGAGTTTATCAAATATCTCCGTCTTAGAGCATCCATTCCTGGAAGCAGCCGGTTCCATGTATTCTTCGAAGTACTTCTCCAGTTCTACATTTGTATATCCCACTAGTGCCGAATATTTGTCGCTCCTGCTGATATCCACCAGATTATTCAGTTTGCTGAATACGGACACCTGACTGAGTTTTGTAATTCCGGTAAGGAACACAAAGCGCTCCATAGCTTCATATCCCTTTATTATCTGGTAAAATGATTCCATGATCCGACTGATCTGTTTGACACCCTTGCCATCCTCAAGGTTGTTGGTAACAGGTCTGTCATACTCATCCACCAAAATAACAACACACTTGGAATATTTATTGTATAATGCCTTGATCAGTTCACCCAGCATTAGAGCCGGTGTGCTTCCTGATATTTTAACATCATGATTTTCCGCAATATCATTAAGCTCCAGTTTTAGCCATTCCTCAAGGTTTGCTGCCGTCGAACTGTCACTTCGGCCGAAATCAAAGTGTATTATCGGAAACTGTTCCCACGAGTAATCCGTATCATAAATAAACAATCCTTCAAACAGTTCCTTCTTTCCCTCAAAAACAGCTTCAAGGGTGCTTACCGTAAGGCTTTTACCGAATCTTCTCGGTCTTGAGAAGAAATACTGTCCAAAGGGTTCTCTTACCATGTTGTAGATGGAGTCTGTCTTGTCCACATACAGGTAACCTGCACTGATCAGATTGTTGAAATTTGATATTGATGTACTTATCGGCTTCATGGTTATATTCTATCATTCAGAGATTCCATAGTCAAAAACTGATCATTTAGTCGGAAAGTTTATTAATATCTAAATCTGACGGGTATATAGGCTCTTCCAGTGTCTGTGAATTCTTGTCTTCTCCGTTTGGAACAATATACTCACCTTCTTTGAAATCATATACTCTGTACTTACCTTAGAGAGTACTGTTGTTGCAATCGCATAATGATTATTTTCTTTGCACAATTCCCTTTCACTTTATGACTGTTTACATCTTCCCATCCAGGCTCTTGCCGGTTTCGATATGTTCAAAATTCGGAAGGTAGTCCGTAAGAATCCCGACAATATCGGTTTTTGTGCAATTGGTCCAGTCAAAAGAACGATCAAGACTTTTGATCAGATCAATAATACGGTCTTTGTCAGGGATAGGCTTGTCTGTGATAACACCAAGGCTTGTAAAGCGGCTCATATCAAGGGTTTCACCTTCTATATAAAACTCCTCGAAGGATTTTTCGCCACTCGTGTCAGATTTGCTGAAATGTACAGGATATGATTTTC
Source organism: Lachnospiraceae bacterium UBA2868 (assembly GCA_002350465.1). The sequence goes on from DEEW01000156.1 coordinate 3,871, forward strand.
CGGACGACATGTGAGCAGCCTTGGAGATAGCCTCTTCATCACTGTCGCAATAGTCAGG
>DEEW01000156.1:3979-6850 GCA_002350465.1 Lachnospiraceae bacterium UBA2868
ATCAAATGATGTCATCTGGGCTTCCTCAAGCTTCGGAAAGAATATGTTCCTGTTGCCGCCAAGCATAGCAGAAAGCATACAAATCTGCCCGGACTCTTCGGGGCTTACGAAATACCTCTTAACATCTGAAGGGGCGGAAAGCGGCTGATTATGATTGATCCTTTCTATGAATCCCGCAGGAAGAGAACCGTTTGAGAACGCTACATTGGCAAACCTAGCAGTCTTAACCGGGAATCTGTCCGAATATGCAAATATGAGGTCCTCCATGATACGTTTGCTCGCACCCATTATATTTACGGGGTTTGCCGCCTTATCCGTAGACACGCAGAAATACGTCTCCGGCGGATTGGAACTTAGCAGATCCAGCAGGCCCTTAGCATTGATCACATTGTTTCGAAGCAGTGCCTCTACACTGTATATATCCTTTTCAGATCTGACATGTTTATGGGCCGAGAAATTTGCTACTATTTCAAATCCATGGTAATCTGTACCTTTTCGCACATGATTTTCAAACATTCGTCTGAAAGTGACACTGTTATAATCCATTGGATACGGAAGATAAATATCCGGTATATGCTTAGCAAACCTCTCGCTTGAACGCAATGACCTTGTAAGCTCTGTAAGCGCATTCTCATTTGTATCGACAATCACAAGTTCCGCCGGGTCAAAGAGTAGGATAGAACGGATGAATGAGGAGCCTATAGAGCCAGCTCCGCCTATAACCAGCACGGATTTGCCGCCTATCTTCTCCGATAAAGCATCCTTGTTTGCCTCTACATCGACAGCAAACATGCTTCGATCACGCTTTATTACATATTCATTTATAAAACTGTCAAGATCAAACATATTTCTGTCCTAACTCTTCCCTCTTCTGCCGGTACTCTATTATTGGCATATCTGCAGCAACAAGATTCTCTCCCATCCGAAGGGATGATGCCTTGGGAAGCTGGGTAATAACAATTCTCTTGTCCTGCCGCTCTATGATCTTGTTGGCGCGGCTTCCGAACCATGCAATGATCTTGTTGATTGCACGGATCTTTGTGATCCTATTATAGAATCTCAGTGCAATAATGGAGTTCTCGTCATCTACAGGGATGAAGTAAGCAAGAACCATAATCTTGTCGGTAATGTGATTAAGCCACATATTGGGATATTTGAATGTAAGATTTGTTGATTTTATAACACACTCACTTGCAGGCTTAGGAGTCTGTCCGTTATCCGTCTCGTTGTTTGCGCTTGTCTGCATAGTATTGTCATCAAGCCATACAACCTTAGGGCCGTTACATAGGCACTTATTTCCGCGACCTATTGTTGTTCTGTGAACGAAAGCAAGATGGGAGACATCCAATTGGTTTTCTATAACTCTTGAATAATGTACACCCCATCTGTCTGTTATCTCGTCATAAACATATGCACTATTGGTAATAACATCAAAACAATCCGGCTCATGGGCAGGCTTGCCATCGCCGTACCATACGAATACAATCCCTCCGATTTCTCTTGTTTCATAGCTTTTAAGATTGAATCTTGAGAAGTCTGCCTCTGATGCTCTTCCCTCCGATGGTATATAGACACATTTTCCACTTGTATCGTATTCTATCCCATGAAACGGGCACTTGATGTTTCCGTCGCTGACACACCCCTTTGAAAGGGAAGCCCCTCTGTGCGCACACAGATCAGTAACACATCCAAGCTTACCGGCCTGATTTCTGTATAACACAAGATTTTTACCAAATCTCCTAAGCCCGGTGAGTTTTCCGGGCTTAAGAAGATCTGATGAAGCTATCGCATACCACTGGTTATTAATCATATTTAATCCCTATCTTTGTAAATCGCATAAACATCCATATCATAGTGGATGCTACCGGGGAATTCGCTTCCATCATCCTGTTCATAGTGAACAAATTTCTTACCATCGTGATGAGGAGGATCCACCCAGTCACCTTCTCCGTCACGAACGTAATGCACATCGATTACATCACCATCAATAGAATCTATATATCTAACTTTGTGAGTAATGTAATAGCACGCCCCGATCGCACGGTCTTCCGTAACATTCGTCCAGTCACCTTCCCAGCCCGCAAAATCATATCCTGCCAGACAGGGATCGGGGGGTGTGGGCATCGAAGAGCCATACGGTATTATATCGGTCCTCCACAATTCGCCGGTCCATTCGTTAAACCAATGAAGCGCACAGGTCTTGCCGGGAACCCCCTTGGGAAGATTGAGGGTTGCCCACCACTCAGGCCACTTTGCACTCTTGTTTGAGTTGAACTTCTTGGTATAATCCGATACCATGGATGCAGCCACAGGTGCGGCAACAGTAGCATCCTTCGTGTATGCACCGAGTATAACCCGATCCTCAGTAACATTTGCAGCATTTCCCACCCATGATGTGAACTGATACCCCGGAACATATGTGTCTGTAGGCACCGGGGCATTCTGTCCGTGTTTTACCTGTACAGTTACCATTTTCGTTCCGTAGACATATGTAACATTATGCTTTGTTGCTGCTGATACATCTGATCCTGTGCAGCAAAGCATAATTACGGAAGAAGCCAGAACACCTATTATTATTCTTTTTATTGCCTTGCTCATTTTACTATCCTCCAGTTTTTTTCAGTAAAGTACTATGATTTTTGAACTGTTTGAATTATATCACATTCTCACTTATTAATCTCATTTATTACCCTTTGTATTGTATTCTTCCGCTTAAGGAGATAATCCTCTGCATTTTTAAGTTCAGACTCGTCCCATTTTCCGGATTCAAGATGTTCCTTAATGTTTTTCTCCGAGAAGGACGTTGTTCCAAGTTCCCTAAGCCTATTGATCAGTTCCTGCCTAAAAGTGTCATTACTCATAAGGTTTTTA
>DEEW01000132.1 GCA_002350465.1 Lachnospiraceae bacterium UBA2868
CTTCGCATGAGACCCTACTCATCCATGTTCCTGAAGATGGAGAAGGTTTAAATGGCGTGGCTCTCCCGAAAGGTGGTGTAAAATGGAAAATTCAATATTCAGACAAAAAAGTATAGACCGGATATCCTCCCCCGAGAAGATAGATGAATACACTAGGATCTCGGGCATAAGCGTGTGGATAATACTTGCGTGTATAGTTCTGTTTCTGGCGGCAGCTGTCTTTTGGGGATTTACGGGTCGGATCGAAGATACCGTAACGAATAGTGCAGGACAGACAGAGACGGTTGAAATTGCACCGGCTTCACTTCTTTTGGATCAGTAGAGAGGCGTATAATGCAGGTTAATGATAAACCGGTCAATAACAAAGTGGCAAAAGTTCCCGTGGTTTTGCAGATGGAAGCCCTTGAGTGCGGAGCCGCGTGCCTTGATATGGTACTTGCCTATTACGGAAAGTGGGTGCCTCTTGAGCAGGTAAGGAGCGATTGCGGGGTATCAAGGGACGGATCCAATGCCAAAAACATAGTTAAGGCAGCGAAAAATTACGGTCTGGATGCCCAGGGGTATCGTCTGGAAATAGATGAGCTGAAGAATGAGGGAGAATTTCCCTGTATCATATTTTGGGAGTTCAATCATTTTATTGTTGTGTGCGGTTTCAAAAAAGACAAAGTAGTTGTTAATGATCCCGCGAGAGGAACAGTTGAACTCTCCCTTGATGATTTTGATAAAGGTTTTACCGGAGTATGTCTTTTCTTTGAACCGACGGAGAACTTTGAGCGCGGAGGAAAGAGGAAGAGCATATTCGAATTCGCGGCAAACCAGCTTCGCGGCACATCGGCTGCAATGACCTTTACTGTACTGGTATCCTTTATATCGGCACTTATCAGTGTGATCAATCCGGTTTTTTCAAAACTGTTTATTGATCGTTTTCTTGCAGGGAGAAGTCTTGAATGGCTGACTCCGTTTTTTGTTTTTCTTATAGCTTTTTCCGTCATTCAGATCACGCTTTCGGCGATGCAGGCCATCTATGCTCTTCGTATTGAGGGCAAGCTTGCCATAAGAGCCAATGCAAATTATATGTGGCATGTCCTAAGGCTTCCGGTTGGATTTTTCTCTCAAAGGCATGCGGAAGATATAGCAATCAGAAAGCAGATAAATGAATCCCTGGCATCCAATATTATAAATACCCTTGCACCGACAGCCCTTAACATGGTAATGATGCTTGTATATCTTGTTGTGATACTGCGCTACAGTGTGCTGCTTACCGTAATCGGTCTTGCCGGCCTGGCCGTAAATATTGCGGTTGTACAGTATGTTTCCAATAAGCGTATGAACATCACCCGGGTTATGATGCGTGATTCCGCCAAATTAGCCGCCACCACCGTATCAGGAATAGAGATGATGGAGACCATCAAGTCAGGCGGAGCCGAGAACGGCTACTTTGAAAAATGGGCAGGCTATCAGGCTTCGGTCAACAGCCAGAATACCAGAACAATAAAGCTTACGAATTACTTCGGGCTTATTCCTGTTGTAACCGGAACTATTGTCAATACAATCATTCTTGCTACAGGTCTGTATCTGATCATGCAGGGTGAGTTTTCAATAGGTATGCTATTTGCTTTTCAGACAATGCTCTCTTTGTTTATGGCGCCGGTGCTTACGCTTTCTGATGCCGGAGCAATCCTAAGAGAGATGCGTGTTGATATGGAGCGGATAGAAGATGTAATGAATTATCCTGCGGATGTTTCGTATGATTCGGAAGATGGCGCAAATTCGTCAGAGGATGAAAAATTCTATGCAAAGCTTACAGGGAAAATAGAACTTAACAATATAACCTTCGGGTATTCACCCCTTGCGGATCCTTTGATAAATGATTTTTCAATGAAGATAGAGCCGGGGCAGAAGGTTGCTTTTGTCGGAGCATCCGGCTGCGGAAAATCAACCCTTTCAAAATTAATTTCGGGACTGTATATGCCTTGGAGCGGACAGATACTTTATGACGGGAAGCTCCTGTCGGAAATAGACCGAAGTATATTCACCTCTTCTATTGCGGTAGTTGATCAGGACATCATACTGTTTGAAGATACCATATCCAACAATATCAAAATGTGGGATTCTTCGATTGAAGATTTTGAGGTGATAATGGCTTCAAGAGATGCTGCGATCCACGAAGATATCATGCAGCGTGACGGAGGTTACAGACACAGGATTCTTGAAGGCGGGAAGGATTTTTCCGGAGGACAGCGACAGAGAATGGAAATTGCCAGAGTGCTTGCGCAGGATCCTACAATAATAATACTCGATGAGGCAACGAGTGCACTTGATGCCGTGACGGAGCATGATGTTGTTACATCGATAGCAGAGCGGGGCATCACTGTTATAGTTATAGCCCACAGACTGTCCACAATACGGGACTGCGACAAGATCGTAGTTCTTGATAACGGCAGGATAGTTGAGACGGGAACTCATGACGAACTAATTGAAAAACACGGGAAATACGAAGAACTTGTGACTGCGGAATAAGTATGGTTTTCATAGAAAACGAGAAATGCGAATATGAACTGGTTTGAAGAACAGATAAAACAAAGAATAAAAACTGATAATGAAATGCTTACCGACGCGGTTGCGAAAATGGTAAATCTCGTCAGCGTGGAAAAGATCATTGCCGGCTCAAAAAACAGGACGGACTCCGTGTACGGGGCGATATGTGATATTTTAAAGTACTATCACATCAAGCCGCAGGAGCTTCCGGATGATATAACCGATACCGACGAATTGCTTGAATATATGCTGCGGCCGGCGGGGATCATGAGACGCAGGATCAAACTGACAAAGGGCTGGCATAAAGATGCCATATATCCCATGATCGGGACTAACAAGAGCGGTGAGATTGTGTCTGTTATCCCCGGCAGCACGGGAGGTTTTTATTACGGAAACAGTAGGAGTGACGACACCGTTAAGGTGACATCATTCAATGAAAGTGAACTGAACGAGGAGGCTATATGCTTTTATCAGTCCCTTCCCCTTAGGAAGATGGATTTTAAGGATCTGCTAAAGTTTATGTTCTCCCAGCTTAATACCGGCGATATTGCATGGATCATAGCGGCAACACTTATTGCGACTCTTTCGGGAATGGCGATCCCCGTTATAACAAAATACCTGTACTCGGATGTGCTCAAGGTGAAGAATACTTCACTTCTTGGGGCAGCGATAATGACACTTTTATGCATAACTCTTGCATCGGGACTTTTAACAGCCATTAGGACTATGATCGTTACCAATATAACGACCCGTATCAGTCTGGCTACGGAGAGTGCGATAATGATGCGTATACTGTCTCTTCCGGCAAACTTTTTCAGACAGTTTACCGCAGGTGAACTGGCCGGAAGAATATCAAATGTAAACGGAATGTGCTCGGCACTTTTCAACTCTCTGTTTTCAAGCGGAATAACTGCGATATTTTCTCTTATCTACATAGGCCAGATATTTGCCTTTGCACCTGCCCTTTGCGGTCCCGCTCTTGCAATAATGATCTCAACCTTTGTGATCACCGTGGTAATGATAATGTACCAGATGAAGATCACGGAAGAGCAGCTTCGGGAGGCCGGACGTGAGGAAGGTATGGTTTACTCTCTTATAAGCGGGGTTCCGAAGCTCAAAAATGCCGGTGCGGAAAAGAGAGCATTTGCCAAGTGGGGTGACCAGTATGTTAAAGCGGCCACCTATTTATATGATCCTCCGGTAATACTCCGGCTGGGAGGTACCGTGATTACGGCTGTAATGCTGACAGGAAGCATTGTGATGTATTTTTTCGCTATCAGAAGCAATGTAACGGTAGCTGATTATATGGCGTTTACAAGTGCCTACGGAATGGTGAGCGGAGCCTTTACGGCGCTGTCCACCGTAATGGGAACCATCGCTATGATCAGGCCTGTCATCAAGCTTATACAGCCTGTTTTTGATGCAGAACCGGAGATAGAGGCAGCAAGAAAGGTTGTTACCGGACTTCGCGGGGGAATTGAGCTTAACAACGTATCATTCAGGTACGAAGATAATGCCCCCTATGTGATCGATGATATGACGCTTAAGATCAAGCCGGGACAGTATGTAGCGATCGTGGGAAAAACCGGATGCGGTAAATCCACTCTTATGAGGATCCTTCTGGGATTTGAGAAACCCTGCAAAGGAGCCGTTTACTATGACGGGCAGGACATATCGCTGCTGGATCTTCGTTCTCTTCGAAGACATATCGGAGTTGTTATGCAAAACAGCAGCCTGTTTTCGGGAGATATATTCTCGAACATTACCATTTCGAATCCGAACCTTACGCTTGATGATGCGTGGGATGCGGCAGCTATGGCCGGAATGGATGAGGATATCAGGAAAATGCCTATGGGAATGAATACTGTTATTTCGGAAGGTTCGGGCGGAATATCGGGCGGCCAGCGCCAGAGGCTCATGATTGCAAGAGCCATAGCGCCTAAGCCTAAACTTCTGATATTTGACGAGGCGACT
>DEEW01000017.1:0-159 GCA_002350465.1 Lachnospiraceae bacterium UBA2868
GGAGTGGGAGTTCCGTAGTAGTCGACACGAATCTTATCAAGTACATGAGGATTGGCACGTCCTGCCCGGACCGCAGCATACTCCGACTGAAGATGGTCTAACGTCTTTTGCATCTTGTCTGAATACTCTTTAACTTTTTCACTCATAATGTTTACTCCT
>DEEW01000017.1:280-651 GCA_002350465.1 Lachnospiraceae bacterium UBA2868
GCTGTCCTTCTCATTAAGGGAAAAAATATACATCGGCATATGATTTTCCATTGCAAGTATTGACGCTGCAAGATCGACAACCTGCAGTTTCCTGTCAATAACATCTTCAATGGATATAACATCAAATCGCTTTGCGTCAGGATTCTTCACAGGGTCGCTGTCGTACACGCCGTCTACCGCTTTGGCAAGAAGTATGGCCTCTGCCTCCACTTCCACCGCACGAAGAACTACTCCGGTATCCGTTGAAAAGTACGGATGACCCGTTCCTCCGGCAAAGAATACAACCATGCCCTTCTCAAAGTACTTATTAGCCCGGTCCTTGGAAAAAAGCTTGGTGAACGAGCCTATCTCAAAGGGAGTCAATATGTTGC
>DEEW01000017.1:735-2528 GCA_002350465.1 Lachnospiraceae bacterium UBA2868
TTCTGCCTCTCCAGAAGTTTCCTCCGCCGATAACGATACCGACCTGTGTTCCGGCATCAGTGATCTGTTTGACCTGAGCGGCAACCATACGGACCGTATCCTCGTCAAATCCGGTTTTCTTATCACCGGCAAGAGCCTCACCGGAAAGTTTGAGTAATACTCTTTTCATATTATGTTAACCTTCTGTGAAGAAGCTTGAAGGGCTGACTTCCGCGTAGCACTGAGAGCACAGACCTTCGATCGCAGCACCGTTGTTGATCTGGATGGATTTACTCTTGATATTACCCATGATAATGGATGTCGAGTCAAGAACAACGGGGCCCTTCACATCAATATCACCCTTTACCGCACCGGCGATGACAGCGCTTGTTGCATTCATGTTTCCTTTGATAACGGAGCTCTGTCCTACCTTGATGGTTCCGTTTGAAATAACCTCGCCGATTATTCTGGCTCCGTCGGCAAATATCTCATCAGCCTTGGAATCGCCTTCTATATTACCTGTAATGTTAAGCTTGCCTGCTACAGTAACGTTACCCTTAACCGTACCCATAATGTCAAGAGATCCGTTTGTTGTTATATCTCCGACAACCGTCATTCCGTTGGGGATAACACCGGTTTCGTTAACGCCTTCGGCATAAGAATTGATAGGAGCGGGACGCTCTGTGTTCTGAGGGAAGATAGGCTCCGTAACCTGATTGGGAACAGGGGCTTTCGGCTCTTCCGCAGCAAAAATAGGTTCCACAACCTTCGGTGCTTCTGCCTTGGGCTCCTCAGGAGCAAAAATAGGCTCTACAACCTTGGCAGGTTCAGCCGCCTTGGGCTCTTCCGGAACCGGTACAGGCTCTGCTGCAGGCTTAACCTCTTCGGTATATACAGGTATTTCAACAGGTGCAGCCGCTTCGGGAGCGGGTTCCGGAGCAGGTGCTGCCGGCTCATTCTCGTGTGTGGGAACGCTTACGCTCGCTGATGATACCTCGGGAGCAGCTTCAAATATAGGCTCAGCTGCTGCGGGAGCCGCATCGTCCAATCCCTTGATAAGCTCGGCAAGATCATCCTGTCCNNGTCCGATGGGTGCGGCTGATTCCGAAATAGTATCAACCATCTGCGGAGCTGCGGAAGGCGCTGCTTCCTCCGGCATCAATTCATTGACCGCCTGTGATAAATCGTCCTTAAAATCCTTGAAAAAACTCATTTTTCGTCCTCCATTCACTTTGACTTTGTATTTATGTAGTGCTGAATCGTCATTGTAGTATCATCGATAACGGCTATGGGAATATCGCTCTCCTGCAGCGCCTCAATTATCTCCGGCAGTGCTTCAACCGTACTGGTTTTATTGGACAGGTCATGGAACAAAATCATAGCCTCTTCAAACTCACTAAGCTCACTCAGAGAATTCTCAACGATCTTCTCCGCCGGAAGCATAGGATTAGTTGCATCCCCGGAAACAACATTCCAGTCATAATACTTGATCCCGCGTCTGTCCAGAATTTTAATAAATTCACTCATCGGAATCTTTGATACGCTGTTACTTGACCCGCCGGGAAACCGGTAAGCCACCGGCTCTGTTCCCGTAACCTCATACAGGAGAGAGTACAGTCTGTCCAAATCTTCGGTAAACGCATCAACGGATGAGTATATTTCGCTGTATTTATGCGTATAGGAGTGAGCGCACAAAGCATGTCCTTCATCTACTATACGTTTATACATTTTACGAAGTTCGGCATTTTCGGTCCCGACAACAAAGAAATTGCCCTTAACCCCGTACTCATCAAGAATATCGAGTATCTTTTCCG
>DEEW01000017.1:2591-4890 GCA_002350465.1 Lachnospiraceae bacterium UBA2868
TCATATGCTCCTATATCAATAAGCGACAGCTCATTGCTTATGGCTCCGACCGCGCTGCCGAGTTCATCAACGGAAGATGTGACAGAACTGACTTCTTCGATAAGACTGTCCTGATTCATCGATATATGGCCGATCTCCTCCTCCATCGCCTCGATCCGTCTGTTCTGTCGCATTATCATGACAAATAGGACGACACACATTATCAGCGCAACGAGAAAGACCATATACGGGCCGAACAGAAGTATCTGTTTCAACCTTCTTACACGCATACATAATCCCCCATATGTTAGATATTATAGAGTTTTTTATTGCCTCTTGCAACAATATATTGTAGTTTTATAAAATTCACTATGTTATTTAATACAACATGGACTGTTTATGACACAAAAAAGGGAGACGCCTGCGCGTCTCCCTGCCATTTCTATATTATCAATAGCCGTATTCCTGTGCCCAGTAGTTAGTTCCGTCATCATCCTGATAGATAGAGATAGCAACTCTCTGGAACTCATCGTAAAGAATGTTGTCTCTGTGTGTAGGGCTGTTCATCCATGCATCAACAGCATCTCCTGCTGTATCAAATCCAAAGGCAAGATTCTCACCACCCTGGATCTTACTGTTAACGGTGTACCACTGGCGTCCATCGGGACGTGTATGTGAAAACTTAACCGAGCACTCCTTGGCTCTGACACTTGATACCGTCTCAAGGTTCTGATCCCACTTAAGATTGCTAAGACCTGCAGCAGCTCTCTCCTCGTTAACCTGATTGTATGCATCAAGTGCTTCCGAACGAAGTCCCGTATCGGAATCGGATGCATTCGAAAGAGCGATCGCTTCGGAATCAAGATAAGCAACCTTCTCATTCTGGATATCAAGTGAAGCTCTGAAAGCATCCTCTTCAAGTAATCCTACTTTGTTATCTCCGGCAAGTCCAAAATATGCTGCTGCCGAAACAACAAGCAGACCAAGGACAGCCAAACCTGCAATCAATTTCCTGTTCTTCATAAAACTGACCTCCTAACTGTAAAACGGCTATATACATTCCTTCGGTTACTTAGATTATGTCACATAATATTATTAAATGCAACACTTTTTTGAATAATTATTACATTTTAATTAATAAGTGACTAAATTTCCCCTTGTAAAGGCATATTTTACCCCTTCACTATATAAGACGCTGTCTGAGTTCAAAAAGGTTCAGCCCTTTCTGATAAAAATCGACATAAAATGACTGTGATGAACAATAAATATGGCAACGATCATAAAAATATGGGCTATAAACGTGGATACGAGCACACCGTTACTGACAAGCAGGTAATCCGAAGTAAATCCCGTATAGGCCATAAACCCCGTATAGGCCAGGCCGAGAATCAGCAGCGGGAAATTTTTCAATGATTCAAGAATTGTGCTTATCCCCTCCCGAAACGATGCGTCAAAATATATAAAACGTCCGATCATCAGCCCCAGGAAATACATAATGAATCCGTCATAATTATTGTTTTCGTATATAAACTTTATATACAGGAATATCAGTATAACATACAGCATCCCCAAGAGTCTTACGCTTCCCCTTTCACTTCTCGACAGTTTTTTCAGCGGAATAATAACTCGATCCAGCAGATTATTGAATATGATGGAAAAGCATATCATAAACAGCAGCAGAAAATCCTTGTAGTTATCCCAGAATTCCCTGAATTCGCCCTGAGGCGAAAATCGATCGATCAGGTAGTACAGCGCCAGAAAAGAGAGTATTGATGCTCCCGAAAAAACCATCTCGTAAAATCGCTGTATCGTATTATTTGCTCTTTCATAGTAAAAGTGCCTGCGTTCACTGCGAGGTACAAACCTTGCCTGAACGGTAACTATCATAATTATATAAAATACGCATATAACCGAAAACGCCAAGGACAATGCAAGGAACATAAGCATCTTCTTGACGTCGGTATAATGCGCCCAATACTCTGCAAAAGTCATAAGGGCCTCTTTTCTTCTATCTGTTTCCTCTTGTAATTATTCTTGCAATTTCTTCGTATCCCGCACCTTCCGGTATAACGTGACTTCCGGTTGATATTCTTCGGTCATATCCGTGAGCGCACAGATATGCGTTAAAATCGGATGCACTCTCTATCACTCCTGCCGCCTTTAGCTGATTGCTGACAGTCTCGGATCCGCTTCCTCCGGTGACCGTAATCGTAGCCCCTTTTGTTGCTGTCGGTGTCTTCGTAGGAGTAGGCGTCGGCGTCGGTGTCGGCGTCTTCGTAGGAGTAGGCGTCGGCGTCGGTGTCGGCGTCTTCGTAGGTGT
>DEEW01000074.1:0-185 GCA_002350465.1 Lachnospiraceae bacterium UBA2868
CAGATGCTTGAGGCGGAAGGACGGCTTCCCGATGTGGTGTTGGCCTGCGTTGGAGGCGGCTCTAACGCGATAGGTACATTTTATGATTTTATAAACGATGATTCGGTGCGCCTAATTGGGTGCGAGGCTGCGGGAAGAGGTGTGGATACATATGAGACCGCAGCAACAATAGCAACCGGAAGGCT
>DEEW01000074.1:257-3277 GCA_002350465.1 Lachnospiraceae bacterium UBA2868
ATGAAGTCACTCTTCTGCCAGGATGAGTACGGACAGATCGCACCGGTGTACTCGATTTCCGCAGGACTTGATTATCCGGGGATAGGCCCGGAACACGCCTATTTGCACGATATAGGAAGAGCGGAATATGTACCGGTAACCGATGAGGAGGCTGTGTGTGCATTCGAGTATCTTGCCAAGACAGAAGGCATAATACCTGCGATAGAATCGGCTCATGCCGTGGCACATGCTATTAAGATCGCACCCGAAATGAAGCCGGATGAGCTTATGGTGATCACCATATCCGGACGCGGAGACAAGGACTGTGCGGCCATAGCCAGATACAGAGGGGAGGACATCAATGAGTAACATTTACAAGGCCTTTGAAGGCGGAAAGGCGTTCATACCTTTTATCACATGTGGCGATCCCGACCTTGAAACAACGGCAAAAATCGTTCGCGCTGCGGCTCGGGCAGGAGCCTCCCTTATAGAACTGGGGATTCCGTTTTCGGATCCTACGGCGGAGGGTGAGGTTATCCAGGCGGCAAACATAAGGGCTTTGTCAGCGGGAACTACAACGGATAAGATATTCGATCTTGTAAGGGATCTTCGGCGGGATGTCAGGATTCCCATGGTATTTATGACCTATGCCAATGTGGTGTATTCATACGGAGCGGATGATTTTCTCTCAAATTGTAAGGAAGTGGGCATCGACGGACTGATACTTCCGGATCTGCCCTTTGAGGAGAAGGGTGAGTTTTGGGAAGCATGTCATAAAAACGGTGTCGATCTGATATCCCTTATCGCTCCTACGTCGAAATACAGGATATCCATGATCGCGAAGGAGGCCGAAGGGTTTATCTATCTGGTATCAAGTCTCGGAGTGACGGGAGTCAGAAGCGAGATAAGCACGGATCTTGAGTCTATTGTTAAGATCATACGTGAAAATACCGATATAAAATGTGCAATAGGTTTTGGTATTTCCACACCGGAGCAGGCCCGGAAAATGGCGTCGATATCGGACGGAGCCATCGTCGGATCGGCGATAATTCGGATAATCGAGCGGTACGGGAAGGAGTCTCCGGATCACGTATACGAATATGTAAAGTCCATGTGCGAAGCACTTGAGGGTACGAGCCCATAGTGGCACAGCTTTCGGGGCGAGCCTATAGTGGTGTGGCGCTTAGAAGATAATAAGGGGAAATAACATGAACAGTGAGATCAAAATGAGCGTATCCACGATGACAAGAAGTAAAGACAGCAAGGCAGTGTACGTTCTGTTCGAGGATGGGGCAAAAACAGCCGAGTTTGCTCTCCCCGAATGCCGGAAGGTCAGTAATAATGGCTTTTCCGACGAAGAGATCTCACAGCTGCTTGATTATGTTCAAAACGAGCAGGATTCAATCTATGATGTTGCAAAGAAAATAAATCCGATGAAGTCGTTTCTGGGAGAAATAAAGTAACCGCAAGGTTTTGCAGTTGTTTTCCTACCACGGGTCCGTGGAAAAAATCATCCCATGAAAGAAAAATGTAAAATATACTTGACATATTTCTATTGAAGGGTTATTATACCATTCAGAGGGAGGGCAGAAGGCCAATGTCAATCCCCCCATGTTACAGGCAGAGTATAACTCGGAGATTATTAAAAACAGGGAAGCGGATGTCAAATGCCGTGATCTTAGGAGGGAAGATAGAGATATGGATAGTTACAGTATAGGAAAAGCATCAGGAATTGCATTCGGAATAATTGTAGGTCTTCTGATATGCGTGATCGTATTCAGATACGTAAACAGGGACAAGAAACTGAAGACTCACTATGATGAGAGACAGGAAGCTGTCCGGGGCAGAGCATATATGTACGGCTTCTGGGGCTGTGTGATAGGAGCTGCCATTGTTATATGCATTGATACCGCGGGCATTGTATTTGCGAACAGATTAACGATGGATTTTCTTGTTATTTTTATCGGTATTCTGGTTCAGGTCACTTACAGCATATGGAATGACGGATATTACGGACTCAATACGAACAGGAAAAGATTCTATGCTATTTGTATAATCGCGGGGCTTGTCAACCTTCTGGTTGTTATCGCGAATATCGCAAACGGAACATTTATAGAAAATATGGTATTGTCGGACAGTGCCGCAAACCTGCTTATCGTCATCTTGTTTCTTATCGTTGCGGCAGAACTTATCATCAAGGACAGGCTGGATGCCGGAGCATCTGATAAGGAGGAGTAAAAAGTAAACTATGAAAAATCTCAGATTAAAAGCCGCAAGAGCGGGACTGGATATGTCACAGGATGATCTTGCAAAAAAGTGCGGAGTATCCAGACAGACGATAAGCGCAATAGAAAAGGGAGATTATAACCCGACAATAAATCTGTGCATTGCGATATGCAAGGCATTGAACAAAACTCTTGATGAACTGTTCTGGGAAGAGTGAGGCGTGCAAACAACCGACTCAGCCTTTGCAGATCATGTTCTCGATCTCTTCGGTGAGCCGGTACCAGTGCTGCACGGTGTTCTCGAGAAAGAAATAGTGCCTGATGTAGAAAACAAGAAGCACAAACAGTATGAGAAACATCGGAAGCGCTGCAGGGATCGCTTCCGGACAAAACAGTATAAGGGCTATTGAGAACAGCACAAGAATTACAGTTATAAAGACAACTATAAGATGAATGAGGCGCTCGTGCATAAGGTACGAGAGCCTTTTTTCATGAATTGCGAGCATCCGGGCAAGTTCATCGGTTCCGGGCTTCTTGCTAAGTGCCTCGTTCAGTTGATTTTCGTATTCGCGGCACCATTTGGTGATACCGATGCCGTATTTGTCTTTATTTGTTCTGTTCATAATGATATTTTAACATATTTTGACCATATTTTTCGGACTATAAATGTTGTATGAAAATGTAAGGTTTGGTACAATATGTAGTGTTGCCTTCGGAACGGGAGATGCAACGCAAAAACGCGGAGGTTGAGAGATTGAGCAAGGATATTGATAAGTCAGAAGAATTAACGGAAGAAATTACAACAGAATCTGTAAC
>DEEW01000074.1:3297-8338 GCA_002350465.1 Lachnospiraceae bacterium UBA2868
CGATATAGAGGATATTTCCGAAGAGATTAAGGAAAAGCCGAAGAAGAAAACGAAAACCAAAGAAACAGATTCAGTGTCCGTGCAGACATTTAACCGGAAAAAGAAAAAGTCATGGATCAAGTGGGTGATCATAGCTGCCGTAATAGCCGGTATCGTCGGCTTTATCATATATAGGGTTGTAAAGGTGTCAAAGCAGGTTGCCGAGGCTCTTGCAGCCGGAACTACCCAGGAAGCCGAGATCACAAGAATGGATATAACCAACTCCATTTCGACTACGGGAACGATCCAGAGTAAGGATGTCAGGACGCTTACCAGTCCGCTTGCGGGGGTTAAGATTGAAGAGGTTAACTACAAGGTCGGTGACATGGTTGAAGAGGGTGCCGTAGTAGTGACCTTTTCGGTCGAAGATATCAACAAGAAGATAGGACAGCTTGAAGAAGACATAACCGAGGCAAAACAGGCCAAGGCACTTGACAGCAAGGATCGTGACTATACACATGTCAATAATTATGACCTGCAGACATACGCTGTTGCAACATCATATGAGAGATTCCAGAAGGCTGAAAAGGATCTGCAGAAGGCTAAGGATGATCTTGCAAAAGCATGTGAGNNGGAAACGGGGGATTATAAGAGAAAGTACGAAGAAGCTAAGGAGAAGATTGGTGGGAAAAAGGATGAGCTTGAAGATACTCAGGTTGCCTATAAACAGTGGCAGGACTCTGCCCCGGATCTGACACAGGAAGCCAACATACGAAAGAATCTTGATTATCAAAACAGGATAAGTGACTTACAGTCAAAAATAGGTGAATATAATTCCACAATATCGGCATATGATACAGGTATAGACACCTATATCAAAGCAGAAGAGTCCGCACAGACTGCCGTAGACACTGCACAACGCAACTATGATCTTGCATACGTTGATTTTAACAAGGCCGGATATGATGCGGGATTCAGTAATGCGAAAACGGATTATAACTACAATAAAGGAAATCTTCAGGCAAATGACGCTGTTAAGAACCTAGAACGTCAGAAGGAGCAGAATGAGGATACGCTTGAAAACTATATCGTGACTGCACCCATATCAGGTCTTGTTACAGAGGTCAATGCGCAGGAAGGAAACGGCTATCAGGCAAATACCGGTGCGCTGATGACCATTCAGGCGGTTGATGTTTTTGAGGTTGCTACCCAGATAGATGAGTATGACATCAACAATGTCAAGCTCGGACAGCGTGTGGTCATCATGACTGATGCAACAGGAGATGACGAGTTAGAGGGAATAGTGAGCTTTGTGGCTCCCACAGCAACACGTCCGCAGACAGCAACCGGTTCTACATCAAATACATTTGAAGTAAAGATAGATGTTCTTAACAAAGACGAAAGGCTGCGTCTCGGGATGAGCGCGAAAATTAATATAATCGTTGATACACACAGGGATGTTCTGGCGGTGCCATATGATGCAATAGAACAAAAAGAGGGTGGGGCAAATGTTATATATGTTCTGGACAAGACCGCCTCAAATGCTGCTCCGGAAGAGAACAAGAGCGGCGGGATACCCGTTATAGGCATTGACGGACTGATGAAGGGTACAGAGAATGAAACAGCTGATTTGGCAACAAATGACAGCACATCGCCTCTTGCATCGGTTCAGGGGGCAAGAGAAGTTCCCGTACAGATCGGACTTGAGGGAGATTATTATACGGAAGTCATATCACCGGATATAAAAGAGGGAATGACCGTGCTGGTCAATAGCCAGGCCGGTGAGCTTCCCGATGATTTTACGATGATGATGGAAGGCGGATACTAGGACGGTCATGGAACAAAAGCTCATCATAGATATGAAAGATATCGTCAAACGATATTATATCGGTAAGCCCAATGAACTTGAGGTTCTTCACGGAGTCAGCCTAAAAGTTTACGAGGGAGAATTTGTTGCCATAGTCGGGCCGTCAGGCTCCGGAAAATCAACTCTTATGAATGTTATCGGCGCACTCGATCTGCCAACAAGCGGACAGTATTATCTGGACGGTTTGGATATGTTCGACGCAAGGGAAGATGATCTTTCGGCTATCAGAAACAGGAAGATCGGATTCGTGTTTCAGACGTATAACCTGATTGCCAGAACTACGGCACTTAAAAATGTAGAGCTCCCGATGCTTTACGCCGGTATGGGCAGAAGAGAGAGAAGTGAGAGAGCAAAGGAACTTCTCCGGCTTGTTGAAATGGATGACCGGATGAGTCATAAGCCGGATGAGCTGTCCGGCGGTCAGAAACAGAGAGTTGCCATAGCAAGGGCAATGGCTAACGACCCGGCAATAATACTTGCGGATGAGCCGACCGGTGCGCTTGATTCGGGGACCGGAAGGCTTATAATGGATATTTTTCACAGGCTTAACAAAGAGCAGGGGAAAACAATCGTGCTTATAACGCATTCTCCGGAACTTGCGGAGGAAACGCAGCGTATCATGACGCTTCATGACGGACTGATAATAAGTGAGAGGAAAGGTGGCGGAAGAGTTGCTGCTGGGTGAGAATATTTCGATGGCCCTTGCGGCCATCCGTGCCAATAAAATGAGGTCGTTTCTGACAATGCTGGGCATCATTATCGGAATCGGCTCGGTAATTGCGATTCAAACGGTGGGCAATTCCGTTACTACGTCATTCGCCTCTACGATGACAAATATGGGTGCATCCAACATTTCGGTGGGTGTCACACAGAGAGAGACCGAAAAGGTCAAGGGGGATGAAAGCGGTCTTGAGTTTGAAGGATACAGGATCATTCGTACACCCGAGGAAAGTGATTTTATTAAGGATAATATGATCGGGGATTTCCTTAATAATTTCAGCGATGAAATTGAGTATATTATACTAAGTGAGAGCCTCGGAACGGGAAAAATCACGGAGATAAAGAACAGCGCAACCGTTGCGGTGACCGGAGGGGACGAAGGGTATTTCAAAGGTCAGAACCTGACTCTCCTTGCGGGACGCGAGATAGGAGATAAGGCAATAAAAGGCGGCAAAGCGGTATGCCTTATATCCGACTATGCTGTAAGAAAACTATACAATACCGAAGATTATGATAAAGCGATCGGAAAGGTCGTTGAGGTGGTAATAGGACAGAAATTCTATGATTTTACGATAGTGGGTGTATATAAGCTTGATGATTCGGGAATGCTGTTCGGAGCTAATGCCGACAGACAGACGGACCTGTACACGACGCTGGGATGTGTGAAGAAGCATACACATTCCGACGGATATCCGAGCTTTACGGTTGTAAAATCACCGGACGCACAAATCGACACAAATGAGCTTCGGAGCAGGATACAGATATTCTTCGACAGATATTATCACACGAACCGGAATTTTGAAGTTACAACATCAAGCTTTGAGAGCGTGCTTGAAGAACTGACCAAAATGATGGGGACTATATCAACAGCCATCTCTATAATAGCGGGGATTGCGCTTCTCGTCGGTGGAATCGGTGTTATGAACATAATGCTTGTATCAATATCCGAGAGGACGCGTGAGATCGGCATACGCAAGGCACTTGGGGCGACAAACAGCTCCATCAGGCTTCAGTTTATCATAGAGGCAATGGTGCTGTGTATTATCGGCGGAATTATTGGTATAATCATAGGTGTTACGGGTGGATCGATTGCCGCCAATGCCATGGATGCCGAGGCACACGCTTCGATAGCAAGTATTGTTGAGAGTGTGGGTTTCTCTATGGCCATCGGATTGTTTTTCGGGTATTATCCGGCCAACAAGGCAGCCAAGATGAATCCGATAGATGCATTAACATATGAATAATAGGTGGCTCTCAAAAAAGGAAGGAAGACAGGCTATGAACGAATTCTACACGCTGAACGATGGATCCAAGCTTCCGAAGATAGGCTTCGGAACATACAATGAGGAATTTGCGGACAACAAGGATGTGATATTGCAGGCTATCGAGTGCGGATACCGATTCTTTGATACCGCATCGCTGTATGAGACGGAAAGGTCTCTCGGAAATGCATTTCGCGAGAGTGGGATCGCAAGATCGGATGTCATTATAGAAACAAAACTGTGGATCGATGAGATGGGAGCCGAAAATGTCCCGAAGGCTATTGAGCGCTCGCTTAACCGCCTGCAAACAGATTATGTCGATATCTATATGATTCATTGGCCAAGACAGACAGGAGCAGACGATGAAGACTGGAAAGCTCTTGATATCGAAACATGGCGTGCAATGGAAAGCCTTGTGGATCAGGGAAAGGTAAGGCGTCTGGGGCTTAGTAATTTCCTTCCGCATCACCTCAAGAATATACTTGATAATTGCAGGATACGTCCTGTTGTTGATCAGTTGGAACTCCATCCCGGATACTCTCAGGAGCGTGCGGTTGCATTTTGCCTGGAAAACGGCGTTATTCCGATGGCGTGGTCACCGCTTGGAAGAGGAAGGGAGAATGCCACGATAGGCAATTCGATACTCGTAAAACTTGCAAAAAAGTATGGAAAAAGCATTCAGCAGATAAACTTAAGATTCCTTCTGCAAAAGGGCATACTTCCCATACCCAAGGCATCAACACCGGAGCATATGAAGTCCAATATGGATGTATTCGATTTTGAAATCAGTGAGGACGATATTTCAATGCTTTCATGTATGCCGCAGACGGCATGGCTCGAAGAACACCCGGATTTCGTAATTCCTGACAGGAAGAGCAATCTGAATCAGTAGACTATATCGCACATGGGTCTTTAAAATGAAAGCTAATAATGTTTTTGTAAAAATCATTGATATCGCAATGTACTTAATACTCCTGGTCCAGATGCTCTATGTGTTTACCGAAAATGTTGCACATGAGCTTCTTGGGATGGGATTTTTTGTATGCCTTATCATTCACTGTATACAAAAACGGTGGTGGTTCAAGTCACTTTTTAGCGGCAGCAGGGCGGCAAAGAGTGTTGGGCGAAAAGCATTCGATATAATAACTGTTCTTCTGTTTATATCTATTATCTCTCTTATGCTCAGCAGCATGGGAGTATCCAGAACTCTATT
>DEEW01000195.1:0-365 GCA_002350465.1 Lachnospiraceae bacterium UBA2868
AAATATTATCTTCTCTCCACTTGGCAAACTCTTCTCCGTATTTATCACATATCAAGGCATTGATATCGATCAACGCATAATATTTGGCATTATCGTTTGCTGTATCAGCCTTAAGCCCGAGTGCATTCATCAGCGCACAATAACGCTCGTTTATGATAGCATTTGCCGTCTTTATATACTCATCTTCCTCATATGTTGTATGTGACAAGGCCATAATGTCCATAAAAATCTGTGACGGAGTGCTAAGCCCGGAAGTATGGTAAAGGCCTATGGATCTGCTGTCAGCCGTAAGACGGTCAATGAACTTTAGCTTGTCGGGTTCGGATACTGCAATACAGTATTCCTTTTCAAGGTCTTTTTCATCT
>DEEW01000195.1:385-1757 GCA_002350465.1 Lachnospiraceae bacterium UBA2868
CGATCCACAACATTATCACTGTTCATTGCAATAAGTCCGGTTCTCCATCCTGTAACGCCATATAGTTTGGAAAAGGAGTAGACCAGGATCGTATTGTGCGGGATAGCACTGTAGACAGACTTAAACCCGGGGACAAACGTTCCGTATACATCATCCGTAAGAATGATCAGATCCGGATTATCATTCACAACGTCCTTAAGTTTTTCAATGGTCTGCGAAGACAGAGCATGTGATGCGGGATTGGACGGATTAACGAGAAAAAAGGCCTTGATATCCTTATTGCGCAGCTTATCAAGTTCATCCGGATTAATGTCCCAGTTATGCTCTTTGTCCGATGTGATATCAACCGAAACCAACCCGTAATCATTGACATCGGGAATCTCCAGATACGGGGTGAAGATCGGCGTACCTATCGCTATCTTATCTCCCTGTTTCAATACATGGTTATGGTTTAATGAGTGAAAAACGTAACACATGGCAGCAGATCCTCCTTCTGTGGGGAATATATCCGTGCCACCCTCAATCGTCTTTCCGTTAAAAAGCGTAGATGTGATATACTCATTCAGTATCTTCTCAGTGTTTTCAAGGCATCGGCTCGGATCGGGATAATAGTCTCCTATGATCCCGTTCGAAAACTCAAACAGAAGATCATCCCTGTCCATACCAAGTTCCTTTTCACAGTGACTGACCGCATCAAGAAGAAAACTGTCAATCTCATCTTCCTCATTCATAAAATTATCGAAGCGCTCCGAGATACCATCTTTATTGCCGTGTCCGGCCATNNGCCATATCCTTGTTCTCCATCGCAAGACGGCATTCCTCATTTGCAAAATCCATAAGCCTGGTAAATGCAGACCTAACTTTAGTGTTGATCCAGTTCGGATTACCTCTTCCGGCATCAAGTTCCGGATAGCCGGCTTCATTGTTCGCGGCAAGTTTCCTCTGCTCTGCAGTGATCTCGAAGGCACTGAGTTCATCTCCAAACTGTTTGGCAGTATCATCTGTCATCTTTTGGGAATAGTCTCCCACTTTGTGCTCAACTATCGATGTGTCTGACAATCCCGAAGATGATGGTACATTGACGTTTACATTACAGCCTGTCATCAACATTATAAAAATACAGATAAGAGATACGATAATTCTTCTTTTCAAGTCGTAAATCCTCCTGCGTTTCTAATATTCCTATCAGCTATAAACGATCTTCTTTTCTCCTTTGTCATCTCTCCTACGAATTGTACCATAGCTGCGTTTGGTTTTGCATGTCAAAAAGAACAGAGACCTCATCGCTCACACAAGCGTGGCGAATGAGGTCTCTATCCTTTTGAATCCTACAAATCGTAATCTGTTGAAGCAGGGTACGGGAATCGAACCC
>DEEW01000195.1:2039-8214 GCA_002350465.1 Lachnospiraceae bacterium UBA2868
TTCATAAGCTTTGTCGGAGCGTTCCTTATATGCATCGGAACAGGCTCTGCAGGAGATTCGGCTATATCCGCAGCAGCATCGATACATGCCCTCTCAAGTGCATTTGATTTCGGTGCCATCGACAGATATACCGCGGCATGCGCCAAATGGACGTTGCACTCCGGGAGTCCTAGGAAATGACAGGCCTGATATGCATTTATCGCAACATTCAATGCATTGGAGTCGGCAAGACCCACATCCTCACTTGCAAATCTCACCATTCTCCTTGCGATATACAGAGGATCTTCTCCTCCGTCGATCATCCGGCACATCCAGTAGACGGCAGCATCCGGATCTGAGTTTCTCATTGACTTGTGAAGCGCGGAGATAAGGTTGTAATGCTCCTCTCCGTTCTTGTCGTACAGAAGTGACCTTCTGTCCATGCACTGTGCCACTGTTTCGGTCGTAACCCTTATGATGCCTTCGGAATCAAGTGGTGTATTGTTGACAACCATCTCAAGGGTATTAAGAGCCGTTCTCGCATCTCCGTTTGAAAACATTGCAATAGCATGCAGGTCATCATCAGTAATCTCTATCTGCGAGGTTCCAAATCCTTTTTCAGATGTAAGTGCGTGCTTTAGCAGCTTGAAGAGGTCTTCTTCCGTAAGAGCCTTCAGTATAAAAACCTTACAACGGGACAGAAGAGCCGAATTAATCTCGAACGAGGGATTTTCCGTCGTGGCTCCCACAAGCACAATACTGCCCTTTTCCACATAGGGCAGAAAAGCATCCTGCTGAGCCTTGTTAAAACGGTGTATCTCATCCGTAAACAGGAGCGTCTTGATACCACGCTTCCTGTTATCCTCGGCCTCTTTCATTACCTCCTTGACTTCCTTGATACCGCTCGTTACTGCGGAAAACTCCACAAAATGAGCGTGGGTATGCCCTGCGATTATTCTCGCAAGAGTAGTCTTGCCTACACCCGGAGGTCCCCAGAAAATCATTGATGATATCTGATCCGTCTCTATCAGCTGTCTAAGCAGCATTCCCTTTCCGACAAGGTGCTCCTGTCCCACATATTCGTCAAGCGTTTCCGGACGAAGTCTTGATGCCAGGGGCGCCCTTGAAAAAGAGGAAGGCGAATCTGTAAACAAATTTAACTGTTCCATAGTATTAACCTGCCCTACATCGGACCAAATCCTGTGCTTGCAGCATACAGAAGGAATACAAAAGCAACCAGCCACCATATGATGAATATGGGGATGAGATATCTGACCCATTTGGAGAAAGGAACCTTGCAAATGGCGAGAGCTGCAAGTATTTCACCGCCTGTAGGTGCCAGAATATTCGTAAATGCATCTCCGAGCTGATATGCAAGTACCGCGGTCTGCCTTGTCATTCCGACCTTGTCCGCAAGTGTGGTCATAAGAGGCATCGTGATCGCTGCCTGAGCCGAGCCCGAAGGCACAATGACATTAAATATCTCATGGAATATGAACATTCCGATGGGCATTACCGGTCCCGGGAATTTCTGCAGAATGCCGGACAATGAGTGAAGTATCGTATCCATCACATTTGCATTCCCAAGAAGAACTATGGCGGCATTTGCAAGACCTATCATAATGCAGGGCAATACCATATCCTTGCAGCCTTTGATAAAATTCTCGCATATTTCCTTCGGCTTTAATCCCCCTGCTACTCCGCCGATGATACCGACCGCAAGGAAGATTCCGGCAAGTTCATCCACGTAATACTGCCATTTAATGATGCCGAACACGGCAAAAATCATTCCCGCAAGGAACACAAGAATCGCGTAAATCTGACGTGTCGTAAGCTTTGATACATTATCAAGGTTGATCTTCTTGCCCTTGTTGTACTCCTGGTCATATACATATGACCCCGAAAACTTGGGGCTCTTCCTGACAGCCCGTGCCATGAACATTACATACAATATAGACACAACCAGAAGACATATGAACATGCACACTCTCAGCCCCATACCCGAAAATCGCGGGATACCCGCTATGTCCTGAGCCAGACCTTCCGTAAATGCATTGGTAATTGAACCCGCATAACCTGCTGTGGCTGCAATGAATATGATTCCCACCGCTGTAAGCGAATCAAATCCGACAGTTATACAGCTTGCCAGAATAAGCGGTACAAACACAAGAAATTCTTCAAAATTACCGCAAAAGGCAGCACCGCATCCAAACACTGTCATAAGTATCGGGATCATCAGAAGCTCATGTCCCTTAAGACGCTTTAATACATTGGCCATAGCAACATTTAACGCACCGGTTCCGTTTATTATTGCAAACATTCCTCCGATGATCATCAGGAAGAAAATAATATAAGACGCCTCCTGAAGCCCTAATGTCAGCGACATAAGGAGCGATAAGAGCGAAACCGGAGTTCTTTCTATGTAGTGAAAGCTGTCCGGTACAACCACTTCCCTTCCGCTCTCTTCCAGTACACCCCTATCGTACTGACCCGCCGGTATGATGTACGACAGAAGAGCACAAATCGCCACGACGATTACAAGTAAAAGCATCGGATGAATAGCTTCTTTTTTTGTGCCCCCTTCGTTCATTTTTGTATAATCCGGAAACAACTTAAGCATAAACTTCCCTCCCCTTTAAAAGCCCAGATTTTTGAGGAACTCCTCATCTTCACTCATCTGATCCGATAAAGGTTCCTTTACTTCCTCAACCATTTCAACATGTTCCTTGTTAACATCAAGATTACTAATGGCTTCATCAACCTTTTCTTTATTAAGCTCTCCCTTATCAGCTAATGCCAGCAAAGCATCAACCACATCGGCATCAAGCTGTGTGCCTCTTATCCGCTTGATCTCGTCAAGAACCACACTTATATCAAGCTGTTTTCTGTACGGTCTTGTTGAGTACATGGCATCAAAAGTATCAGCTACCGCAATAAGCCTTGCAACCTCGGGTATCTCCTCACCCTTAAGTCCCTTCGGATATCCCTTTCCATCCATTCTCTCATGGTGACAACCTGCTCCCACTGACAGATTCTGTACAATGGTAACGTTTTTAAGCATATGTGCTCCGCTTTCGGCATGAGTCTTCATTATCTGATATTCCTCATCGTCAAGCCGCTCAGGCTTATTGAGTATCCTGTCGGGAATACTGAGCTTGCCGATATCATGCATAAGTGCTATATGATAGAATTCATCTATCTGATCCTGGGTATATCCCCGCTTTTCCTTCAATTCTTCGGCTATAAGCCTTGTATAATATGCAACTCTGAATGAATGCCCTTGATTTTGCTGATCCCTCAGATCAATGCTCTTTGCAAAAGTATGCATGATCTGATCGATGAACTTCTTGTCCTCTTCCTGCTTTTTGAGCAGTGCCTGCTGCCTGCTGGAAAACATTCTGTACATTGCGATGCCGGTAGCGGCAACAGCGAGAATTATGAGTGCCAGCCAGAACAGGGCATTATCATATATGGAGTGTTCCTTGGAGATGACAAGCTCAACCGAGTCTATTTCCTCCCCGGTCTTATCATCTAACAGGCTCATGTGGAACTTGTATTTTCCACCGTCAAGGTTTGTATAACTGATCGGTGTCAGTTCCTGTTTATTGGTGACTATCGGCTCAGTATCGAACCCTTCCAGCCAGTAACTGATCGTCGGGTTGGAAAGTCCGTAGGCAAGTGCATATGCCTTAATGACCAGACGTTTACTTCCGGCAGGAAGAGAGACTGAACTGTCATTTCGAAGTATCACTTCCCTGTCATCGATCTCTACCGCAGGAACCACAAGACTGACGTTACTGCTTTCAGGATCATCTGCATTGATATTTACCGCACAGACTCCGGTCGTACCTGCTATATAGAGCATTCCGTCATCTGCCAGATAATCTCTTGAATTACCTGTAGCCATGTAGGGAAGGCCACTTCGCAAATTGTAAAAATCATAATCTATACTTTCGTTTTTGATAAGATCACCCACATTGGCTATATAAATACCGTTGGATGAGAGAACCCATGCATCCCCGTTATCATCAAAAAAGATGTCATAATTATTTGAATACGGGAATTGTGATACTGCCTTAACCTCTCCGTCCTTAATATATTCAATGGAATTGGATGTGATTATCCACATAAGGCCTCTTTCGTCATCGCGCTTGATACGCAGAATAACCTCACTTGTGAGTCCGTCATCCACTCCCATCCTTGACACGCGGTTTCCGTCCACAACGTATATTCCATCTCCATCACTTCCAAGATAGAGAACTCCGTTTTCATCTTCCTCAACAGTCAGTATTTCGGGAACCGCTATACCGTTTTCCTGACCGTAGTGGGCCGTGATTTTCCCGCCATCTACTATGAACACCCCATTTCCGGTTGCAGCTGCCACACTTCCGTCCGATCTTGGCAAAACTGTTCTGACACGGTTTGCCTCGAGGCCGTTGCTCTCATTAAATGAGGTGATCGAAGAGTCCTTCGGATCATAGCAAACAAGCCCTGTATCCCCGTGTGTGCACAGCCACAGCCTGCCCATATCGTCATTTTTGACACACCTTATCCTGACTCCTTCAAGGTACGCCGTCAGCTCGTCTTCTATTTTGCTGTAATCACCTGCACTTAGTATTTCAAGCCCACTGTCTGTTCCAAGGTACAGTTTACCGCTGTTTACACAGGTTGAATTAACTACTCTTGAATCAAGTTCCGCAATTTTTCCAATGTCCATGAACCTGTCGGGAACAATCTTCATTACACCCTGTCTGGTGGATGTAAACCATAGATTTCCTTCATGGTCCACCATGGCATTGGTAATTGAATAGTTCATAGGTGTATCGCCCAGTCCGTGGTATGTTCCACCGTCATCCAGATATCCTAATCCGTTTGTCCCCGTAATCCAGAGATCATCACCCCTTTTAACCATCGAATTAATATTATTAAGCGGCAATACCGATCTTGTATCGGTTACGGTAAGATTCTTGTCGCTGACCGTAGCGGTTATGACTTCAGACCCGATGGTACCAATATAGACTATACCCGGCATGTCCGGATCTGCATAAAGCGAATTGGCCTGCTCTCCCCCAATACTCTCGGCAGGATAGAATGCGGTTACGGCAAGATCCTCCAGTGTAAATAATGCACCGTCACTTGTAAGTCCGTATACATTTCCTTCGCTGTCCTTTTCCAGGTTATTGACATACTCCTGATTTATCTGCGGATCGTCGATCGGATGTATCTCAAGTGTGGTTGCATCAATATAGGCCAGTCCCTGCGTTGTTCCGATTATTATGTTTCCGTTCTTGTCCTCTGTTATCGATCGTACAGAATGGGATCTGATGCCCTCTACCCGTCCGTAAACCTTGGTCTCGTCAAAATCGAGCATGGCTACGCCGTTCTCGTTTGTTCCGATCCATATCCTGTTGTTTTCATCCACATAGAGGGCAAAAACAGAGGATATCCCCGAAGTCGAATCATAGCGGTAGAATGAATTTCCGTCATAGCGTACCAGACCGCTGTATCCTCCGAGCCATATGAATCCGTCTGAACTTTGCGCTATTGCATTTGCTTCGGATGTAGGCATCCCGTTTGTGGAATCGTACAAAACAGATGTGTAGTCGGCATTTATCCCGAACACATCACGGCTCGATGACGCCGCTGTCTCCACAGGATCTGCCGTACAAAAACAAGCGGCAACAAGGAGTGTAATTGCCGCTTTAGTTACGCGAGATGTTTTAAAAATCATAATCCGTTACCTCATTAAAAAACTTGAGAATCCCTAGAACAACCAATTATAACTATATCACTCACAAAGGTTTTATGCCATATTTTATATGAATAATGATAAGATATGAAATATGATAAACGATGCTGCCCACGCGACAATGCAGTGCCATATGACTATGAAGCACGCCCACCTGCCGCCAAGTTCCCTTCTTACCGATGCGACTGCTGCTATACACGGAGTATATAAAAGGCTGAATACAAGAAGGGATGCGGCCGTAATGGGGCTCATTGCATTCTCCACGCCTTCTCCGAACAGTACCGTAAGTGTGGTTACTACGCTCTCTTTTGCTATGAAACCAGAAAACAGAGAAGTTACTATTCTCCAGTCTCCCAAACCTACAGGGCGAAATACCGGTACCAGAATTCCCGATATAAGCGCAAGAATTGAGTCGGATGAATCAATGGCCGGATTGAACCTGTAGTC
>DEEW01000168.1:0-1140 GCA_002350465.1 Lachnospiraceae bacterium UBA2868
AATGAGGATGTATTGCGTATTCTTGAAGTGTTTTCGATGATCATAATCGTTTATGAAGTGTTTGGATTTTTGTCGCATTTTTTCGGAATAGTTTTTTGAGAGTTTTTTCAAGGATAAAATATGAGCAAAAAGCTTGTGCTTATTGACGGCAACAGCATAATAAACAGAGCGTTTTACGGCATACGCGACCTTACTAACGCAGCCGGGCTTCACACAAATGCCATATACGGATTTTTAAACATAATGTTCAGGATCATGAACGAGGAAGCACCTGATAGTCTTGTTATCGCCTTTGACGTCCATGAACCGACATTTCGGCACAAGATGTATGAGGCGTATAAAGGTACGAGAAAGGGAATGCCTGACGAACTTCGGGAGCAGGTGCCGTACCTCAAAAAGCTCCTGGCAGCCATGAACATCACTACGATTGAAAAGGGTGGTTATGAGGCGGATGATCTGCTCGGAACACTTGCAAAGCGCGGTGAGGCAGCCGGATATGACGTAACGCTTGTGTCAGGAGACCGTGACCTTCTGCAGATTGCAACCGATAAGATCCTTATCAGAATTCCCAAGACAAAGGGCGGTAAGACCGAAATAGAGGATTATCATACGGCTGACGTTATGGAAAAGTACGGGCTTACACCGCTTCAGATCATTGAACTCAAAGGTCTAATGGGTGATGCCTCCGATAATATTCCGGGTGTTCCGAAGATAGGGGAGAAGACCGCAACTGAACTTCTGCAGCAATTTGGGTGTATTGACAATCTGAAAAATCATATCCATGAGATCACGAAGAAGTCAGTAAGGGATACTCTGACCGAGAATTTCAATATGGCAATAATGTCAAGAAAGCTTGCCACCATCGACACAAACGCGGATATCGATCTGAAAATAGAAGATGCCGCTCTTGGAAATATATACACAAATGAAGCATATCTTATAGTCAAGGAACTGGGATTTAAGAATATGCTCTCAAGATTTGAAGGGGCAGCCACAGCCGTTGATGACTCTTATACGGATTCCTTCAGGACCGTCTCGGATGCCGGCAGTATGCAAACTGTATTGGATTCCGTATCAAAGGCTGAAATGGTCTCCTTTGCAGCTTCGCCTGTGGGACTTGCAATATCGTTTTCAAAGGAA
>DEEW01000168.1:1168-3466 GCA_002350465.1 Lachnospiraceae bacterium UBA2868
TATTTATTCCCTCACCGTCTCCGGGGGCTGCGGAAAGTCTGTGCGAAAGCTTCACGCAGGCTGTTACCGGATCCGGAACGGATATATGTACGTTTGATCTAAAGAGTCAGCTTAATCTGCTGCCGCAATTTGCAGCATGTGATTTTGCCCGGGAGCGTGTAACGGATCTATGCATCGGAGCCTATCTGTGCAATCCTCTTAAGAATGATTATTCCATTGAGGATGTGGCCAATGAATACGGAAATCTGGTAATAAAGAGCCGCAAGGAACTGTTCGGCAAAAGCGAGCTTATTGAAAGCTATATGACAGAACCGGAAAAGGTTGCGGAATATATGTGTACATATGCTTACGTTTGTATGATATGCTACCGGCCGGTTACCGACAACATAGAATCTCTCGGAATGACCGAGCTGTTCCGCAGTATTGAGATGCCGCTGATTCCGTGCCTGTATGATATGGAGCGACTGGGAATCAGGCTGCTGCCGGAGGAACTTCGGGCATACGGCAATGATCTTGAAGCGCAGATAAGAGAGCTTGAGAAGGATATACATTCGGAAGCGGGGGAAGAGTTTAACATCAATTCCCCGATACAGCTGGGTGAGATATTGTTTGGAAAAATGGGAATACCGGGAGGCAAGAAGACGAAGAAAGGGTATTCGACAGCAGCGGATGTCCTGGAAAAGCTTGCACCGGATTATCCTTTTGTCAGGAAAATTCTGGACTACCGGGCACTTGCCAAGCTCAAATCAACATACACCGACGGCCTCATGGCTTGCGTTGCATCGGACGGAAGGATTCATTCGACATTTAACCAGACAATAACCGCAACGGGAAGAATATCAAGTACTGAGCCGAATCTTCAGAACATCCCGGCAAGAATGGAGCAGGGAAGACTGATCAGAAAGTACTTCGTCCCTGAGGACGGAAAGTGTTTTATTGACGGTGATTATTCACAGATAGAGCTTCGTATAATGGCGCATCTGTCAAAGGATGAGTCGCTTATAGAAGCGTTTAATTCGGGAGCGGATATTCATGCAATCACGGCATCGAAAGTATTCCATACGGCTCTTTCGGATGTTACTCCCCAAATGAGAAGAAACGCCAAAGCTGTTAATTTCGGGATAATATACGGCATCAGTTCATTCGGATTGTCGGAAGATCTGAACATCTCCAGGAAGGAAGCCAAGGAATTCATAGAAGAATACTTTGCAACTTTTCCGAAGGTAAAGGAATACCTTGACGGATGCGTAAACAAGGCAAAGCAGGAAGGATATGTAGTTACGGAATTCGGAAGAAGAAGGCCGCTTCCGGAACTGTCGAGTTCCAATTTCATGCAAAGATCCTTCGGTGAGCGTGTGGCAATGAACGCACCGATACAGGGAACGGCTGCGGATATTATGAAAATAGCCATGATCCGTGTCAAGACAAGACTTGAGAGGGAAGGTCTTGCGTCCCGGGTGATCCTGCAGGTGCATGACGAACTGCTGCTGGAATCTCCGATAGATGAAAGGGAGCGGGCAGAAGCGATCCTTCATGAGGAGATGGAAGGTGCCGTATCATTTTCGGTTCCTATGCTTGTGGAGACATCAACAGGCAGTAACTGGTACGAGGCGAAATAATGAAAGTCATAGGAATTACGGGTGGAGTCGGATCCGGCAAATCGGAGGTTTTGAAGCTTATTGATTCCATGACGAAGTGCGTTATAGTCAAGGCGGATGATCTGGCAAGAAGCCTTGAGATTCGCGGAGAGGTGTGTTTTGCACCCCTTGTGGAACTGCTTGGTGAAGGTGTTTTGCAGGAAGACGGGGAAATCGATCCGAAAAAAATGGCGCAGATGATTTTCTCCGAAGAATCGGGGAATCTTCGGGACAAGGTTAACGGAATCGTTCATCCGGCGGTAAAGAAGCGTATCCTGTCAATGATTAAAGAGGCAGATCGCAGGAAACAGGTTGATTATTTCTTCATTGAAGCTGCGCTTCTCATAGAAGATCATTACGATTTGATA
Source organism: Lachnospiraceae bacterium UBA2868 (assembly GCA_002350465.1). The sequence goes on from DEEW01000168.1 coordinate 3,174, forward strand.
GTTGATGAACTGTGGTACATATATGCTGATGAAAATGTCAGAAGACAGAGGCTTCGCGACAGCCGCGGATATTCGGATGAGAAAATCGAAGGGATCATGGCATCGCAAAGCTCCGATGAAGTGTTCAGAAAGTATTGCAAAGCCGTTATAGACAACAGCGGGACGCTGGAGATGACCAAGGGACAGCTGGAGCGTTTGTTACAGAATTAATATGTGAGGGAAGAAAAAGTGGCTGAGAAAAAGAAAAATCCGGGGCAGTTGGTATTCGGTCTCGATATTGGGACGAGAAGTAT
>DEEW01000168.1:3567-5192 GCA_002350465.1 Lachnospiraceae bacterium UBA2868
CATGAGACCAGGGCAATGCTTGACGGTCAGATCCATGACATCGAGAAGGTGGGAAATACCATTAAAGAGGTTAAACAGGATCTGGAGGCGATAATCGGAAAACAGCTCTACGAAGTTTGTATCGCAGCTGCGGGACGTGTGCTTAGAACCATCAATTCATCGGCGACACTGGAGTTTTCCGAAGAGACAACAATAGATGCGGAGCATGTATATACTCTTGAAATGCTTGGGGTTGAGCAGGCATATGATGATTTTCAGGCTGTGAACAACACCGATATGAAGTTCTACTGTGTCGGATATACGGTTGTCAAATATTATATGAACGGGTATCCGATCTCGACACTTGAGCGGCACAAAGCAAACAATATATCCGTAGACCTGATAGCCACGTTTCTTCCGGATGATGTTGTTGACGGGCTGTACAAGGCTGTTGAGATTGCGGATCTCGAGGTCGCAAACCTTACTCTGGAGCCTATCGCCGCAATGACAGCAGCAATTCCCTCCATGTATCGGATGCTTAATATTGCGCTTGTGGATGTGGGTGCCGGAACAAGTGATATTTCCATTACCAAGGATGGCAGTATAATCGCCTACGGAATGATCCCGAAGGCCGGAGACGAGCTTACGGAGGTTATAGCCAAAGGTTTTCTGCTTGATTTTAACGAAGCGGAGCATGTCAAGATAGATTCGTGCAAAAAGGGAACGATCAAGTTCACGGATATCATGGGACTTGAGCATAAAGTGGAGCCCAAGGAAGTGCACAAGGTTGCCGAAGGTGTTATCGCCGATATAGCCAAGGACGTATCGGACAAGATCAAGGAATTAAACGGTGACAAGCCGGTTTCCGCCGTATTTGTAGTGGGCGGTGGAGGAAAAATCCCGGGATTTACGGATGCGCTTGCAAAAGAGATGGGTATCATGACAGAGCGTGTGGCACTTCGTGGCGAGGAGGCATTTAAGAGCGTTGATTACCAGTTTGAAGGTGCCATTCAGGACAGCCTGTATGTTACACCCATCGGTATCTGCCTTAATTTCTACGACCAGAAGAATAACTTTATATTTGTGACCTTTAACGATAAGAGGATCAAACTGTATGATAACGGACATCTGACTGTTGCCGATGCGGCTATGCAGGCCGGATTCCCCAATGAAGGCCTGTTCCCGAAGCGTGGTCCCGATCTTAATTTTACGGTAAACGGCAAGCCTCATGTAGTAAGAGGTGAGGTAGGTGAAGGTGCGGTTGTAAAGCTTGAAGGCAGAGAAGTAAGCCTTACTTCACCGATAACCGGAGGAGACAGGATAGAGGTGGAGGAGTCGACGGAAGGAGAAGCTGCGTCCGCCGCAATAGGATCTCTTCCGGAATTCGGAAGCACGATTTCGGTAATTGTTAACGATAAGAAGGTAGAGCTTCCGAAGTTTGCCGAGGTTAACGGCAATCTTCAGTCGGAGTTCTATGACATCAAAGAAGGCGATGATATCAAGATGCTTAACTACTATACGGTATCGCAGATCATCGAGTTCATGGATGTGATTTTGAATCCTGATATGAACATATACGTTAATAACAAGACTGCCGATAAGGATACAAAGTGCTATGACAATTTCTCGGTAATATGGACAATGGA
>DEEW01000168.1:5219-7260 GCA_002350465.1 Lachnospiraceae bacterium UBA2868
CTTAATCAGAAGGCACCTGCGAGGAAAAAAGAGATAGAAACATATGAGGATGCGGTAGAGGCTGAATCTATTGAAAACAGCCAGTATGCCGATGACGGAACTCTTGATGAGGAGTATGTTGAGTACAAGCAGCAAAAAGAAGAGGCAAGACGGCTTGAAGAGGAAAGCCAATACAAAAAGGTAACGGTGATCGTGAACGGAGATCCCGTGACCATGGACAAAAAGCCTGAGTATGTATTTGTTGATATTTTTGAATATATTGATTTTGATCTCAAGAACAGGCCTGAAGGTAAGGGAATTGTAACAAAGCTCAACGGTGAGAAAGCAACATTTACCGAGCAGCTTAAAGAAGGGGATTTCCTTGATATTTTTTGGGAGTAGTTTACGTACGAACTAATTTATCCATTTGCTCAAAAAGACGCTTTCGCTCATCTTTCCGAACGTCACGTTACTAGACTCGAAAAAACCTCGTCAAGTAACGACGTTCTCCAAAGCTTTTTTCACAAATGATAAATCAGTTCGTACTTGAAAATGAAATAGTATAAGGGGAAAATCATGAGGATCTGCAGTATAGCAAGCGGGAGCAGTGGGAACTGCATATATGTGGGGAGCGATAATACCCATGTCATAATTGATGCCGGAATAAGCGGAAAGAGGATTGAGGAGGGGCTCAACCGGTTGGGGCTCTCAACCCCGGATCTGTCGGGCATTCTCATAACACACGAGCATTCGGATCATATAGCATCTATCGGTGTGCTGGCGAGAAAATACGGGCTGCCTATGTATGCCACGGCCGGAACAATAAAAGGTATTACATTGCAGAAGGGTGTCGGCCCCATCGATATGTCTCTGTTCAGGGAAATATCGGCAGATAATGATTTTATGATCGATGACCTTAGTGTCAAGCCGGTGGCTGTCAGTCATGATGCTCTTGAGCCTGTGGCTTACAGGGTGGATCACGGTGAAGAGTCTGTCGGAGTGTGCACAGACCTGGGTACATATGACGAAAGAATCATTGAAGGATTCTCGGGGGTAAACGCACTCGTTATTGAAGCTAACCACGACGTGAATATGCTTCAGGTAGGAAGATATCCGTATATTCTGAAACAGAGGATACTGTCGGATAAAGGGCATCTTTCCAATGAGAACTGTGGAAGGCTTTTGTGCAGACTTTTGCATGATGATCTCAAATCAATAACTCTCGGTCATTTAAGTGCGGAAAACAACCTGGCAGAACTTGCATACGAAGCTGTAAGACTTGAGATAATGATGGATGAGTGTGATTATGATCCGTCCGATTTTGACATAAAGGTTGCGCTAAGGTCTGAAGTGACCCAGCCGGTTGCAGTTTAAACGGTGGTGCATAGTTTTCTATGTGAATGGCGTGGCTCTCAAAAACCGGTGGTGCAAAGAATTCAGGGAAGGGTGTAAAACTATGAAAAAAACAGTGATAACGGTTGTTGGAAAAGATACGGTGGGAATAATCGCCAAGGTATGTACATACCTTGCGAATAACAGGATAAATATTCTCGATATTTCACAGACGATCCTGTCGGGATTCTTTAATATGATGATGGTTGTAGATATGGGCGAATCCTCAAAACCCTTTGATGATGTTGCAAATGAACTGACCCAGATCGGAGAAGAGATAGGGGTTGTGATTCACTGCCAGAGAGAAGAAATATTTGAGTCTATGCACCGCATCTAAGTGCTTCAATTCTTATTGCAGTAAGTAGTAAAGCTTCATAGTTTGATTCTTATATGGAGAGATAACATGATAAATATATTTGAGGTAAACGAAACCAACAAGATGATCGGCGAGCAAAATCTTGATGTGAGGACGATTACTCTTGGCATCAGTCTGCTTGACTGTGTGTCCGATGATATGGATACGCTTTGCGATAATATCTATGAGAAGATTACGCGTGTTGCCAAAGACCTTGTATCAACAGGCAAGGAAATAGAACTGGAATTCGGTATTCCGATAGTCAATAAGCGGATATCGGTAACTCCCATAGCCCTTGTGGGAGGGGCGGCAGCA
>DEEW01000168.1:7304-7600 GCA_002350465.1 Lachnospiraceae bacterium UBA2868
ACCCTGGATGATGCAGCAAAGACAGTAGGGGTTAATTTCCTGGGTGGATATTCCGCTCTTGTTTCAAAAGGGATGACCGAAGCGGATAAAAACCTTATCAAATCCATACCCGAGGCCTTAAGCTCAACAAACCTTGTATGTTCATCGGTAAATGTAGGATCAACAAGATGCGGCATTGATATGGATGCAGTCAGGCTCATGGGGCAGATAATCAAGGAAACATCGGAGAAGTCGGATATAGGATGTGCCAAGCTTGTAGTATTCTGTAATGCACCGGATGATAATCCGTTTATGGC
>DEEW01000018.1:0-193 GCA_002350465.1 Lachnospiraceae bacterium UBA2868
ATCTGAAAAAGAGTTTTGGAGATCTTGAGGTCCTTAAGGATATATCCGTGGAGGTATATAAGGGAGAAGTGGTATGTGTGATCGGCCCGTCAGGTTCGGGTAAATCCACATTTCTTCGCTGCCTGAACAGACTGGAAAAGGCCACGGAAGGTAAGATAGTGATTGACGATACGGATATCACTTCAAAGGAGAC
>DEEW01000018.1:428-8996 GCA_002350465.1 Lachnospiraceae bacterium UBA2868
TTTCCGGAGGTCAGAAGCAGAGGGTGGCCATTGCAAGGGCTCTATGTATGCGACCGGATATAATGTTGTTTGATGAGCCGACATCTGCTCTTGATCCCGAGATGGTAGGAGAGGTTCTCCAGGTCATGAAGGATCTTGCTGCAGAGGGTATGACAATGGTGATCGTTACACACGAAATGGGATTTGCAAGGGAAGTTTGTGACAGAGTTATTTTTATGGATGGCGGATATATTGTTGAGGAGGGTTCGCCTCAGGAAGTACTGCTTAATCCCAGGGAAGAGAGAACCATTGACTTTTTGAATAAGGTCTTATAGTGGAGGCAATATATGAAAAGCATTATCACCATCAGCAGACAATTTGGAGCGGGAGGAAGTACTATCGGCCGGGCTGTGGCGGAAAAACTGGGATACTATTATTGTGATAAGGACATGATACTGCGGGCAGCACTGGAAAGCGGCAGTCTTACTCCGCTGGAGATAAGCAAATATGATGAGAAGGTTCCGACAGAATTCGGATTCGGTCAGAGTCTGTTTGATTTCTACAACAAACCTCTCGATGAAAGGCTGTTTAATGCACAGAGGGAAGCGGTACGCAGAGTCGCCGAAAAAGGCAAATGCGTTATAGTTGGCCGAAATGCGAACATTATACTAAAGGAGTTCGACAGGACACTTCATGTATTTGTTGCAGCTTCCGTACGCTTCCGTATCCGTATACTACAGGAAAGAATGCCCGGGATTTCCGAGGATAAGATACTTGAAGACATTCATACCGTGGACAGAGCCAGAAAGAAGTATTGCAAACACTATACGAATACGGAGTTCGGGAATGTTGATTATTATGATCTTTGCGTAAAAAGTTCGGCTCTCGGAATTGATAAATGCATTGACATTATAAGTGATGCGGCGAATTCGTAGAGGCGGAGAGAATCTGTATGAAGGGAAAAAGGACAGGTCTTCCGCAATTGGGCCTCCGTATTATAAAATCCGCAGTCGGAGTGTTTTTTTGCTTTGTGATCTATATACTTCGCGGCAGACATGGAGCACCGTTTTACTCTGCATTGGCAGTGCTGTGGTGTATTCAGCCATATCCAAAGGATTCTTTAAGAAACGCATATCAACGCACATTCGGAACATTTATGGGTGCGGTTTTCGGCCTTATTCTGCTTCTTGTCGAGATATATGTTACGGATTTTGGAAAAGGACTGCTACATTATCTGGTGCTGTCAGCTCTGATTGTTCCGATCCTCTATATAACTAGCGCACTTAACAAAAGGAATGCTGCATATTTCTCGTGTGTGGTTTATCTGAGCATCGTAGTAAATCATCTTGGGGATGAGAATCCGTTTCTCTTTGTTCTTAACAGGAGCCTGGATACGTTGATCGGTATTTTCATTGCCCTTATCATCAATAATATCCATATACACGGGAAACTCCAAAAAGATGTATTGTTTGTGGCTGATATAGATAATGCGCTGAAAGATACAGGAGAAAAGCTCACCCCATACAGCAGGTTCTATCTGAGGACCCTGATAGAGGAGGGGATGAGGCTTACCATAATGACGCTTCGCACTCCGGCAACATATTTGGAATCAATGCGGGACATTTGTCCGGCACTTCCCATAATCGCGATGGACGGGGCAGTACTATATGATGTTACTGCGAACAGCTATCCGAAGGTTTATGCAATCTCGGCTGAGAGGGCTTCGGAATTGGAGGAATACATAACAGGCAGGGGATTTCATATGTTTACTACGGTCATATTGGATGATGTACTGCTTATATATTATGATGTTCTCGAAAATGAAGCGGAAAAAAAGATTTATGAATCGCTTAACAAATCACCGTACAGAAATTATCTGAAAAAAAACCGGCCTGTTGGACACAAAGTAGTGTATTTCATGCTGGTGGATCTTACCGAAAAGATATGTGCACTTTTGGATGAAATGAATGAGTGCAACATAACCCGGCAGATCAAGGTTATGTGCTATCCCTCGGATGATTATCCGGGATTTTCATATTTGAAAATATACAACCAAAATGCGTCCGTAGAAAATATGATAGATTATTTGAGAGAATCCTATGGATTGAATCATGTTGTTACCGTAAGCGATGATCACAGCCGGCATGATGTCACGTATGCTCATCATGACTGTAATCAGATCGTAAGGAGACTGGGAAGATTATTTTACTGGGGGAAAACATGAAAAACATTATCATAACGATTCCGGTAACCGATGAGGAAAAGGCGATATTTGAGGAAATGATTGGCGACTGTCGCGAAAGATTCAGAATTGTTTATATGGGCGAGCTTTCATATTATACGAAAGAAGTCGGAACAGCATCAGCAATCATCGGAATGGTTGAGCCTTCAACTGTTCAAGGATTACATTCGCTGGAGTGGCTCCAGATAACGTGGGCAGGAGTTGAAAAATATGTTCAACAGGCGGTCTTGTCAGAAAAAACTGTTCTTACAAATGCCACCGGAGCATATGGAGCATCTGTTTCGGAACATATGGTAGCTCTCACGCTTGCCATGTCATGCTCATTAAAGATTTATGGCAAACAACAGGAACAGCACATGTGGATGCAACACAGGAAAGATTTCCTTATACATGAAAGTACGGTACTTGTTCTCGGAACAGGAGATATAGGCGGTAATTACGCCAGACTTATGAAATATTTGGGTGCATATGTTATCGGATTAAGCCTGTCACGAAAAGAAAAGACAGATTATTGGGATGAAACATGTATTTTAGATGATTTGGATGACGTGATCGGAAGAGCAGATATCATTGCTGTGGCTCTTCCCGGAGGAAACAGTACCTTTCATTTGCTTGGAGAACCACAATTTAGAATGATGAAAAAAGGCGTGTTGATCGTAAATGCGGGAAGGGGGAGCGTTATAGATACGGGAGCACTTATAAAAGCTTTGCGGGAAGGCGTTGTCGGAGGCGCAGGACTGGATGTGTTTGAAGAAGAGCCACTTTCGGATTCGCCTTTGTGGGATATGAAAAATGTGATAATAACACCCCACGTGGCAGGTAAAATGGAAGATGAGTTCAACCGAAAAAAGGTAGTGGAGATATGTGCAGATAACCTTTATCGATACACTCACGGACAAAACCTTTTACATGTGGTTGATAGAAAAAAAGGGTACTAGTACGATACACGGCTTCTTATTCATTAAAAGCGTATCCGGAGCTTAGTGAGGACGATGTACGAAAGGCGGCTAAGAATTTCTTCAAATGATTTTATTCGCAGCAGTTTAAGAGAAGTTGCCTTCCGGATGGCCCTAAAGTGGGATCCATATCACTTTCACCCGGAGGTGACTGGCGGATGCCAAGAGATGCGTCAGCGACGCTTTGGTTGGAGGATCTGTAAATGATAACACTGAACGATTACCTGTATTCCGGTGATACCGTACTGAAGATACTTCTTCGGTATTCCTCGGATCTTAAAAATGAGGCGATCAAATCACATAATTCCGTTGATCTTGCACACAGTAATTTCCTGATCCAGATCATAGAACTTCTTGAACATACGGATTTTCTGACCTCACAGTCACAGCGTATAAAGGAGTTTTATCTTTATATGACACAGAAGTATCCGTTTCTTGCCTTTACATTCAAGGGCAGGATAAAATCACTTATCCGTGCCGAGGAGAAATTCAACGGATATATTCTTGAATACATATATGATTATTACAGAAAACACGATAAATATCCGAGTGAAGCCAAGATAAAGAACAGCCTGAACTATTTTAGGGATCTTATCGCGTATAGGATTGTAATATCTCTGCCCTTGTGCCACGTGGAAAACGAGGAGGACCTGGAGACACAGGAAATACAATATTTGTATGAGATTGCAAATGTATTGCCGGGGTTTCTTGAAGAAAGGGGTTTTTCACCGGAGTTATCGGGATTTCCTGATGAGAATAATTCGGAAATGCTTGATGCGGCTTCCCGCGCATATTACAAGGATTATATTAAGACCGAACGTCCGTCGGGATATCGCTCCCTGCATATCACTTTTTACGATAATCATGCAAGATGCTATACCGAAGTGCAGCTCAGGACAAAGGATATGGATGATTATGCAGAGATAGGAGACGCCAATCATTTCGGATACGAGAAAATGCAGGAAGAAAACCGCAGCAAGCGTGACATCATTTCACCGGGTGGATGCAGGATTTTTGATGAGGCATATGAACGTCTGATAAAGCTTCAGGAGCTGGATCTGTCTGAAATCAGTGTAAATATGTTTAAAGCATACAATAACCAGCTTATAAATGATGGGTGTGGGCTGTTTAGGGGGCGTCAGATACTGCCGTTTGAGCATTTATCCAGATTTCAGAATGATATATTAGAATAGTAAGTGCTGAAAACGGATATGATTACACTGTTTTAAGCGCTTGCTGCAGGAATAAAGAATCTGTTGTCTGTCGGGGATGCTATTTTCGGTGTATGATACTTCTGTGACATAAAGTATAATATAATACAGCCGGAAAGAGGAAAGAGAACAAAAAGAAAAAGAACAGACGATAGAAGGATAAAGACATGAAGGATAATGAGAGATTAAAAGACGAGGAACTGGAGCAAGTCAATGCAGGGGTTATCGTAGAGACCTCAGAGGGATATTAGGCACTTTGCGAGGATGACAGCGGCAGATTAATGTATTTAGGACACCCGGGTGATGCAGATATGTTTGTGCGTACGTGGAAATATGATTTAAGTTCTGATATTATATCCGAAGCGGAGTATGAAAGAAGGTACGGACATCCCTTGCCTCGATATTCTTAGTAATATGGAACCTGCAATTTTGTTATTGACCAAAGAGCCTACACGGAAGAAGAGGACGAGCTTACTGCCCGTCCTCTTTTAGATAAGATGAAGCATCTGCTTCACAATTCTTTCATTTTTTTATCACAAGACACTCAAAAAATCCATTTATCATCCGTATAACATATCAGATTAACTTCAGGAGGTTTTGTATATGATTAGAAGAAAATCATCTGCGATCGTTTTAGCAACTGTACTAGGTGTATCTCTTGTGATCACAGGATGTCAGGAACCGGTATCGATTACACAATCCGGTGAAACATATGAGAACAGTGATAACGGAGGCCATGCCATTGAAGCCGATGGAATTGACGCAACCTACAGCAAGGCAACCGTATCCAAAACAGGTGATTCGGAAGGTGATGAGGCTGATTTTTACGGAGAGAACTCAGCGATATTTGCTACAAACGGAGCTCATCTTACTTTGTCAGAGATGAATATTACTACGAACGGGACCCATGCCAATGCCGTGTTTTCGTATGGAGACGGAACCGTCGTTGACATATCGGATTCAAACATAGAAACATCGGGAGATTGTTCCGGCGGTATCATGACGACAGGAGGCGGCACGATGAACGCTGATAACCTGACGATACATACGACAGGAAGATCTTCCGCTGCGATAAGATCTGACAGGGGCGGAGGAGTAGTAACAGTTAACGGTGGTAATTATACAACCGACGGGATGGGCTCTCCCGCCATATATTCTACCGCTGATATCACAGTAAACGATGCAGCCCTTACGTCAAATACGTCACAGGGCGTGGTCGTTGAAGGAAAGAATTCCGTAACTCTTAATAATGTTGTCTTAAACGCAGATAACAACAAGCATAACAGTGATAAATCAGACTATTTTCAGGCGGTGATGATCTATCAGTCAATGTCTGGAGATGCCGATACAGGACTTTCAAAGTTTTCGGCAACCGGGGGAAGTATATCAAATGCTAACGGAGATGTGTTCTTTGTAAACAATACGGCAACTGATATAAACCTTTCCGAAGTAAACATCACAAATAACGGCGGGGGTGTATTTCTCCGGGCTGCCGCGGCCGGATGGGGAAACGAGGGTTCAAACGGAGGCAATGTCAACCTTACCGCAACAAAACAGAATATAAACGGAGATATGATCGTAGATGATGTGTCTGCCCTGAACTTGTATCTGCAAGAAGGCAGTACATTTACCGGAGCGATAAATCCTGACGGGACGGCAGGAGATGTGTATGTAGAGCTTTCCGGCGGAGCTAAATGGATACTTACGGCAGACTCAAACATAAAATCGCTCACTTGTGATACCGATTCCATAGATCTTAACGGATATTCTCTTACGGTTGACGGAAAATCATATGAGCAGGGAAGTACTGCAAATGGAGAAGCAATAGAAATTAATACTGAGGGGAATGGGGAAAAAGGGGGACCCGGTGGATTTAAAGGTACTGCACCTCCGGACAAACCAAATTTTTAAAATTTTCATCGGAGGGGTTATGAAAGAGGGCATATGTGACGATATAATTATCAAAGATAAGAAAGTAAGCCAAAAAACTCTTTTTCATTTTGTAAACCTCCCAAACATTTAAGCATCGGGTGCTGCACAGGGTCAGCGCCCGGTTCTTATTTTTACGTTTTTTCCCACAAATGCCCAAGAATATGTTAATATACTTATATGAACGAGCGTGATATCAGAGCTGTCGAGAATATGGCCCCTCGCCGGGGTGGCATCCAGCTTCTGCGAAGCAGGATAACCCGGACCGGAATGAGCTTTGATGAATTACGGAAAGCTTTTAAAGAGTTCTCCATCGAAGAGATNNGGGACGCGCGGCACTCGAGTGTCCCTTCAGCATCTATGCATTCCTCAGATATGCCGACACGGAGGCCGGCTATACAAAAGAACTTCCAGAATCAGACTTAAGTATGAAATGATGTCGTATTCCCTGGAGGCAATTACGTGATAAAAAAGTGCAAAATAAAATGTATTATTGTGGCGGCTGCTATCCTTCTTNNGCCGTCAAAAATAAACTGTTCATGAACTACAATACATAAGACTCGGTCACTTGATCGGGTCTTTATGTTTATCCGGGAGAGATGCATGTCAAGAATAAAGGATATTAGGAAATACGTAAAGAGCAGCATGTGCCTTATGAGCGCCGCACTTGTGGCGGCTGCTATCCTTCTTTGCGGATGCGGCAAGGATACGGAGGATGCGAATTCTCCGATAATAGAGCAACAAATCGTTGTGACACGTGATGAGAATATAACTAAACCTGAAAAACAGGATCAGCAAACAGCTAACGAAGAAGAGACCGAGGATACAGGGAATATAGAAAGTGCTGAACCTGAGATTTTGGTTTTCAGAGATGTTTTTGGGGAAGAATATGAAACCGTGATTAACCCTGACATTCCGTCTAATCCATTTGACAATGATAAGTTCATTCATGAGGGCGATATACTCCGGTATGATGATGAAGGATATGATTGCAAACTGGGTATAGATGTTTCACATCATCAGGGAAATATTGATTGGGAAAGCGTAAAAGCTCAGGGATATGATTTTGCCATATTAAGGATTGGATATAGAGGCTACGGGAAAGAAGGAACATTAAACCGGGATCAAACTTTTGAGGAGAATTATGAAAATGCGAGGGCAGCCGGCCTTTCTGTAGGCGTATATTTCTTTGCTCAAGCAATCAGCGAGGAAGAGGCTGCGGAAGAGGCGGAGTTTGTTCTGGGAATATTAAATGGTCGCGATCTTGAACTACCGGTTGTATATGATCCGGAAAGCATTCTTGATGATGAGGCAAGAACGGATGATGTAAGTGGTGAACAGTTTACAAAGAATACTAAGGAGTTTTGCAGATTAATCAAAGAAGCCGGCTATGTCCCGATGATTTATAGCAATATGTTGTGGGAGGCATTTGAACTTGATTTAGAACAATTATCTGATATTGATATCTGGTATGCCGATTATGAAGACGTACCTCAAACACTCTATGATTTTGATTTTTGGCAATACTCAAATACCGGGAATGTAGCCGGGGTAAGCGGAGAGGTCGATCTTGACATCTGGCTTAAACCGAAGAATGAATAAATATTTTTGCCCCTCTAAGAGCAAAAGGTTTAATGAGATTTTAATGATTCTTCAAAGACCCTTTAAGAAAACTGCTGTAAAATCCATGATAGAAGAGACGGAGGTGGATATGATGTTTACAGCTATATGTTTTGTTTTATTCTTAATGGTCTTTTTCAAGCTCCTTGGCATAGCAATCAAGGTTGGCTGGGGATTACTTAAAGTGGCATTATATCTTGTAGTATTTCCAACAGTGGTTCTTGCTATGATCTTCGGCGGATTTGTTTTTATAGCATTGCCGATTATCCTGATCGCAGGAGCTACAGGAATGGCCGTGGGAGCCTAATCTGTCCGGTTTGGAGTTAATGTTTGATAAGAAGGAGGAAAAATCATGCAGATAACACTTGAAGCAGTAGAAAAGGTAATGGAACTTACAGGCGTCGATTATGCGGGAGCAAAGGAAGCTCTTGTAAAAGCCGACGGCAATGTTGATGAGGCAGTAAAGCTCATCACTCCCGGGGCCCAGGAAGGGAACGACAAGGTAAAAGAGACTGTCGAGAAGATCAAAGCAAAAGTCAAGGAAGGGAACGTCGATAAGGTTCAGATCAGTAAGGACGGAGAGATTGTGCTTTCTCTGCCGGTCAACATCGGAATAATCGGCGGTATTGTC
>DEEW01000018.1:9136-9364 GCA_002350465.1 Lachnospiraceae bacterium UBA2868
CGGCGTTGAATATGCGCGGGGGCCGCACCAAAATTTTAGCAGGGCCGCTTTAGAGAATGTTGCATTTCGTGATAAAAGCAATGGAAGCCAGTGCTTTTGGGCACTCTGGCTTTCTTTTTTTGCGGTTTATGAGGATTTAAGTTTGTGATTTTCTGTCTGCTGAGTCTGAATGAAGAACTGCTGGATATCTTGGGTCGGACACATCTGATTCCGATAACTATCCTAAAT
>DEEW01000018.1:9432-11999 GCA_002350465.1 Lachnospiraceae bacterium UBA2868
GCAAAAGCCGTGGGAGCCTAAACTGTCCTTATGAAAGCACATTTTATAAAACACTTGACTTAGCCGTACGACTAATTATACAATAAGGAATAAAGAATTGAGCCGTACGGCTAATTGATTTCCGGAAAGGATATTCGAAAAAATTGGTCACCAATGATTCGCAGGCATTCGGACAAATGCTGAAAAAGAGAAGAAAAGAACTGGGTTACACGCAAGGCTATATATCTGATTTTACGGGATTTTCGGTAAGCTTTATATCAGATCTTGAGAACGGTAAAAAAACGGCTGAACTCGGTAAGGCGATTAAATACGCAAACCTGCTCGGACTTGACGTGAAACTTGAAGTCAGAGGTTAATGATGGAGTATATCGTCAGTATTGAGATAAACAGAAAACAGCATGAGATCGGAACCATTTCCGGTAATTCTTTCGATGATGCAAGGTTTGCCTATGCCGATAGTTACCTTAATATGCAAGGTTGCGAACCTGTTTCACTCGGTCTGCCGTTAAGGCGTGAGCCTTTTTCGCCCGCAGAAACAAGGTGCTTTTTTGAGGGGCTTCTTCCGGAGGGCTTCATAAGACGTACTATAGCCTCGCGAATGCATTTTGACGAGAACGATTATATTTCCATTCTTCACGGACTCGGACAGGAATGTATTGGAGCAATCAGGGTATATACTTTGCAGGAAAAGCCGGAATCCGGTTACGAGAAAATCAATGACATTCAGCTTCGGGAGCTTGCTTCGGAAGGGGCATCGGTATCAGCGAATATAATTGTAAAATCGCATTTGTCGCTTGCCGGAGCATCAGGAAAGGTAGGGCTTTATTTCGACGAAGAAACCGGTGAATGGTATCTGCCGCATGGGCTTGCACCGAGCACACATATAGTCAAACAAAGTCATGTTCGCCTTGACAGTATAGTAATCAATGAGCAGTTGTGCCTGATGACTGCGTCGAAATGCGGAATTGAAACACCTGACAGTTTCATCATCTCAACTTCATCAGATGATGATGAGAATATACTTCTCGCCTTAAATAGATATGACAGGATTGTTACAGGACAGTCAGAAACAATAGATGGATTGTCTGTGCCCGCCAGGCTTCATCAGGAGGATTTTGCGCAGGCGATGGGTATTAATGCAGTAAATAAGTATGAAGCGGACGGACGTCGCGGATATGCAGGGAAAATGTTTGATCTTCTCAGAAAGCATTCCGCTTCACCGATCGATGATCAGATCAAACTACTTGATCGTATGATATTCAATTGCGTTCTGGGGAATACAGACTCACATATCAAGAATTACTCGTTACTGTACAACGAAAAGCTATCAACAATGCGCCTTGCTCCGGCATATGACATGATATGTACGCTTGTTTATGAAAGCAGTACACATGATCTGTCAATCTCAATCGGAAACGCAACGACAATTGACGAGATCACAAGAGATTCCTTTAAGATGCTGGCAGAGGATATCGGTATTACCGAGAAGGTAGTGCTTGAGAGATATGATAAAATATGTACCTGTTTTGAAAGCGCGCTTTTTGAATCAGCCCATGAACTATCTGATATGGGATTTACTAAAGCGAAAACTATCGCTGAACGGATACATAAAAGTGTCAAAAAGAACCGGCCCTTTTGATTGTATCTGAAGGTAGACTACAATATCCAGCCATGAATAACCAATAGGGTGTTTTGCAAAGAATCGTTTCAGCATATAGGCTTTGGACAGTTCTTCGGAAAGCGACAATACAAAGCTACGATTTTAACCTTTTTCCCACAAGTGCAGTAATGCGTGTTAGAATACAACTATGAATGAAAAAGAAGTAAAAGCGGCTATAATCATGCCGGAAATAGATAATGCTATCCGAAGTCTGTTTGAGGCTTTGATTTGTGTTGACGAATCAGGCGAAAAATGCGTTGTAGCTGATCACAACAGTGAACTTGATAATCTGTTTTCTGATCTGACGGATATGAATGATGTAAATTATCAGGTACTGCGTGAAAAAATGATAAAGGATATCCATCCTGAGGACAGAGAGGAATTCTCACGCTTTACAGATCATAAATGGTACATAGAGCAGTTATCGGTTAATGTCCATACATCAATTGAGTGCAGGATACGACATGCGGACAACAGGTATTATTGGTCCGAAATCATTATTTGCAATACAACAATTGAAGACAGTACAACAGGTAACGGATGTCTTCTCATGATAAGGAATATTGATACAAGAAAAGTCCGGGAACTTAACGAAGAGGCAAAAGAGCGGGCGATTCTTAGCCGTCTTCAGGATAANNATGATACGCTTTTTGTGGAAAACATGACGGATCAGCAGACCGGTTGCTATAACCGTAAAGGCTTAAAGTATTATTCGGACATAGTTATTGATGAGGCGGTAAAGAACAGCAGGAATCTGTTTGTCTGCGTATCGGACCTTAACGGACTAAAGCACCTGAATGACACTTACGGTCATGCGGCAGGAGATGAGGCGCTTTTGGCAGTGGCGAATGTCCTTACGGCATCTGCTCCCACGGGATCAAAGATTGTTCGTATTGGCGGGGGTGAA
>DEEW01000018.1:12038-13292 GCA_002350465.1 Lachnospiraceae bacterium UBA2868
ATATTTGCCGCAATAGATCCTGCAAGTAATGAGGCTGATATTTTTCCGGATAAAGTTGACAAGGGTATTGAAGAATACAACAAGTCACATTCCAATCCGTATCAGGTAGGCGCAAGTTACGGATGGGTAGTACTCCCTCCCAAAGACGGAATGTCGTCTCTTGATGAGTACATAGAGATGGCGGATTCGAAGATGTATGAGATGCGCCAAATACGGGATAAATACAGAAGAAGTTAAGTATGAGCAACGCTTGACGAAATGGACAGGGCATGGCTTCCGGTGATCAAGTCGATGATATGAATGTCATAAAACACTATTACCTCGGTGATCCTGAAGCGCTGAAAGCCAAGATGGAGGCGGTAGCTAATCAGGGAAAGAAAAAATAAGCAACGGTTTGGAAATATTCCCGCCATTTATTGTCATTTTGTGATACTATATTACAGATGACGGGTGGATGCAGATTTGTCTGTATCAGGAGGGAATGCAGTTGGAATATCTTAGATTGCATCAGCTTGATCTGATGCTGGTATTAATCGGAATATGTCTGATCCTGGCAATCATGACCTTTATGACCAAGAGTCTTTCTCCCAGGAGAAGGGCTCTGTTGGTGTCCATGGAACTTGGCGCCATGTTTCTGCTTGTGTTTGACAGATTTGCCTACATATACAGAGGCAATATAAGCTCAACCGGATATTGGATGGTCAGGATCAGTAATTTCATGGTTTTCTTCCTGATGCTATTTTTGGAGGCATCATTTAACGCATACCTTATAGATCTGTATACATCAGAAGGCGGACTCAAGAAGATTCCTCGCAGGCTTATAGCAGGTCTTATAATCGCGGGAATCGGTGTAGCACTTGTTATAATATCCCAGTTTACCGGACTGTATTATACATTTGATGAGTTTAATCGTTATCAGCGCTCGGGACTGGGATTTTATATATGCTATACGATTCCTTTCTTTTTGCTTCTGCTGTATCTCTCGGTCATTATCCAGTACTACGGAAGACTTAGCAGAAATATCAGCCTTTCATTGATCATATTTACCATTGTTCCGATAGTTGCCAGCGTTGTGCAGGTATTTATGTACGGACTGTCGCTTAACAATCTCGCAGTAGTAGCCGTTGTGGTGCTTTTGCATATCTTTGCGCTGCTTGATATGAATGAGGCGATAGAAAGAGCTAACAGCCTTGAGATTGAATACCTGAAGAATGAACATAAGGAGATGCAGGAACTGTTCGAACAGACGGCGGA
>DEEW01000179.1:0-283 GCA_002350465.1 Lachnospiraceae bacterium UBA2868
AAATTAAACGTATTATATCATAAAAAACAGCATGTTATTGTAGTATAATGTTTATTATGGTAAAAAATCGAAGACTTCTAATCTACATCGGAATATCGGCAGTATTGACTATCGCGGTCATTGTCGCGATCATCCTTATTGTTCGCAAAGTACGGGCAAATAATGAAGTAAAAGAGCCGCGTATCGTAACGCTGACGATTGATGCTCCGGATGACATTCCTCTTGATCAGAAGGAGCAGATCATCTACGACATTCTTCTTGCGGAAGGTTACTCTCCCGCGGG
>DEEW01000179.1:367-1205 GCA_002350465.1 Lachnospiraceae bacterium UBA2868
TGTTTCAGTGGACTGATGACGGGGACAGACAGCAACATCTCAAAGATTTCTGCCGTGATAATAAGAGAAACTGGAACTCGATCGAGGCCCAGCTTGAATTTGCAATATATGAACTGTCGAGCGGGGATGCGATAGCGTGCCGGCTGGATGATTTTCTCAAGGAGACCGATAATTCCTATGCTGCTGCCGTTGAGTTTGCCGCAGGTTTCGAGAGATGTGTTACGGATTCCGGAAAATCCGCAGACAAGTATATGGGCTCGCTGTATCCCGAGTTCTACGGCGAATATTATCAGGGATTATCCAAGCGGGTCAATAAGGCTATGAACTACTATCTGCGGTTTAACGAATGATTCAGTATCCAGGCAAATGCTTTTGCCGTCCGTATATCGGCGTCCTTGAAATGATTACCGCTGTTCCATTCGAGAATGCAATCAATGCCTTCTTTGGATAGCAGTTCATATGCACTTCTTATGCAGTCACCAACTGTCCTCATCACATGATTTTTTGTCTTCTCCTCTTTATCACCGAGGCTCAGATATACGCTATTGCATCGGATCCTGTTAGATTCCATATAGCTTGTAAATTCCGGGAACCAGACAGAAGGGGATGCCGCAGCGACTCCGACAAAAATATCTGTATTATATGCTGCCCAGAGCGAGAACAGCCCGGCAAGGGAGTACCCGCCGATATAGTATGTTTTCTTCGCGTCTCCGGTAAGCTTTAAAATCTCCTGCAGAGTATCCCCGGCATGTCCTCCGAAATCATCGTTTCCGAAAACGGCAGGTGCGCTCCACGGCGACAGGTCTCTATTCCAGTTGCCAACCTTGACAGCAATAAC
>DEEW01000179.1:1228-2600 GCA_002350465.1 Lachnospiraceae bacterium UBA2868
CCCGCGGCAAGGCCCCAGTCATCTCCCACCGCCTCTTTAATAAGTTCCGCTTCTTTTTCGATATAAGACAGTTCATGATCATCAACGGGCTGGATCAGTACATTTGACGAATAAGCCTGTCCGAATTTGATTATTTCCATAATCTGTAACCTCTCTTCTTCCTATGAGCCGCAACTTCAGATAACCGTTACATTTTCGAATAGTCCGGAATGGTTACCTTTGTATTAACAGCGTGCATATACATTCTATAAACAAAATCATTCATATTAATGGGTGTAAGCACAACCTCAGGATGCTCGTTATGATATATACGAAATACTTCGTCCGCAAACCCCTGCCCCATCATATCAACTTTGTCAAAATCAAGGATAGCCTCTTTGAATCCGTCAAGCCTCATACAAAGCCGCCTTGCCTGAGATCTTGCAACCGGATCGCAATCCATGCACGCCTCAAAGACAGGTATCCTTGTTTTGGTAAACCCATCATCAATACTTGAATATTCATTAAATACTTCCGTTAAATCTCTGCGCGTTTCATTTTCCAACTGCATATTTACTACCGTTCCTTTTTTTGCAAGTTTCATTGCATAGGCTATTAAATGAGATCTTATATATGACGGGTCCCCGGAATATCCTTTTCTCATTAAAGTCCCATCCGATGTGATTGATATTCTATCAAGCATTCTCATAGTAAAGAATAAGCCCTCTCCGGTATGTCTCTGGGGACACGAAGTAAGCTTACCCTTATATAGTTCCATCACAGCATCTTCCGGTCCCGGATTGTTATACCCATATTCCTTAAGGGTGCAGATTACATTGCGAAAAATACCTATTCCATCATCGATCACGGTAATCCTTGTATACAGGTGATTAACTTCTGCAATCCCACGAACGGTTTTTCCTCCCGAGTGCTCCAATGCATTATTAAATATCTCCGGAAGAGCATATCTCCATATTCTCATGGCATTCTCATTAACTTCCAGAAGAGAAGAGATATCTTTATACAAAATATAATCGTCTCTTTCGGTAAGAGTCTTAATATCATACATAAACTCCCTTTTAACCGACACAAGAGAATACCCGCACTCTCTCTGGGTACTCTTTACGATATGATTTTTCGCCAATTCAGAGTCAATGTATCTCTTAACGCTTGTCAGGGAAATTCCAAATGCATCAGCAACCTTAGATGACAATGCATTGTCATCTTCATCTATCTTTCTAAGTATGTAATTCTTGATCTCTCTTCTTTTTGTTTCCGTAAATGACATATCTTTGCAGCTAACTATAATTTAAGTTTTCATAACTATAATATCATCTGCCGTGACTTTAATCAATATCAAAGCAAAAAAGGGCGGCGTAAATTTACACTCGGA
>DEEW01000119.1:0-5712 GCA_002350465.1 Lachnospiraceae bacterium UBA2868
ATCAATGAAAAAAATTATAAATCTGGTGTCAAAAAACACAGAATACTTAAAGAGACTCTCTGTGATAAAATAGAATTATCATTTGTAAGGGAGAAGATTATGCCAAAAGAAAAACCGCGGATGGAATTCAGGTTTTACGAAATACCGAAGGGCGATTATGTTCTTGCAAAGCTGGGAAAGGGCTGGGAGCAGGAATACGGTATCGGATACGGGAGAATGTTACATTTCCATAACTATCTTGAGATCGGATACTGCTATCACGGCAGGGGAGAGCTGCTGATTGAAGACAGGACCTATGTGTATTCCGATAATATGTTCTCGGTCATTCCGGAAAATATACCGCATACGACTATTTCAGCACCCGGGAATATATGTAAATGGGAATTTCTTTTTATAGATATTAAGGGATTTATCCGTGCCGAGATGGACTCTGAAGATCTGTCCGCGGAACAGATAATACGCATCATCAATAAGAGGGGAACCCTTAAGACAGCACAAAATCACCCGCGGCTTAACGAACTGATCCTCAAGATAATCGATGAGTGCCGTAATGAGAGAATGTACTACAAGGAGAGCCTTAAAGGTTATCTGAAAGCCTTTGTTATAGAAGTATTGCGCCTTGACGAGGAACGTGAGCGGGCAGGAGGAGCAAAGATCACAACATTTGTGAGGGATGCCATCGAATATATCAATCTTCATTATGCCGAAGATGTCAAGATGGCTGATGTTGCAAATGCCTGTGGCCTGTCGGAAAGTCATTTTCGCAGAATGTTTGAGAGCAGTATGCATATGAAACCCGTGGATTATCTGAACATGGTACGCATAGACGAGGCGTGCAGGCTGATCAGAAGAGGTGACAGGTCTATAGAGCATGTGGGACTTACTGTTGGATATGAAACACCTTCCACTTTTATACGGAATTTCAGGAAACTGACGGATATGACACCCAAGGAATGGCGTAAAATGCAGGTTCAGGGGGGCAAGATCCGCTCCAGTTACCATATTTCCGCCCAGAAGGGGTGGGAGGCGGATTCGTAATAGTCGAATTTGCAAAAAAGAAGATTTTTATTGACAACTTTTTCAAAAATCTCCGTGTTATTATAGGTGTGGTTTTGAGAAAGCGGAGAGTGATTTTCCGCGGTTTAATGCACAAAGGAGGTTTTTATGAAGAAGAAGGTATTAGCACTTATTATGGCAGGTGCAATGACAGCAGGTATGCTTACGGCTTGTGGCGGATCTGCAACATCCGACGCTGGAGCAGCTCCCGAGGCAGCAGCTGAGGCTACAGAGGAAGCCGCAGCAGAAGAGGCAGCACCTGCAGAAGCAGCAGAAGAAGAAACAACGGATCTCGGTGGTATATCCGATGACCCCAATACTTTAACGGTTGCAGCATGGGATGCAAACTTTAACATTCCCGCCCTTGAGGCAGCTGCTGCAGCTTACAAGACCAAGAATCCCGATTTCAAGCTTGAGATCAATACTGTTTCTGGCTCATCAGATGTTGAAAACGCTGTTACAAACGCAGCTCAGGCAGGCGATTACAGCACACTTCCCGACATCGTTCTTTTCCAGGATCACTGGATTCAGCAGTATGTCAGCAACTATCCCGATGCATGGAAGGATCTTTCAGGCGCAAACATTGACTGGAGTGACTTCGGTGCAGAGAAATTATCATACAGCACAATAGACGGTGTACATTACGGAGCTCCCGTAGATAACGGTACGGCAATCTTCGCATATCGTACGGACATTCTTGAAGAGTGCGGATATACGATTGATGATGTTACAGGCATTACATGGGACCGCTGGCTTGAGATCGGCCGTGATGTTAAGGAGAAGACAGGTAAGTATCTCCTTTCCATGGATCACTCAGGCGATGACCTTCCTTATATGTTCATGCAGGCAGAAGGTCTGTCACAGTGGAAGAACGGAGATCCCGATATCGCAGGTAACGAGACATACCAGAAGATCCTTCAGGTTATCGTAGACGGAGCAAATGACGGAGTTATCCTTCTGTGCAACAGCTGGTCGGAATATACTGACGAGTCTATCGTAGGCGATCAGGTTGCAGGTGTTATGAACGGTAACTGGATCATCCCTACCATCAAGCAGGTTGCTGAAAACAGCGGTAAGTGGGAACTCACAACTATCCCTACACTTTCAGGTAAGGAAGGATATGCTTCAAACGGCGGATCTTCACTCTATATAACAGCTAACTGCCAGAACTTTGATCTTGCACAGGATTTCCTTGCATACACATTCGGCGGTGGTGAAGGTGCAATCGAGACATATGACAATGCTCTTAAGAACGGCGGCGTTATCACATGCTGCATCTCAGCAGGTAAGTCAAGTGTTTACCAGGAGCCCGATTCATACTTCAACGGACAGCCTATCTACGCAGACATCGTTGCAATGGGCGCAAATGTTCCGGTAGTAGAGCAGAATGATTTCCACTACAATCTTCGTACAGCAGTTGGTACGGCTATCACAAACGCAACAACGGCCGGCGGCGGCAGTGATCTTGCTGCTGAGATACAGGCAGCTCAGGACGATATCGTTCGTCAGATGAATCTCTGATTATAGAATGGATATTGCCGGTTAATAGTGAGTTTATCGCAGGGAATCGGGTTCTCCGATTCCCTGCTTTGCAAAAGGTAGCTCTTGGGAAAAGGGGTGGTTTATTCCATATGAATAAAAAAATGACGGTAACAAAAAAGCAGCAGTTTGCCGGATGGATATTTCTGGCACCTGCCACATTATTAATCTTTATTATGAGCTTTTACCCGATGATACAGGCATTCATCACATCGCTCAAGACGGGATCGGGCGTCAAACTGAAATGGGGTAATCCGCTCTTTGTGAACTACATCAAAAACATTCCTGCGGATAAGATTTTTATCCGGTCAATGGGAAATACGTTTTTGTATCTGATCATTGAAGTGCCTATCATGCTTGTTCTTGCAATACTTCTGGCACAGATACTGAACAACCGTGATCTGAAGTTCCGGGGACTGTTCAGGACAATGGTATTTATGCCCTGTGCCGTATCTCTTGTTTCATACGCTCTTATATTCAGAACACTGTTTGCAAGAGAAGGCCTTATAAACAGTATGCTTATGGGACTGGGTATCATCTCGTCGAATATCAACTGGCTTGGTACAACAGGAACTGCAAGAGCAGTGATCATCATAGGACTTATATGGCGATGGACCGGATATAATATGGTGTTTTATCTGGCCGGACTTCAGAATATAGAATATTCGGTATATGAGGCTGCCAAGATAGACGGAGCCAACGGATGGAAGACATTCTGGCACATTACGGTACCGCTGCTGAAGCCGACGATCGTAATGACGGCGATCATGTCAATAAACGGAACCTTGCAGCTGTTTGATGAGTCGGTAAACCTTACAAACGGGGGACCAGCAAATACCTCCATCACAATGTCCCACTATGTATGGAATGAAGCCTTCGGGCAGGGTGTCGGACACTTCGGTTACGCGTCGGCTATGTCGTTTGTAATATTCATAATGGTTGCCGTGCTTGCTGCCATTAATATGAAAGTAGGTGATACACGTGACTAAGAAAAGTTCATCAGCAATACAACGGAGACTTATCCCCAGCTATATATTCCTGATAATAGTCAGTTTCGTATCGGTATTCCCTATCTTCTGGATGGTAACGGCAGCTACTAACAATACCGTGGATATTGCCAGAGGTAAGATATGGTTCGGCAATCAGGCAATGGTAAACTTAAAATCGCTTATTGATGCTGCATCATCCCAGGGTGCGGGAACATCGCTCGGAAGATTTATGGGCAACTCGTTTTTCTATGCTTTTGCCCAGACAATCCTGTGTATTTTCCTGTGTTCACTTGCAGGTTATGGGTTCGAACTCTATCACGACAAGGCAAAGGACAGACTGTTTACTGTCCTGCTAATGGCAATGATGGTTCCGGCCGTGGCTACACTAATACCGCTCTTTACGATGATGTCCAAGCTGGGCTTTATTAATACGGTAGCAGGCTTTATGCTTCCTGCGATCTCGACACCGTTTATGATCATGATGTTCAGACAGAATTCGCGTAATTTCCCTGTTGACATTATGGAAGCCGCGCGAATTGACGGGCTGTCGGAGTGGGCGATTTTCTTCAAGATGTATATGCCTATTATGAAGTCAACTTATGCTGCAGCTGCGGTAATAACATTTATGAATGCATGGAATGCTTATATGTGGCCGAGAGCTGTCATGACGAAAAACAGTGCACAGACGATGCAGATACTGCTTACCAACCTTTCAAACGGCTATGTTATCGACTACGGACTTCTTATGATGGCGGTTCTGTTCTGTTCGATACCGACCATGGTTATATTCTTCGTAATGCAGAAGCAGTTTGCGGAAGGAATCACAGGCGCTGTTAAATAGGTGGCAAAAAGTTTCGAAGGAAACTTTTTGGCACGTAGGCCACAAAAGAGGGATAGAAATGAATAAATTTGATTATACAATTGTCAAAGATCCCAAGATCTTTGAGCAGGGGAGATTGTGCGCTCATTCCGACCACGAATGGTACAGGAGCATGGAGAGTGCACAGGCAGGCGGACTGTCAGACTGCAAATATCCCTTAAACGGAATATGGTGGTTTAACTATGCCGTAAATTATGATGCGGCGGTAAAGGAATTTTACGAGAAGGATTATGACTGCCGTAAATGGAGCAGGATAAGGGTTCCGGCTCATATACAGACCGAAGGCTACGGCTGCCCCCAGTATGCCAACACGGAGTATCCCTGGGACGGGTTCGAAGAGGTTGAACCGGGGCAGATACCCCAATACTTCAATCCTGTGGCAAGCTATGTCAGGTATTTTACCCTTCCGAAGGGTTTCGGAAAGGGACCTGTATATATTTCTTTTCAGGGAGCCGAGAGTGGCATAGCAGTCTGGCTTAACGGAAACTACGTGGGATATTCCGAGGACAGTTTTACTCCGGCTGATTTTGACCTAACGCCTTTTATTGACAGGGAAGGTGAGAACAAGCTTGCGGTCATGGTATTTAGGTTCACGGCCGGCAGCTGGTGTGAGGATCAGGATTTCTTCAGATTTTCCGGGCTCTTCAGGGATGTATGGCTTTATACATTCGGTGAGGTGCATATCAATGATATGCGCATCCGGACACCGCTTTTGGAGAATTATACGAAGGCATCCCTTAATATTGAACTGGCGTCAACAGGAGCTGGCAGGGTTCATGTTTTATTAAGTGACGGCGTAAATACTCCTGTTGATGAAAAATGTGATATCGAAGAGGAGTCATCCCTTTCATTTGCAGTTAACGATCCTGAACTGTGGAGTGCGGAAAAGCCTAACCTTTATGAACTGACGATAGAAGTATATACTCCCTCGGGAAAGCTGTCGGAGGTCATCAAGGAAAATGTGGGCTTCAGAGAGTTTAAGATCGGTGAAGACCACATTATGAGGCTTAACGGCAAGCGCATCGTTTTCCGTGGAGTAAACCGTCATGAGTTTGGAAGCGCTAACGGCAGGGTCATGACAGAGGATATAATAAGGCATGATCTTGAGACGATGAAGCGCAACAACATCAACGCCATCAGGACGAGCCATTATCCCAACTGCACGATTTTCTACAGGTTGTGCGATGTTTACGGAATATATGTATTGGATGAAACTAATCTGGAGACTCACGGAACATGGGATACTAT
>DEEW01000119.1:5822-7521 GCA_002350465.1 Lachnospiraceae bacterium UBA2868
AGTATGTTCATGCGTGACAAGAACCATCCCTGCGTACTCATATGGTCTCTCGGAAACGAAGCATACGGCGGCAAAGACATATTTGAAATGCACGAAGCTTTTCATAAATGGGATGACACAAGACCGGTCCATTATGAAGGAATATACTGGGATACCAGATATCCCGCAACTTCCGACATAGCAAGTTCCATGTATCTTCCGGTTGATGAGATCAGAGAATTCCTCAGGGATCACCGCAACAAACCGTATATAAGCTGCGAATATGCCCACGCAATGGGCAATTCCAACGGCGCAATTAAAAAATACACGGATTATGTATGTGAAGAGGAACTGTATCAGGGAGGTTTTATCTGGGATTATATCGATCAGTCCATGACACTTGCCGACCGATACGGCAGAACCTTTGAAGGCTACGGCGGAGATTTCGGAGACCTTCCCAATGACGGCAGTTTTTCCGGAAACGGCATAGCATACGGCGGAGAGGACAGACTTCCCTCGCCTAAAATGCAGGAAGTAAAGTATGTATATCAGAATCTCGTAATAGATGTTTCGGATAAGAGTATCCATGTCAAAAATCTGAACCTGTTTACCGATGCGAGTGAGTATGCAAGTGTAATTACGGTGGAAAAAGACGGTGTTGTTATAGAAGAGACTACGGGACGTCTTGAGGTACCGCCTCTTTCCGAGGCTACACTTCCTCTTCCGGTAAAACTAAATGATAATGACGGAGAATATGTCATAACGGTGTCCGTCAGGACAAGAAAAGATTCCATATGGGCAAAAGCAGGGCATGAAGTTGCATGGGGACAGACCATATGCGGCAGCCGTCCCGTGGCAGAGCACGAGATACACCCGTATCGCTTCGTAAACGGGTACTGGAATACGGGAGTATTCGGGGATGATTTTTCCGTAGTGTTCTCAAAGCTTCAGAACGGTATGACCGGGTTTATGAGTACGGATGCTAATCTCATTTCGGACATTCCGCGGCCTAACTTCTGGAGAGCCCTTACGGACAATGACAAGGCTAATCTGATGCCCTCAAGGAGCGGTCAGTGGAAGCTTGCAAGTATGTACGGCTCTTTCAAGACAGAGAACGGGAGAAGCGCAACGCCGTGTAACGTTGAAAAAACAGAGGACGGTGCAAAAGTGACATTTACATACCATCTGCCGACAAAGCCGGAAGGGGAGTGTACTCTTTCTTACACGGTACACTCTGACGGTGTAACGGATGTGGAGCTTACAATGCCTCCTTCAGATAAGATAGGTGAGCTTCCGGAGTTTTCGGTGATGTTTGCGATGCCGGCCGATTATGAAAATGTAATGTGGTACGGTAAAGGTCCCGAAGAGACATACGCAGACAGGGATCACGCCAAGATCGGAGTATACAGGAAGAAAGTATCCAAGATGACTGCGAAGTACCTTGTTCCGCAGGAGAGCGGCATGAGAACCGGTGTTCACTATGCAACCATTACGGACAAGCGCGGAAGAGGACTCAGGATAGAAGGCGACAATCTGTACCTGTCCGTGACGGAACATTCGCCTCATGAACTTGAGTGTGCCGCTCATCCGAACGAGCTTTCAAAGGTCATTAAGACTTATGTAAGAGTGGGGTTATCTCAGATGGGTGTTGCCGGAGATGATACATGGGGTGCGCTTTGTTATCCCGAATACCTCATAGATAACAGCAAACCGTTATCAC
>DEEW01000119.1:7571-13713 GCA_002350465.1 Lachnospiraceae bacterium UBA2868
TGTCAAAAAGAACCGTCCCCTTTGTCATTACTTTAATGATTCAAATTTGGCCTGCATTGTCGGATTGTTTTTTGTAAGCTTTTTGACGCTTACATCTTCGACTTTGCCCGTCGCGATCCTAAGCTGGTTATCGGAGCCGAGGAGCTCTTTTTTGACCTTTTCGAGATGCTGTATAGTCTTGTCTATCTCTTCTATAGCCTTATCGAAATGGGAATGGGCAATATCGTAATTCCTTGTAAAATCATTTTTGAACTTTAACAGATTTTCCTCAAAGTTTGAGACATCAATATCCTGATTGCGTACAAGCTCAAGTTCCTGTTTGTAGGAAAGCGCATTCATGGCTGCATTGCGCAGAAGTGTGATGATCGGTATGAAGCACTGGGGACGCACCACATACATTTTTTCGTACCTGTATGAAACATCCACAATACCGGCATTATACAGTTCGCTGTCGCTTTCAAGAAGAGAAACGAGAACCGCATATTCACAGTTTTTCTCGCGCCTGTCCTTGTCAAGTTCCTTGAAGAAATCTTCGTTCTTATGCTTGGTTGCGGTGGTATCCATCTCGTTCTTCATCTCAAACATTATGGATATTATCTCCACTCCGCCCTCATCACATTCACGGTAGATAAAATCGCCCTTGCTGCCTGTTCTGGCATCGTTGTCCTTTTCAAAGTAGGCATTGCGAAATGCGGTGGCGCGAAGCTTATTGAATTCTTCTTCACAATGCTGCTCAAGGGTTTCGCCTATCATCTTGGTTGACATACGGGTTTTGAGATCTTTGTAATAAGCGATCTGATCGTCTTTTTGTTTCAGAAGAAGTTCTTCCTTGCTTTTTTCTTCTGCCAGTTTGTGCTCAAGATCCCTCTTTTCGTCTTCGACGGTTTTGACCGCCTCCATTATGGCAAGTTTATTTCGATCCTCCATATGCTCGATCTGTATTGCATAATCTTTTGCCTTATCTTCGGCCTGCCGGAGATCATCCCCCAGCTTTTTCAGCTCTTTTTCGTGGTCACTTTGTATTTGCATACGAAGTTTACTTTCAAGAGAAGACATTTCAAGAGCATGTTTTTCCTGCATATGTCCCGTAAGCTCGTGTAGACGTGATTTAACATCCTGTTCGAACTGGGCATCTCTTATCTGTGATATTATTGAACCGAGTTCGGCATCATCTACCGTAAACGCCTGTCCGCAATGAGGACATTTAAGTTCTGCCATTTTTATTCCTCCGATTTTATTCCGCCTTCAAAGTCCGGATCGGTAAATGCCGAAAAAGCCGGCTTTGGTTCATAGTTCTCGTCAAACAAAAGAGGGTAGTGCGAACTGATCCATGAGTAAGGGTCGATCGTTCCCCAGAATGTTATACCTGCAACGTTTATTCCGTCAGTCTTAAGTTTTTTGAAGACTTCATATATGTTTTTATAGTACACCGCCTGCCGCCCGAATTCTTCGGGAAGTCCTTCGGGCGTATTGTTGTAGAGCATGCTCTGTTTTACATCAAGCTCGGTCAGCATGATCTTGTCAACAACTTCGGCATACTGTCTGGCTGCGGAATCTATTGATTCGCAGACAGGTGAGTTTACCGTATAGTGTCCCTGCATTCCAAAGCCGTCGATCCTTGTTCCTTCGGCTGATTTAACATCGGTAAGAAGCTGTATGATCCCCTTTATCTTTTTCTTGTCGCACTCATTGTAATCGTTATAGTAAAGGTCCACATCTGCAGGAGCGTAGCGGTTTGCATATCTGAACGCATTGATTATAAAATCATTGTTTCCGTATATTTTCCACCAGCTTGATTTGGAGGAATGTATTGAGTCTGAGAGCTTATCGTTTCCGGGCTCGTTATCGATCCTGTATCCGGAGCCTCTGTCGCTGACAGCTTCGTTTAATACATCCCATCCGTAAAACATTCCGCTGTATTTGCTGTCGGGAGCGGTATAGTGTTCAAGAACGGATTTGATATACCATTCGAGGCGTTTATCCATCTCATCTCTGGAGACATAGTCTTTGGATTTATCATAGTCAACATGGAAGAACCATTCCGGAGTCTGGGAATGCCATACGAGAACATGGCCTCTGACTTTTATTTTACTGTCAGGATTTTCTGTATTCCACCGGAGGATCTTATCAAGTATGGCTTCTGCCCTTGAATGATCAAGAGTGGGTACGAGGATCATCTCGCCATTCATTTCTTCTTCATGAATGCTTCCGGCAGCAGGCGAATCATTGCTGTATCCAAAGAGAGCATCGGGCTTTAGCTCGTTTTCGAGTGTAACGGCATTAAAATGTTTTGTTACAAGCTCCATGAGCTTTGGGTCCGCGGCACCCGTTCCGCCCAGGCAGCAGCCAGCTATACTGTCATTTCCGAGGCCATCCGGTGAGGCGATACAATCCTTAAGAGCAGGAATATCGACAGTATCTACCTCAGGCGTACTTTCGCTGTGCTCATCTTCCTTGTCAGTGGTCTTCTCATTGTCAGCTGACGGTCCGCCATCAGTTGCAGTCTCATTAACAGCTTTGTCTTTGGTTCCGGCTGTAGTATCAACCGCGACTCCGGAAGGTGCCCCTGCGTGGCATCCCGATAATGCAAGCGCTAATATAACCGGTACGGTCAGGCATAATTTGATTTTGTTATTATCAAACACTTTTATGCTTCCCCCATCACTGAAAATCTTATGCTATACTTATTACATTATAGTCCAAAACGGTATTGAAATCAGCAAAAAATAACCCGATAATGATAGGTGGAGTAAATCAATGAGTAATTCAAAAATGATGAAAGCCTTAAAGGCCGTTAATTTTATATCCGGAAGTTCGGTTTCGGGTGAAAAACTTATGCACCACCGCGCAGCCGTGGAACGGGCGGGACGGATCGCAGCTTCAAGAGGAGAAGTGATAACAAGTGATTTTATGGTGGGAGACATTGCATGTGAAGCGATACGACCGGAATATGCACACAATCCCGGCTATGCCATACTCCACGTTCACGGCGGTGGGGATGTCAGCGGNNTCCACGTTCACGGCGGAGGTTATGTTAGCGGAGGGCTTTCCTATGCCGGAGTACTGGCATCAAAGCTTGCGATAGCAACGGGATTTACAACATACACGTTTGAGTACAGACTGGCACCGGAACACCCTTACCCCGCCGCTCTTAACGATGCAATGGCTGTGTGGAATTACCTTACGGCAGGAAGGTATCTGCCGGAGCGTATTCTCGTTACGGGAGAGTCGGCAGGAGGAAATCTTGCACTTTGCATGACACAGAAACTTCTGGAAGATTCTAGGCAGCTTCCCTGTCAGCTGTTGTTATTCAGCCCGTGGACGGATATGACACAGACAGCAGGATCCTATGATACAAACGAGGAATATGATCCGATACTTACAAGGCAGTATGTAAACGATGCCGCAAAGGTCTATATAGACGGTACGGGGGATGCTGCGGATAAAAGATTCAGCCCTCTTTTCGGGGAGCTTGCAGGACTTCCGCCGGTATATATAATGGCAGGCAGAAATGAGATATTGCTTGATGACAGTGTACGGCTGTTTGACGGCATAACGAAACTGGGTGGGAAGGCACAGCTTGATATAGAAGAGAACGGATGGCATGTGTATCAGCAGATGCCGGTTCCGATAGCAACACGGGCAATGAAACGTCTGGCTGCATATGTTTCAGACCAGATCTACGGGGAGAATATATGGGAAGTGACAACTGGTACAAAGTAGATAACGTTGCAAAGGTGTTTCTGGCAACCGTATCCAAGAGAGACACAAAGACACTAAGGGTCAGCTGTACATTAAAGGAGAAAATAGATCCAAAGCTTTTGCAGGAGGCCGTGCTGTCGGCGATACAGGACAGACCGCAGGTGCAGATGAGGATAAGGCGCGGGCTCTTCTGGCATTACATGGAGGAGACGGATCTGCTTCCTGAGGTAAAAGAGGAGTCAGGCAGAATATGCCCGCCGCTTTATGCTCCTGCAAAGACAATGCTTCACTACAGCGTGACCTATTTCGGATGCAGGATCAATCTTGATATGTTCCATGCCATATCCGACGGAACTGGTGCTCTCGAATTTCTGAATATTATTGTTCTTGATTATTTAAAACTCCGTTATCCGAAGGAATTGGACGGTGTAACGATCCATTCGGGTGCATCGGCGGATGATCTAAGTCAGGACAGTTACAAACAGTTTTTTGAGAATATGAATCTTTCCGGATCGGCTTCGTTTCGGAAGGCATTTCATCCGGGAAGCATTAAACTTCCCTATAACCAGCTTCAGTTTTTTGAAATACATATGCCGACGGATGAGATCCTGTCGAGGGCAAAAGAAATTAAAGTGTCACTTACAAGCTATATAGGTGCGCTCTGGATGATGGCGATCCGTAATATGATGCCGCCGAGGAAGCGAAGTATGCCCGTAACGATTACTCTGCCGGTCAATCTGAGAAACTACTATCCATCATATACATCGAGAAATTTTTTTAATAATGTAAACGTGACACACGTATTTGACAGGGAAATAACCCTTGAAGAACTGGCGGCGGAATTCGATGCATCACTCAAAAACCAGCTTACGGAAGATAATATCAGAAAGCAGATGGACAGCTTTGAGACAATGGAGTATGTGGCTCCGGTGAGGCCGGTTCCGCTCTTTATCAAGCAGCTTGTAGTAAAACACGGCAAGAAATTAGCCGACAGGAAAGTATCGATGGTGCTGTCAAACTTAGGAGTTTTGTCACCGCCTCAGGAAGTTGCCGGCAGAATAGACAATTACAGTACCTTCTGCAGCAGTGAGCATTTGTTTTCCACAATGTCGGCATTCGGAGGTGTTCTGACACTCGGCGTTTCGTCCCCTTACCAGAATACCGGTGTTATCAAAAACTTTGTCAGAAGCCTTACGGCAGAGGGCGTTGATATAAGCGTGTATGCCACGGAGGTCATCAGATAATGAAAACATGTCCATATTGCAAAATAAAAGTAGGATCCGATACGGTCAAGTGTCCCCTGTGCCAGAGTAAGCTTACGGGAGATTCCGACGGACCGTATTTTCCGAAGCAGACTGTGCTTTGGCGCAAATCCTTTTTGTATAAGCTGCAGCTTTTCATAGTCTGGGCAGTGGTGATAGCAGCCCTCGGGATTGATTTTCTGCTTCAGGTACGCATTCCGCCCTCGTCAAGTGTTCACTACAGTCTTATCCTTGCGATGTGGCTGATAACATTTGAATTTGGCATAATGAGGCAGTTTAAAAACAGCGGAGGATCATCAAGAAAAGTCACGATGATGGTTCTTATCATTCTGGTGCTGATTATCGTAACATCTTATTACTACGGATTCTTCAGAATTACTATAGACTGGATCTCTCCCTGTGCCATAGCCGGAATGATGATAGCAAATTTCGTTCTGGCGATGATAGACAGAAGAGGAAATGCGATGGTGTATCTTCTGACCGGTGTTTTGGTAGGAGTTCTGCCGTATATTATTTTAAGCATCAGTCACAGGAAGCCTTCGATAACGTGGATCATCTGTATGCTCATCGGTATCATTTTATTTGTCGGTGCGGTGATATTCAAAGGCAGGAGCGTTGCCGGAGAGATTCGAAAGAGACTTAATGTCTGATGTGTTTATGATACGAAAAAGGGAGACGAAATACCGTCTCCCTTTTGTTAAAATCATCTGCCGGTTTATTAGCCGAGAGTGTACTGTGACAGGTCGGACTTGATAACATCCGAGAACTGGTTCAGATGCTGTGAGATATCCGAAATGCTGTCGGTACCTTCCAGAACCTTCTTGCTCTCCGCAACGATCTGTTCGCTTAAGCCTAAGATCTCGTTGATGCTCGAAGCCTGCTCTTCGGTAGTAGCCGCATTGTCTGTTGCGAAATCATTGATCTTTTCGATTCCTGAAGCGATCTCACCGATTCCGTCCGTTGCCTTGGATACGTCTTCACATATTGTATTGAAGGAATTGTTTGCATTCTCAACAACCTCAAGGCATGCTTCCATATCCGTCATACATATATCAGCCTTACGGTTGATCTCTTCAATATTGCGGGTAACGCCTGAAATAAGCTGGCGGATCGTATCGGTTGCTTCTGATGACTGGTTGGCAAGAACACCGACCTCGGAAGCGACAACGGCAAATCCT
>DEEW01000119.1:13766-38297 GCA_002350465.1 Lachnospiraceae bacterium UBA2868
GAAGCGTTAAGCGACAGCAGGTTTGTCTGTTCGGAAATGGAATTGATCGTATCCGTGATACCTGTGATCTCTTCGATTGATTTTGCGGTTGAACGGATGATCTCCGTAAGATCCCGCATTGTATCGTTAAGAGTATTAACACTTTCGGTCATGCTTGCCATCTGGTCTCTTCCGGACTGTGATGAATTCATTGTCTCATCACACAGATTCTTGACATTTATTGCATTTTCCTTGAGGTCTCCAGATGTAGCAGCAAGTTCGGTAGCTCCCTGGGCAATGCTGTCTATTGAATCGTTCATAAGTGACAGGGTGGAGTTGAGGTTCTCGATAAGCTCACCCTGTGTCTGGTTCGAAGAAGACAGTGCGCTTGAAATATCGTAACACTCGCCGGCGCTTGAGTTCATCTGTCCGGAAATGTTAGACATATTTGTAAGCATTGTGCGCATGCCGGAAATATATTCATTGAGCTTTTCGCTAAGTGTTGTAATCTCGTTGTTACCCTCGGGAACGATCGTAACATCGAAGTTACCCTGACTGATGTCTATGATACGGTCTGTTACCTTTGCAACAGGGTTAATATATTTATTGATAACAATGTAAAGCGTTATTGCAAGAAGAAGGAGAAGAACGATAGCAACAATGACAGTAACCCTTATCGTTCCTGCTACCGAGTTGCTTACAAACGAGTACGGAACAGCACTTACAACGATCCAGGATGTTCCTTCGATATCCGTTGCCGCATACATCATCTTTCCTGTGGATGTTTTAACAGTGGAAACCTTATTGGCATCCGTTGATGCTGAGGTATTAAGTGAAGAAAATACCTGATTAAGTCCCTGCATAATAGGATCAGTGCTTGCATCGACTGTTGTTCCGGTCAGCCCGTCAATACTGCTTACAAGGATATCTTTTGTATCTTTGTTGACGATAAAGAATTTGGCATCGGGTGAGGATGATTTGAATCCTGCCATTCTTTCCTCGACCTTATCAAATGTAATATCACTGCTTAAGACTACCTGATCTTTGACAAGAACCGCACATGCGAGACAGGTCTTACCCGTTGAGGCATCAACATAAGGGTCGGAAGTATAGATTTCCCCGCCTGCAGCTGTTGCTCCTGTGTACCATGCTCTGTCAGTAAATACAAATGTGTCATCGGGAACCCATCCTGATCCGTCAAGGAATTTGCCGGTTGCACCATAGGCCATGTAGATATCCTGAGAGTCGGGATCAAGTTCTGTGATCTTCAGCAGCATTGCAAGAGTATCCTCATAGTCAAGTTCGGGAAGGTTTCCCACAACATCCGCCGTCTGACCGACTCTCTGCTGGATACTGCTCCACCAGTTGTCAACTTCGCTTGCGTATGAGATGGATTCCTTGGAGAGTATATCTTCGGTAAGTTCGGTAATCTTATCGGTCTCCATCTTGATGTTGATCCCTGTTACGATTGCCATGATAATGACAACAAAAGCTATGATCTCGGTAAGCAGAACCTTCTTTAGAGATTTTCTTTTTTGCTCCTTCAATTTACAACGCCTCCGTTCCATTTATCAAAAAATCCGCGTTACATTATATCAGAAAAATGACATTATTCAAAGGGATTGACAGGAAATCCCTTATATAATATAATGATTGCGCACAAGCAAATAGCGCACAAGCAAAGTAACAATATAAGCATTCAAAAAGGAGGAAAAGTTATGGCTACAGTTTATGATTTTACGGTTAAGGCAAGAGGAGGAGAAGAAGTAAGCCTGAAGGATTATGAAGGCAAGGTTCTTCTTATAGTCAATACCGCAACAGGATGCGGATTCACACCTCATTACGAGCCCCTGGAGGCTATGTACAAGGATCTGAAGGATAAAGGTTTTGAAATTCTTGATTTTCCCTGCAACCAGTTTGCCAATCAGGCGCCCGGGGATGAGAACGAGATCCACGAGTTCTGCACAATGAAATACGGCACGGATTTTCCGCAGTTTGCAAAACTGGAAGTCAACGGCGAGGGAGCTGATCCACTCTTTGTATATCTCGCTACAGAGAAACCTTTTGAGGGCTTCGGCAAGGGTCTTAAGGTCAAAGCACTGGAGAAGTTTACTAACATGAATAACAAGGCTTTCGGCGACAAAGCATATATCAAATGGAACTTTACAAAATTCCTTGTTGACAGGGAAGGCAAGGTTGTTGCAAGATTTGAGCCGACGGAAGATATGGATAAGGTACGGGCTGCAGTAGAGAATATCCTGTAATCGGCAAACTCTCAAAATCCGTTAATATATGAGCTGACGGTTTGGCGCTCAAAAAGATTGAGGAAGTAAGCAAATGATTGATAATGGACAAAGAGACAAAGTTATAGTAAGGACGAGCATAAT
The DNA here is from genome assembly GCA_002350465.1 of Lachnospiraceae bacterium UBA2868. Next base: position 16,133 of record DEEW01000119.1, read on the forward strand.
GGGTATCGCGGCAAATGTATTCCTGGCGGCGTTTAAGGCCGTTATAGGTATGAGTGCCAATTCCATCGCGATCGTGATGGATGCCGTTAATAATCTGTCGGATGCCGCGGCATCTGTCATAACGATCGTGGGGACAAAGCTTGCGGGAAAGGATGCCGACAGAAAGCATCCCTTCGGTTACGGAAGGATCGAGTATCTAAGTGCCATGATAATATCCATACTTGTCCTGTACGCGGGAATCACTGCTTTTACCGAATCGGTAAAGAAGATAATAAACCCCGAGACGCCGGAGTATTCGATCGTAAGCCTTGTGATAGTTGCTGTTGCGGTAGTAGTTAAGATCGTGCTTGGAAGGTACGTTAAGTCTGTGGGGGTAAGAGTCAATTCAGACTCACTTGTCAATTCCGGTGAGGATGCGACCCTTGATTCGGTAGTCAGTGCTTCGACACTGGCAGCAGCGGTTATATTCCTGCTCTTTAAAATATCTCTTGAAGCGTGGCTCGGCGCCGTCATCGCCATAATAATAATCAAATCCGGCTTTGACATGCTTAAAGAGACGCTGTCCAAAATCCTCGGTGAAAGGGTTGACGCAGAACTTGCTAGGCAGATAAAAGCCACAATAAATGATTTTCCCGATGTATCGGGGACCTACGATCTGATAATGCATAATTACGGCCCCGATGCATATAACGGGTCGGTACACATCGAGGTTCCGGACACCCTGTCGGCGGACGATCTTGACAAGATGCTGCGCAAGATTCAGGTAGAGGTATATAAAAAGCATAACGTTATACTTACAGCAATAGGCGTTTATTCGTACAACACGAGAGATGAGGAGGCCGTTGCGGCGAGGAAGAAGGTCGCCGATCTGGTAACATCCGATCCCGATATACTGCAGATGCACGGGTTCTATATGGACAAGGCTGAGAAAACAATACGTTTTGATGTGGTCGTAAGTTTTGATGCAAAAGACAGAAGCGTGGTGTATAATAACATAGTTGCAAAGGTACAGAAGGAATATCCCGATTACACTTTGCAGATAGCGATGGACACTGATTTTAGTGAGGCATAACTACCATGAAGAAAATCATTTGCTTCGGAGATTCGAACACATACGGATATAACCCTGCCACGGGAGGAAGGTTTGACGAGAATACCCGCTGGCCCAAAGTTCTGCAAAAGCTTCTCGGAGAGGACTACGAAATATTTGAGGAAGGTCAGAACGGCAGGAATATTTCGGATCCCGACCCGTGGGAAGGCGGAACGAAGTGCGGAATGGATTATGTGCTTCCGATGATAGAGACAAGGCACCCTGCGGATCTTCTGATAATAATGCTTGGAACCAATGATCTCAAGCTTAAGTTTCATCTGCCGCCGGCGGATATAGCAGGAAGTCTTCAGCTTATGCTCTCAAAGATCAAGGCATATTGCCGCGATTACATTAACTGCCCGGATATGAAGATACTTATCGTATCTCCCCTTGCCCTATCGGAGCCCTTTGAGGAATCGTATTTCGCTCCTTTTTTCGGCGGAAGCGATGTGGTGGCAAGGTCGAAGGAACTTCCGAAGTGGTATGAACTTGTTGCCGATCAGTACGGTTGCTACTTCTTAAACGCAACCGAGAAAATAAGCGCAGGCTCCGTAGACCATCTTCATCTTGATGAGGCAGGGCATCAGGCAATGGCTGAGCTTATGAGAGATAAGATTAACGAGATATTTAATGAGGGTTAGATTCCGTAGAGTCTTTGATGGGTATGGAAAAGGGGCATTCGGAAACAAGAGAGAGAAATATGTGGATTGCTATATTTGGATTTTCCATACTTGCCGGAATAGCCGCTGCATTGTATCTGGCAGGTAAGATCGAAAAAACAGGAATATTTTCATTCATCAACAATGCGGCAGTACGTAAAGTATCTGCCGTACTTTCTGTTGTGATAGTCGGCATTATACTGTGGAAGACTCTCAATATGACCAATACGATAGTAGTAGCGGTTCATGTTGCGGTATTTATGCTGCTCGGTGACCTTATAGGACTGATTATACGAAAGAGATTCGGTTCCGGCGTCAGTCCCCGAATCGTTGACCTGTGCGCCATAAGCGCATGCATTGTTTATCTGATTATCGGATGGATACTCATGCATGGCATGTGGGAGACAGACTACAGTGTATCTACGGATAAGAACATTGGACAGCTGCGTATTGCACAGATTGCGGATTCACATATAGGTGCGGGATTTGACGGAAAAGGCTTTGCAAAGAGGCTTGCAAAGATTCAGGAGACTGATCCCGATATTCTTGTCATCACGGGTGATTTTGTCGATGATGATTCAATGAAGCAGGATATGCTTGACGCATGTGAAGCGCTCTCGAATTTCAAGACAAAATACGGTGTATATTACTGCCTCGGGAACCATGATATGGGTTATTATGACAGTTCACACAGAGGTTATACCGGTGATGAACTTATAGCTGAGCTTGAAAAAGCCGGTGTTGTCGTTTTGAGGGATGAAGCGGTTCTTGTTGATGACAGATTCTATGTTATCGGAAGGCTCGATGCCGATTACGGCAGAGCTTCAAGACTTGATACATCAGAGCTGATAAAGGACCTAGACAAGGATAAATACATGATTGTTCTTGACCACCAGCCTACCGATTATGACGGGGAAGCTGCAGCGGGCGTTGACCTTGTACTTTCGGGTCACACTCACGGTGGACAGTTATGGCCACTTGAATACATACAGCCGATTGTATCCAAAAACAACAATGTACGCGGATACGAGAGGAGAGACTCGACCGATTTTATCGTTACCGACGGAATCTCCGACTGGGCTGTAAAGTTCAAAACAGGATGCAAATCCGAGTTCAATATAATTGATATTAATTAGTTGACAAAGGGGACGGTTCTTTTTGTCACCTGAACGGATTATAGAACCTTGAGCCGCCTCTGAATGTGAATATAAGGGCGGCGGCACAGAATATGGCAGCGAAAGCGATTACAGCGTAGTCGGCGGCGCGAAGAGACTTACCCCGGTACCATGTCCTCTTTTTGTTCTTGCCAAAACCGCGCAGCTCCATTGCACAGCTTACCACATCGATTCTGTTCATGCTTGTAAATACAAGCGGGAAGAGGATCGGGGTGGTATTTTTTATTCTTGATAAGAGCCCTGCTTTTTTGGACAACTCTATTCCGCGTGCCGCTTCGGCATTTTTGATTTTAACATAGTCATCCTGAACATCCGGGATGTAACGCAAAGCTATGGCAATTGAATACGCAACATAGTAACTGATACCGACCCGGTTGAGGGAAGCGGCAAATTCGCTGGGGTCCGTGGATACGATGAACATAAATACGGAGGGTACGACGGTCATGTATTTGAGTATGATGTTAGCCTCATAGAACAGCTGCTCTTTGGTAAAATAGTAGTTGCCGAACAGGTGACCGATCACGGTCTTGCTTCCGTATATCTCGCATCCCTGATAGGGAGAAAAGAAGAATATGGCAATCACGTTTATTATAAGGAACAGCATGATAAACTTAAAAACGGTTCCTACCTGACGCCATTCGGTCTTCGACGCGCGAAGTATAGCAATGCTTAAAATGAGCATTACAACAAGAACCCGTGTATCGTAACTGATCATGCTTGTTACCGACCATGCAAGGAAGAAGATCAGCTTCGTAACACCGGACAGTTCGTGTATCCATGTTTCTTTTTTTTCATACGAAAGAACTCTGCCTGCCATCCTTAAGGCTCCTTTCGTAGTGTATGAATCTGTTACAAAGCCCCGGTGCGTCATCAATTCCCATTTTCGATGCAAGATCGTAGAGAGAAGTACGCTTTAGGAATGCCCGCTCTGTGATTTCATCGTTTGTAAGTATATTTGCCGGAGTATCGTCGGCGATAAGTCTCCCGTCCGTAATAACTACGGCCCGGTTTGTATATTCAAGCATAAGATGCATGTCGTGAGTGATCATTGCGATGGCCTTGCCTGACTCTTCGTTAAGTTTCTTCAGGAATTCCATTATCTCCGTGTAGTGCCGCAGATCCTGTCCGGCCGTGGGCTCATCGAGAATGATAAGCTCCGGGTCCATGACAAGTATCGAAGCGATGGTGACACGCTTTTTCTGACCGAAGGAGAGAGCGGATATGGGCCAGTTTCTCATCTCATACAGTCCGCATATACGAAGGGTGTCAGCGACGCGCCGCTTTATTTCATCCTCGGGCACGGATCTGACAACAAGCCCTAATGCCACTTCGTCGAAAATCATAGGCTTGCTTATCATCTGGTTGGGATTTTGCATAACATATCCGATATGCTCACCACGCTCTTTAATTGAAAGTGCGGTGATGTCTTCATTGCCCAGCAGTATCGTTCCGCTGTCCTGAATATTGAATCCGCAAATAAGACCTGCGAGAGTTGATTTTCCGGCACCGTTCTTGCCGACTATGCTCATCATCTCGCCTTTGTGTATATCGAATGAAACATCCGAGAGAACAGGATGTGTTTTGTCATAGGAAAATCCCACATCCCTTATCGAAAGAATAACGTCACCGGGAATCTTAGGTTCAGGGAGGGGTACAGATTGCATCCATTCCAGAAAATTCTGCCTGTAAGGAGAAATATCCATCGTTTCGATGTGTTGCGGCTTTGATCCGGGTATGATCTGACAGCCTGCATGTCGCAGCGCTTCCACATACAGAGGATACCGGATTCCTGCCTCTTCAAGCAGATCCGTGGACAGAAAATCATCCGGCCGCATATCCGCGACGATCATTCCGTCATTAATCAGGATTATTCTGTCGACATCGCGAAAAAGTGCATCTTCAAGCCTGTGCTCGATTATGATAACCGTTGCATTCGAATTCTTTTGAATATCATCTATCAGAGCGATGGCGCTTTTTCCGGTTTTGGGATCAAGATTTGCAAGAGGCTCGTCAAAGAGATAAACCTGAACGTCATCGACCATAACACCGGCCATAGAGACACGCTGCTTTTGTCCGCCCGATAACTCCTTGGGTGAATGGTCGAGAAGGTCGTCTATGAATACAGCCCGTGAAACTTCATCGACCTTCTGCTTCATGTTGGTCTCTTCCACACAATCGTTTTCAAGTGCAAAAGCAACATCCTCTGCAACGGTCAGTCCTACGAACTGTCCGTCGGTGTCCTGCATGACCGTTCCCACGATTTTTGACAGGCCGAAAATACCAAGCTTTTGCGGATCTTTGCCATCAATCGAATAGGAGCCTGTGATTTCTCCCGGGTACATAAAAGGCACCAGCCCATTGATACAATGGGCCAGTGTCGATTTACCGCATCCGGAAGGTCCCACGATCAGAACCTTTTCACCGGATTCGATTGAAAGATTGATATTCTTAAGTGTAGGCTCTGCCTGAGCCCTGTACTTAAAGGAAAAATCCTTAAATTCTATGAGCATCAGTCTTCTTTCTTAAGGCTCCCTGTCTTGGCACCGATCTTGGAGTAGCCGATACCGAGAAGCGTTCCGAGAATAAGTGTGATGATAAAGTTGCCGAGGAATGCGAAGAACCCCTGAGCAAATACCTTGTTTGCAGGCTCGGCGTAAATGACAATATCGAGAACGGGTGCTAGCACGATCCATGCAATTGCATTTGAAACAGCCTGAACGACGTTGAACATGATCAGGTTCTTGCCTGTAAAATCGCCTTCCGTGATGGCAAATTTGCTTGCAAAGAGTCCGACTCCGATACCGAACAGAGCATCGGGGAATACCCAGCTCCACCAAACACTTCCGTAGAAGAGTGCATCACCGAGCGCATGACCCGCAAGGCCTACGATACATCCCACAATGGGTCCGAATACAGCCGACAGAAAGGCAAGAAGAGCAGCCCTGGGCTGAAGCGCGGTGTTCGGGATAAATCCGAGAGGGATCTGAATCTCGGTAAGCGCTACAAAAAGTGCGGTTCCTATACCTGCCGCAACAACTTCCTTGATACCGAATTTGAATTTCATAATATTGTCTCCTTCCTTTATTTGTGGAGAATACATATAATACCGACGATCCTATTGTAAATCTATATATGGTGGTTAGTCAAGACAATATAGTCAATATGTAGAGTGTCAAACAGAACCGTCCCCTCTGTCACTTTAGCTGGCTGCGCATATATTCGACTACTTCGGTAAGAGAGCTCGTCTTCCAGAGCCCTTCTGCGGCTTTAAGGGAGAGCGGGTAGATTATCTGCATGTCAAGTGTTTCGCCCGGGACACGGCCGCTTCGCAGCGGCTCATAGAAATTCTTTACGAAGTCTTCTTCGGTGGCATTTGTAAAATCATCCGGCCTCATATATTTTAACTGGCGTTTGGTGTTTGCGATAAGAACGGCTGCCGCAAGTGATTGCAGCTTCTCGTATTCGGCAGCGGGCACATCAGTAAAGATGGCCGGAAGATCGCAGCATATGATTTTCTCCGTTGTGCGGTCAACCTTAACCGGCAAGGGCTTAAATGTAAAATCATTTTCGCTCAGAAAGAGCTTTAGTACAATGCCGTATTCGGTACCGAACTGGCTGCGCTGGTAATCCGTGTCGAATATGAAGTTTCCGAGGGAATAGAAGATGGCTTTGCTGCCGACAAGTTCATAATTATTGACAACATGGGGATGGTGTGCGATTACGATATCCGCACCCATATCAAGGTACTGAATGTACCTCTCGCGTGTGTAAGGGGAGGGAAGAGCGGTAAACTCTTCTCCGGCATGTGCCACAACTATGCACCATCTGTTGGAACGTTTGACAGTCTCTATCCTGTCACGTATAAGATCAAGATCGCTCCATGAAAAACATCCGGGAGTGTTCTCGTCCGCCTTACGGCAGGCCCGCTGATAACCGACGCCTATCATTCCGATACCGCCGGCTTCGTCGAGTATAACCGGAGCAGAAGCTTCGGCAATGTTCATTCCCGCACCGAGAGGTGTGGCGCCGCATTCGTGAGCATATTTGATAGTACTTGAAATTCCCTCATATCCGGCATCCATTATGTGATTGTTACAGATATTCCATATGTCCGAGCCGATCCGCTGAAGGAAATGTCTGACACCGGGGTCCATACTGTGGGTAAGGGCAGCGGCAGCCGATCCGTCAGTGGCACGTTCCCCCGAGTAAAGCGGTCCTTCGACGTTTGTGATAACATGATCGCTGTCACGAAGAAAAGAGACGATATTTTCATCAAGAAGTGACTCGTCGCTCCATTTATCCTTCATATATTTGTCAAAACCGATGTCGCCGGTAAATGTCAGAGTTGTTTCGGTCTTCATATGAATTATCCTAACAGTCGGAGCTAAAGCCGCAGTACTTCTTGAAAGCGTCTCCACGCTCTTCAAAATTCTTAAAGTACCCGTAGCTTGCAGCTGCGGGAGACAGAAGTATCGCTTCGCCGGATTTTGTTACAGAGGCGGCAAGCTTTACGGCTTCCTCAAGATCTTCCCTGTAGTAACAGTTTTCTGTGTGGTTTATGCTATCGAAGATTCTTCTTCCCGAATCATAAGAAAAAATATAATTATATTCAGTGTGTTGATTTATATATTCGATCAGAATGTCATAGTTGATGCCACGATCCATTCCGCCGATCAGAACCGTTTTGGCATTAGGCACGCTATCAAGAGCCTGGATGGTTGCATTCGGTATTGTGGATATGGAATCGTCAATATAATCGACCCCGTTAATGTTTCCGACAAGCTGGAGACGGTGGGCAAGGGCCGTAAAATCAGACAGCGCAGAGCGTATTATCCCATCTTCGATACCGAAAACATTATGCGCGATCGTGTAAACAAAATGGGCATTGTAATTGTTATGATTCCCGAATATCTTCAGGTTGTAATCGGGGATATCATTAAAATCTATACGTACGATAGGAGCATTGGCGGGCATGGCAGGTACGTTTCCTCCGACAAACAGGAAATCTCTGTCAGTCTGGAATTTTGCGATGTTAGCCTTTGCCGCAAAGTATCTGTCCAGTGTTTTGTAGTAGTCAAGATGTTCCTCATACAGATTCAGAAAAACAGCAATATGAGGAGATATAGTTACATGGGCCAGCTGATGGCATGACATCTCAAACACAGCGACTGTATCATCATCAATCTGGTCATAATAATCAAGGCAGGGCGCTCCGATATTTCCGAGAAGCACGGTTTTTTTGCCGGCGGCGGACAGCACATGATGAAGCAGGGCACTTGTTGTGCTTTTCCCCTTTGTGCCTGTTATTCCGACTGTGTTCTGTCTGAAATTTTCGAGAAAGATCTGGGTCTGTGATGTGTATTTAATATTATCATCATCCATTACGATCCCGGGACTTTTGACTATATAATCGTAAAGGTCTTCGTTGATGTCTTCGCGTTTTCCTTCAAAGACCTCAACTTTTTCGGGTCTGCAGAATCTTGCAAGAAAATGCTCTGTTGATTTTCCCTCGCGTCCGTAGCCCCAGATCAGTATTCTTTTTCCGGTGAATTTGTCGTAGGTTTTCATGAAGATTAATATAGCATAAAAAAAGAAAAGGGTACATTCCCTTTTCTTTTTTATGCTATTCTTATGCTATCAACCAACATTTGCGAGGGGCGTGACATCTAGTGCAGTGCACCTATGGATCTGATAAGCCAGGGCTCTTTTGCCTGACCCTTGCATACCTGAACGAAAGCAATGATGTTCACTATAAGCAGGATGAGAATAAGGATCGCACCTACAACGGGAACAATGCATGTCCAGCATAAAAATGCCGAGATCAGGTAAACAACAATCGTAACAAGATCGATCTTAAGTGCCTCACGTGCGTGAAACTGTGCGTAGGGAGATTCCTTTGCAAGAACGTGACAGAGGATAACACCCAATATAGAGAAAACGTATGCTGAAAGCGCATAAATCTTGTTATCCGATATATCCTTTGCATCAAATTCGGATGTATGATCCCAAGGATCAACGACCGCAACGGGTGCAGCACCTACCGCTGTTCCACATGAAGGGCATACATTAGCTCCATCAGGAATTTCCTTACCGCAATTTGAACAAAAAGCCATATTAAAAACCTCCTATTAATTATAATTGATTACAACGAATCAATAACATTTTAACAAATCTGCCTAAGAGTAGCAATGCTCTATTTTACAGTTTAATCCCTTTAAGTAGTGCACCGAGTGATGTTCCGATATCTTCGGACTCGGGTATATTCACTTCTTCATCGCCCTCGGAGGGCTCATCCGGGTTATCGACAAGAGCCTTCATGGAAAGTGACAGTTTACCGTCCTTGATGTCTGTAACCTTAACATCGACTTCCTGACCTTCCTTGAGAACAACACCGGGATGTTTGATCCTCTCATGGGAGATCTGGGAGACGTGAACGAGACCGGATATTCCGTCCTCTAAATCGATAAATGCACCGTAGTCTTTGATTGTGGCAACCGTTCCGTGGAATATTTGACCTACCTTAATATCGGATATTTTCTTCTTCCTGTCTGATTCCTGACGTTCCTTTAATATCTCCTTCGCAGACAGAACCAGTTTATCTTCGTCCATATCCGCCTCAAAAACTCTTACTTCAAGTTCGCGTCCGAGGAAGGGATTGCAGTCGTCTATTCTTTCAAGAGACAGTTTTGATACCGGAATAAATGCTCTTATCCCTTCGAAGTCGGCAACTACACCGCCCTTTACGATACCGGTTACGGTAACGGTAAAGTTTTCACCTGACTCTTTTAGCTCGGATGCTTTTTTCCATGCCAGGAGAGCATCGGTATCATGTACCCCGTCTCCCATAAGGCTGTATGATTCTTCAAGCATATCCTCATAATCTTTCATTGTCTCTGCCATTTTTGTATCCTCCGTATTCAACACATCTTGAGGTATTATAGCATTAATCTTTGAAGAAAAAAACATAAACGGGTGATAAGACTCATCCGATTTTATGTCGCAGATCCTTAATGACATGGATAAACAGGAAAACAGAAATGACGCCTGCCGCAAGCCATGCAATGGGATCACTTCCTACAGCAAGCGCGTAACTTCTTATCCGGATTGACAGGATTGCTGCCACAAGTCTGGCAACAAATTCCACAATTCCGAGCATCATTGCGGTCATACCGTAGCCGCATCCCTGCATTGAATTTCTGAATATGAATATGGCCGAAAGCGGAATATAAGCGATGATACATTCCACCATATAGGTTTTTGCCCATGGCAGAAGCTTTGTAAGATCCACGTCGGATGCAAAAAACAGTCTCATTATGTATGGCAGGGCAAAAAAAGCGATGATGGCGGCCGCTATCGAATAAACGGTCATTATCTTCATGGCATCCTTTACACCGTATTCAACCCTGTCAAGGTCGCCTTTTCCGAAGTTTTGGCCGGAGTAACTTGTCATGGTCTGACCTATTGACATCATTCCCTGAGTAAGCAGATTCTGAACTTTGCCGGCAGCGGTAAATCCCGCTACGGCCACAGAACCGTAAATGTTAATGGCACTTTGCATTATCATGGTTCCGGAGGCTGTGATACCGAATTGAAGCGCCATAGGTATACCGATATACAACTGCTTTTTTGTGTACTCTTTGTTGAGTCTCCACATCCCGGCCGAGGGGGTCAGTGAGGGTTCTTTTTTTATGATATAAATGACGCACAGTATTGCCGCCACTCCCTGGGATATGTCCGTTGCCCAGGCTGCACCCGCAACTCCCATCCGGAGATTAACTATAAATACAAGATCAAGTATGATATTAAGAACTGCCGAGAATATAAGTGTATATAACGGAATCCTGCTGTTACCCACAGCCCGCAGGAATGCGGAGAAGAGATTATAGAATACAAGCGCCGCTATCCCCATACATATGACCGATATATAGCTGTATGCATCCTCGTAAATATCTTCGGGGGTATTCATAACCTTCAGTATGGACGGCATAAAGGAAAGACTCAGGGCCGTAAGCACAACGATGACAATAGCGGACAAAATTACACCGTTTGATACGGTGGCTCTCGCCTCGTCCTTAAGACCCGCTCCGTACTTCTGGCTTGTAAGCACTGTAAACCCGGTTGCCATTCCGTTAGCAATACCGAGTACAAGGAACATGATAGTACCGGTTGAACCTACGGCTGCAAGGGCACCTTCTCCCACAAATTTTCCGACTATTATGGTGTCTACCATGTTATAGAACTGCTGGAAAATATTACCGATAAGCAGCGGTACCATAAACTTCAGTATTATTTTTAACGGTCTGCCTTCAGTGAGTGTTGTTTCCATCTTCGTTTCTCAAAAATAATTATGCAATGACGGTATGTAGTTGATATAATAATACACAGATTTGAATTCAACAATAGAAATTCGATAACCAGACAGGAGAAAATAACCATGAGTAAAAATCGTAAGCTTATTACTTTATTTGTGACGGTAATGATGGCTGTTTGCATGTGTGTTCCGGCTTTTGCAGCCGATCTTGACAGTGCAGGCAATATATTTGAAGCGGGGAATTCGGTTTCACTTCCGGATATACCGTTCTTCGGAGGACTCATTGCGGGACAAACCGTAAGTGCCGACGATACGGACGCGGAAGGGTCTGTTATGATGGCCGGACAGAGCGTTGAAATGAATGACGGCGAGGTGGGAGAGAGTCTCTATGCTGCCGGTAATATTATTTCGATAGATGATGTCTGGGTTTCTGGGAATATATATGTTGCCGGAAACAACATAGTAATTAAAGGTTCGGAGAGTAATGGTGCTTATGTGGTCGGTAACCAGATAGCTTTTGACGGTGTTGCAAATGCGCTGTATGCGGCAGGTAACATAGTCTCCGTTAAGGGTACAATAAACGGTGATGCCNNNAGCGGATGTTGTTGAACTTGATGATGATCTTGAAGTTACCGGTTCTCTTACAATAAAGAGTGTCAATGAACCGAAGGTTCCCGACAATGCTCCTATCAAGGATTTTATATATGAACCTGTATCAAGGGGTGAACAGCAAGGAGGAATAGGTGCCCTCGGTCTTGGCATCGGAGCAAGAATATTGAAGAAATTAACAAGCTGCCTGTATTGGATAGTTGCAATGGCCGCATTCGGAATGCTGCTCTGCTGGCTGGCAGGTGATCATCTTACGAAAGCCTCCGAACTTGTGAGAACAAAACCCGGTGCAATGATAGGGTGCGGAGTAATCAGCTGGATATGTATTCCGGTTATTGTTATAGCACTTTGCTGTACATACATTCTGGCACCGATAGGCGGAATGCTTGCGCTTTTGTATGTATTGCTTTTGTGTGCGGGTCTTGCATTTGCGGGTGCATCACTTGTGCGCATATTCCTTCCCAATATGAATGTGTTCCTGTCGGCTCTCATCGGTATCGCAGTGCTTGAGGTCGTAAGAATGATCCCGTTTATCGGTACACTTGTGGGAATACTGGCGGATATGTATCTTCTTGCATACGTGATCTTAACGCTATGGGATAACCGTCTCATAAAAGAAAAACAGTAAATGGAAACGGAAAACGGTGGAGGAAAACACATGGCTGCCGATATGAAAAAACTGCGTGAGCAGATAGACAAGATTGATGCGCAGATACTCAAGTTATATGAAGAAAGAATGGATGTAGTCAGCGAGATCGGAAAGTATAAGATTGAAAACAATCTTCCGGTTTATGATGCAGCCCGTGAGGATGCGAAGCTTGAAGAGGTTTTTGCATCGGTCTCAAACAAAAAGTACGCTGACGGAGCGGCGCAGCTGTTTATAACTCTTATGCAGACAAGCCGCGAAATGCAGGAGGACATGGCAGGTCTCGGAGATTATGATTACGATGATTTTAACTGGGATGGAGAGCCTGTTGAACTAAGTCTCGAAATACTCGGTAACAAGGTACAGGAGGAATAAATGGCAGTTCGTACTTTTGCCGCCATCGATGTGGGTTCATANNTGAACTCGGAATGAAGATATTTGAGTTCTCACATAAGATGGGCATGAAAGAAATAGACAGTGTCAGGCATTCCATTGAGCTGGGAACGGACACCTATCAGAACGGTATAATCGACACGGATCATATGGATGAGCTGTGCGATGTGCTGTCTGATTTTTCGTCCATAATGAAATCATACAAGGTTGATGATTACAAGGCGTACGGAACCAGTGCGATACGCGAGACCAAAAACACCGCTGTGGTTACGGAGCAGATCAAACTCCGTACCGGAATAAAGGTTGATGTACTGTCCAATTCCGAACAAAGATTTCTGCATTACAAAGCCGCGGCTATAAAGGGTTCGAGATTTGATGAATTCATAAGTGAAGGCTGCGCTATTGTGGATATCGGAGGCGGAAGCATACAGATTTCGCTGTTTGACAATGATGCACTTGTGACTACCCAGAACATAAGGCTCGGTGTCTTGCGGACAATGGATATGCTCGCAACCCTCCAGCCCAAGACAAGGGATATAGAGGGCATATTAAAGGAGCTTATAGACAATCAGCTGCAGGTATTTAAAAAACTGTATTTAAAAGGCAGAAGTATTAAAAATCTTATACTGATCGATGATTATGTTTCGGCAATGCTTTATCATACAGGGTCCAAGGACAGGTCCTTTACGGCCGCAAGATTCAAGGAGGTCTGCGAGGAACTGTCGCAGATGACAATAAGTGAGATATCCAAAAAGTACGGAATGAATGAGGAGACTATTCCACTTCTTCTTCCTGCGGTATCAATCATATCCCGTGTCATCAAGATCACAAAGGCGGACAATATCTGGTCACCGGGTGTATCGCTTTGCGACGGTATGGCATACGAATATGCCGAAAAGGAAAAGCTCGTTCATTACCGCCATGATTTTGAAAACGATATTATTGAGTGCGCCAAGGCCATGTCAAAACGGTATCAGGGAAATGAGGCCAGAAACGAACTGATAGAAAAAGTCGTATGCGATCTGTTTGACGCAACCCGCAAAATACACGGGCTGGGCAGGCGTGACAAGCTTCTCCTTCGGATCGCCGCACTTCTGTGCGACTGCGGAAGGTACATAAGTATTGAGGCCGGTGCCGAATGCGGATATGAAATAATAATGGCGACGGAGATGATAGGTCTGTCACATGCGGAGCGTGAGATAGTAGCAAACATTGTCCGGTTCAACAAGATGGCGTTTAAGTATTACGACGAGCTTGCCGCACAGTCATTTCTCGATAAGGGAAATTACCTTAAGATAGCAAAACTGTCTGCCATATTCAGGATAGCCGACGGCGTGTGCAGAAGCTACAGGACAAAGGTGAACGATGTCAGGATATCCCTTAAGGGAGGAGAACTTGTGATAAATGTCTACACGGTGGATGACATTGATCTTGAGCAGGGATTTTTCCACAGAAAGGCATCGCTGTTTGAAGAAGTCTTCTCGGTAAAACCCGTATTGAAATATAAAAGACTTTAAATGGCGTGGCTCTCCGATTAAGAGGTTATGAGTATGAAAAAATTCGACGACAAAGAATACTATGTAAACAGAGAATTGTCATGGCTGATGTTTGACGAAAGAGTACTCGGCGAGGCAACGGATACGTCAAATCCGCTTATGGAGCGGCTCAAATTTCTGTCGATAACGGCATCGAATCTGGACGAGTTTTTTATGGTAAGAGTGGCATCCCTTATTGATATGCAGCATGCCGATTACAGCAAGCGTGATATTGCCGGGATGACTATCGACGAGCAGCTTGAGAAAATATCCAAAAAGACTCATGAACTTGTTGAAACCCAGTATTTTGTTTTGATGCACACCCTGCTTCCGCTGATGGAATCCGAAGGGATCAGGTTTATCACAAAGCATGAGGAGTTGACGCGTGAACAGGGGGAATTTGTCGACAGATACTTTGAAGAGGAAGTATATCCTGTTCTGACACCGATGGCAGTTGATTCTTCAAGACCGTTTCCTCTTGTGAGAAACCAGACGCTTAATATCGGGGCACTTATTGGGAAAAAGGGTGAAGAGTCCCGTGATTTTGCAACTGTTCAGGTTCCGGGAGTTCTCGATAGAATTGTTGAGATACCATGCGAAGAGGGCAGATGCTTTATACTTCTTGAGGAAGTGATCGAGCGTAACATGCACAAGCTGTTCCTCAACTATGATGTGTACTGTGCATATCCGTACAGAATAATGAGAAATGCCGACCTTACTATAGATGAGGAAGAGGCGGCCGATCTGTTAAAAGAGATTGAAAAGCAGATAAAGCGCAGGCAGTGGGGCGAGGTTATCAGACTTGAGGTGGCGGATGATATCGATCCGGGACTCATGGAGATACTTAAAAAAGAGCTGTCTGTAAGATCCGATAACATATACAGAATAGCCGGACCCATCGACCTGACATTCCTTATGAAACTGTACGGGGTTGACGGATTCGATCACTTAAAGAGAGCTAAATATATTCCAAAGGCTGTGCCGGAGATTAATGACGGAGCCGATATTTTTGAGGCAATACGAAATCATGATATCCTGATGCATCATCCCTATCAGACTTTTGCCCCGGTTATTGATTTTGTAAAAAGTGCTGCCAAGGATCCGGAGGTTCTGGCAATCAAACAGACGCTTTACCGTGTCAGCGGTAATTCGCCCATTATTGCAGCTCTTGCGGAGGCAGCCGAAAACGGAAAACAGGTTACGGTTCTTGTTGAGCTTAAGGCAAGATTTGATGAAGAGCATAATATAGTATGGGCACGCAAGCTTGAAAAAGCAGGGTGTCATGTAATATACGGACTTGTGGGACTCAAGACACACTGCAAGATCACACTTGTTGTACGCCGTGAGGAAGACGGTATCAGGCGGTATGTGCACCTCGGAACCGGAAACTATAATGACAGTACCGCGAAGCTATATACGGATGTGGGACTCCTTACCTGTGCCGAACAGATAGGAGAAGATGCTACGGCTGTATTTAACATGCTGAGCGGATATTCGGAGCCCCTTTACTGGAACAGGCTCTCCCTTGCTCCGCTGTGGCTTAAGGACAGATTTCTTCATCTTATCGGACGGGAAGCAGCGAATGCGCGTGACGGGAAAAAGGCACACATAATCGCAAAGGTTAACTCAATCTGCGACAGGGAAGTCATACAGGCTCTTTACGAAGCGTCCTGTGCCGGTGTGAAGATTGAGCTGATCGTTCGCGGAATATGCTGCTTAAAGCCCGGGATCAAGGGTGTATCTGAGAATATAACCGTCAGATCCATAGTCGGGGATTTTCTTGAACACAGCAGGATATTCTATTTTGAGAATGCCGGAAACAGTGAAGTATACTGCGGATCATCGGACTGGATGCCAAGGAATCTTCTAAAGCGTGTGGAAATAATGTTCCCGATACTTGACGAGAGACTAAAAGAGAGAGTAATTTATATACTCGAAACACTTCTTGCTGATACGGTAAAGGCAAGAGTAGAAAAGCCGGACGGAACATACGAACGTATAGAACGACACGGAAGAGACCTTGTATGTGCACAGGATACATTCTGTGAGTGGGCACAGGGACTTGTTGCGACCAAAGATCCGGCCCAAAACAGCAGAGTGTTTATTCCAATCGAAGGAGCATAAAAAATATTAGTACAAAGGAGCGAGCAAATGTTTGATAAGGACGTGGTAAATTTCTTTCTTGATAATCAGAGCCGTCTCTTTGATGAGGATGTGGCATCTACACCTGAGGAAGCCCAGGACTTTCTTGAAGATTCGATGGCCGAAGTCGTTGACAGCATAGATGAGGTTATCGAGTATTTTGATGAGATGGGGATCGATACCGACGGTATGAGCGAGGATGAGATAGAGCAGCAGGCGGAAGTATTCGCCCTTCCCGACGGCCGGTATCTTGTAGTGAATTGTTAGATGCTGATATGAGGAGAATTTTTTTATGATAAGTGCAAATAACGTAACGTACCGCGTAGGCAAGAAGGCCCTCTTTGAAGATGTAAACATCAAGTTTACCGAGGGCAACTGCTATGGCCTTATCGGTGCGAACGGAGCCGGAAAATCAACCTTTTTGAAAATCCTTTCCGGAGAACTTGATACAACCAATGGGGATATTGCCATTACCCCGGGACAAAGGCTTTCCGTTCTTGAACAGGATCATTTCAAGTATGACAATTATACGGTTATGGATACGGTCATCATGGGAAACCAGCGGCTGTATGATGTAATGAAGGAAAAGGATGCCATATATGCAAAGGAGGATTTTTCCGACGAGGATGGTATAAGAGCAAGTGAACTCGAAGCGGAATTTGCAGAGATGGACGGCTGGGAAGCCGAGTCAAATGCCGCAACGCTTCTTAACGGACTGGGCATTGAAACTGATCTTCACTACAGCATGGTAGGAGACCTTACCGGCCCGCAGAAGGTCAAGGTATTGCTGGCAAGAGCACTTTTCGGATCTCCCGATATCCTGCTCCTTGATGAGCCGACCAACCATCTTGACCTTGATGCCATAGAATGGCTTGAAGAGTTCCTAATAAATTTTGAAAATACCGTTATCGTTGTCAGCCACGACAGATACTTCCTGAATAAGGTTTGTACCCATACGGCGGATATCGATTACGGCAAGATCCAGCTCTATGCCGGAAACTATGATTTCTGGTATGAATCAAGCCAGCTTCTCATACAGCAGATGAAGGAAGCAAACAAGAAGAAGGAAGAGAAGATCAAAGAGTTGCAGGAATTCATTTCCAGATTCTCCGCTAACGCATCCAAGTCAAAACAGGCTACAAGCCGTAAGAGAGCACTGGAAAAAATAGAGCTTGACGAGATCAAACCTTCCAGCCGTAAATATCCGTATATTGATTTTCGCCCCGACAGGGAGATAGGAAACGAGGTTTTAACCGTTGAGGGTATTTCCAAAACAATAGACGGAGTTAAGGTGCTCGATAATATTTCATTTATACTCGGACACGACGATAAGGTTGCTTTTGTTGGAACCAACGAGCTTGCCAAGACGACACTCTTTCGGATACTTATGGGAGAAATTGAACCCGATGAGGGAACATACAAATGGGGTGTTACCACATCGCAGGCATATTTTCCGAGAGACTACACCGAGGAATTTAATCATGATTACACCATAACCGAATGGCTGACCGGGTACTCGCCTGTCAAGGATGTTACATATGTAAGAGGTTTCCTTGGACGTATGCTGTTCCCCGGTGAAGACGGTGTCAAGAAGATCAACATTCTCTCCGGAGGAGAAAAGGTCAGATGCCTATTGTCGAAGATGATGATAAGCGGAGCGAACATTCTCATACTTGATGAGCCTACAAACCATCTGGATATGGAGAGTATTACGGCACTTAATAACGGACTTATCAAGTTCCCGGGAGTTATACTGTTTGCATCCCACGATCATCAGTTTGTGGAGACAACGGCAAACCGTATTATGGAATTTCTTCCTAACGGAACGATGATAGACAAGATCACTACATATGATGAATACCTTGCAAGCGATGAGATGGCAAGGAAGAGATTTGTATATACGGCAAACATTGAAGAAGATGAAAACTGACCACCCTCACAAGAAGATACTGTTTACCGATCTTGATGATACACTGCTTGATGATGACAAGAACGTTGCCCCCGAAGATGTGGATACGATAAACGAGATGCTGGGTGCGGGGCACAGATTCGTTATAGCGACGGGACGGCCTATATACAGTGCCAAGAAAGTTGCCAAAAAGCTTGGCCTCTACCGGGACGGAATATATATTGCGGCGTCAAACGGTGGAGTGATTTACGACTGCTCCCGGGAGAAAATCATACACGCCGATACACTTGATATTGATCTTGTAGATTCCATGTTTAAAGCCGCTATGGCGGAAAACATGCACGTTCATACATATACGGACGAATACGTGGTGTCCATGCGGCAGACGAAGGCTTTGGAAATATACAGTCGGAAGATCAGCATGCCATATAAGATACTGGATAAGATTCCCGAAGATCTTCCTGCACCTCCCCCAAAGCTTGTTATCATGTCAATAGAAGAGGGCAGTCGGAGGATACTGGAGGATTTTGAAAAAAGGCATGCGGAATCTGTAAAGGGAAGAGCCGTAAGTGTGTTCTCCAATGATTTTCTGCTTGAATATCTGCCGGCCGGAGTGTCAAAGGGAAGAGCCGTTGTGAGCTTGTGTGAGAAGCTTGGCATTCCCGTTGCCGATTCGGTTGCGGTGGGGGATGAGGCCAACGATATTCCGATGATAGATGCGGCCGGAGTAGGAGCCGTTATGAAGAACGGAACGGATGAGGCAAAATCACATGCCGGGTATGTGACAGACAGAACCAATAACGAATGCGGAGTTTCGGAAGTTATCCGAAAGTTCATATTAGAGGGCTGACATAGGCCGAATGACTTTGAGGGTTGTAGTTTCCGCGAATTATGGTGTATAATGACATATTGATGTGGAAAACACCATTTATGTATATATTTTATTGTAGTTTGATATAAAGGAGAATTATCGTGAGAAAGCAAAACAGCATTATCAGAATTCTGATCTTTGTCTTTGCAGCACTGATCGCGCTGCTTGTGATCGGAGGAGGCATTTATCTGTTCGCGGCATCAAGGAGCCTTAAGGCAATTGCCCTCCAGCCGGATTTCGCAGAGACTTCGCTTGAGGTGGGAACGCAGTACACGTTCTCAATCAGTGCGACACCTTCAAAAGCAAGTGTAAAAAAAGCGACATGTGTTGTTGATGATCCCACAAGCTCGTTCGAACTTAACGATGACGGGAAAGCGGTTCTTACAACCGGTATGAATGAAGGTAATGTTACGGTATATGTTGAATGCAAGGGTATAAAGAGTCAGGTGCTGACATACAGCATTGTTGATTCGGTGGCGCGTGCCCAGGCAGAGGCGGCAGCTCAGGCAGAAGCGCAGAAGCAGGCCGAAGAGGAAGCTGCAGCACAGGCTGAGGCAGAAGCAGCTGCGGTTGCCAAGAAGTATGTTAAGGCTACAGGCGATAATGTAAATGTAAGATCAACAAACAGCACCGACGGCGATGTTCTCGGTAAGGCCAAGAAGGGCGAGATGTTTGAGAAGGTCGAGGACGTAGATGACTGGACACACATCATGTATAACGGCCAGGATGGCTATATGAAGACCGAGTTCCTAACCGAGATCTCCGAGGAAGAGTACAACCAGGGTCCTACGGAAGAGACTGCTGAGACAAAGACCGAAGAGAAGAAGGAAGAAAAGAAGACAGAAGAAGCAAATAATAACGAAAATACGGAGAATACCGAGGGTCAGACACAGACCAAGGAAGAGGCTGAGGCAAAGGCCAAGGCAGATGCTGAGAAGCAGGCAGCAGAAGAACTGCAGAAGCAGCAGGAAGCCCTTGCAGCAGCAGCGGCTGCAGCGGCGGCAACCGGTCATTCGTACGGCGGGCATACATTTACTCAAAGTGAATGGGATTATCTGCTTAAAAAGTGGGATTATACGGGAGATGCTGCTGAAATGATTACACACCATTCGGCCGCGGATCTGATTCAGTTACTTGACTATGATAATCCGCCCGGTGTAATCAGAAGCAAATGATTTTTACACGATACTCTTCCTGTTTTTCTTCCGGTATTCAAGCGGTGTACATCCCATGATTTTTCCGAAGGATTTGGAGAAGTAGCTTCCTGTGGAAAATCCGCAGGGTTCACTTATGAATAATGGGGACGGATCTTGATTCTCAAAAGATGAGAAATAAGAACCGTCCCTTTTCAATGATTAGTAAATCTAATCCGCAAGGATCATCAGGAGTAGATGTAAATATGTATTGAATTCTAAGATCAACTCTGATATATTCTTTTCAAGCATAAATTCCAGCGGCATACGGCGACGGCTGCATCCGAACATATCACAATCGAATTAATCCATTTCAGTTGTTTTCTTAAGAATCTATGCTTACCCATACCTATTATTTTTGAATAAGCAGGATTCGAGAGACGCTGAATGTCATAGATTAACCTGCTTGCATAATTATTCTAAGGAGGAATACTATGACAGAGAACAGAGAGTACAAAAGTGGCGTATTTTCAATGCTTATGGAGCACAAAGAGTATGCATTGCAAGTGTACAATGCACTGAACGGATCACACTATGATGACGCGGAACAAGTTGAAATTGTAAGTCTTGATAAAGGCATATCTCTTTCTATCCGTAATGATTGTGCATTTATAGTAGATATGAGTCTGAATATCTATGAGCATCAATCAACATACAATCCGAATATGCCGCTTAGAGCACTAATATATTTTGTGGCATATATTAAGAACATGCTTAAGAGAAGAGATGTGTTCAGTCCTAGAATGATCCGAATCCCGACACCGCATTTCGCCGTATTCTATAACGGTGTTGCCAATAGACCGGATAGAGAGACGATCAAACTCTCGATGGCATATGAGAAGCCAACGGATGATCCGGAACTTGAACTTATATGTACAATATATAACATCAATCCGGACAAAGATCAGAGATTTCTCAAAAACTGTCCGGTACTTGATGAGTACATGATATTTGTGGGATGCGTGAGGCGCCTTGAGACTGAAGGAGAAGATAATCCCATTGAGAGAGCAATTGATTACTGCATTGACAACCATATTTTGGAAGAATTTCTGCGCGAAAACAGAGCGGAGGTTTTAAATGCTATGACAATAGACATGACATTCGAGCGAAGGGAAGAATTAATAAGGGAAGAGGAGCAAAAGGAGGCTCATGATTTAATAGAAAAAGAGCGCAAGAGAGCAAATGATGCTGAAAAGCGCGCAGAAAACGCTGAGAAACAATTGGCGGAGCTTAAGGAGAAAATGGGAATAGGCAAGTGATAACAAGGGATATTTACACGATATTCTTCCGGTTTTTCTTCCTATACTCAAATGGTGTACATCCCATGATCTTGCCGAAGAGGATATTTACGATATCCAAGAGATTTCCNNAACGTCCTCTTATCCGAGGGCTTTGACAATCGCATTTTCCACGGATTTCATGTCTTCCGTAGGCTCAAATCTTGCGATGACATTTCCGCGCCTGTCCACAAGAAACTTCGTGAAGTTCCATTTTATGTCCGGAGTATTCTCATAGCCCGGAACTTCCTGTTCAAGTTTCTTTTTCATAAATATTATAAATACTCCTATCTGTGATCTTATCTGTTACCTTATCCATTACAAATGCAAGGTTTTCAATATCTTTTTTTACATC
>DEEW01000143.1:0-10641 GCA_002350465.1 Lachnospiraceae bacterium UBA2868
CTCTGCAGGAAATCCTTGGCCTTCTCCCACATGAGAATCAGAACGTTGCGCAGACTCGGCAGCCGGTAATTCGGCAGCTCCATGACAAAAGGAACCGCCTCTCCCTTAAATAACGTCCGCTTATACAGAAAAGATATAAGGATCGCACATACCACTCCGAGCACATATAGCCCTGTCATAATAAGAGCCTTATATCCCGAAAAGAACGAATCAACAAAGAACAGATATATGGGGAGCTTCGCCGTACAGCTCATAAACGGAGTCAGAAGTATGGTCATCTTGCGGTCTCTTTCACTCGGAAGGGTCCTTGAAGACATAACTGCCGGAACGGTACATCCAAATCCTATCAGCATCGGAACAATGCTTCTCCCGCTAAGTCCCATCCTTCTCAGAGGTTTATCCATAATAAACGCAACTCTTGCAATATATCCGCTGTCCTCAAGTATTGACAGGAAGAAGAACATCGTCACTATGATAGGTAGGAAACTTAAGATGCTTCCCACTCCCTCAAATATTCCGCCGATTATCAGTCCGTGAAGAGTACTGTTAACTTTGGCCGCTTCAAGCGCCGAATCTACAATTCCCGAAAGCTTCCCTATTCCGGCTTCCAGAAGATTCTGAAGGAATGCACCCACCACATTAAAGGTCAGGAAGAATACCATTCCCATAATAAGGATAAATATGGGTATACCCGTATATTTCCCCGTAAGCAGACGGTCTACCCGGCTGCTTCGCTCATGCTCCTGGTCTCTTATTGGCTTTGTCACGCATTTTCTGCATACCTTCAGAATAAAGGCAAAACGCATATCACATATGGCGGCACTCCGGTCAAGTCCTCTCTCACTCTCCATCTGAACCGTGATATGCTCCAGCATTTCTTTTTCGTTATCATCAAGATCCAGTTTGTCTATGACGAGCTTATCGCCTTCGATTGCTTTGCTTGCCGCAAACCTTACCGGAATACCGGCTGCTTTCGCATGGTCTTCTATCAAATGTGCAACTGCGTGAAGGGCTCGATGGACCGCTCCGTTGTTGTCACTCTCATCACAGAAGTCCTGTCTTAAAGGTTTTTCCTGATATTTAGCAATATGAACCGCGTGCTCCACAAGTTCGTTAATCCCCTGATTTTTGGCTGCGGATATGGGAATGACGGGAGTACCGAGCATATTTTCCATCTCATTGACGTCGATATACCCTCCGTTACCTATAACCTCATCCATCATATTCAGGGCAACAACAACCGGTATCTCCATCTCCAGAAGCTGCATTGTAAGATAGAGATTTCTCTCGATGTTCGTCGCATCCACTATATTTATGATAGCTTTAGGCTTGTTATTAAGGACAAAATCCCTCGATACAAGTTCTTCCGCCGAATACGGAGACATGGAATAGATTCCGGGAAGATCCGTGATAAGAGTATTTTCATAACCCAGTATAGTTCCGTCCTTGCGGTCTACCGTTACTCCGGGAAAATTACCGACATGCTGTCTGGCTCCTGCCAGCTGGTTAAATAACGTGGTCTTGCCGCTGTTCTGGTTTCCGACCAGTGCAAATGAAAGCTTTTCCGACTCAGGAAGAGGTTCCTTGCTCCCCTTCGGATGAAACCTTCCTCCCTCTCCTAGCCCCGGATGCTCCCCCCTCTTCTTGGGAGGTTTACCTTGATCCGGCAGATCGGATATCTCAACAGGCTCAACTTCGATCATATTCATATCATCAAGTCTGAGAGTTAATTCATAAGAATGTATGCGTATCTCTACGGGATCCCCCATCGGCGCATACTTTACAACCGTAAGTATTGTTCCCGGTATAATACCCATATCAAGAAGATGCTGGCGAAGAGCTCCTTCTCCGCCTACTTTGGTCACTTTGGCCGAACTGCCTGCTTCGAGTCCTTTGAGGTTCATGGACGTGCCTCCTGAATGAAATACTTTACATATCGTTAATGATAATGATAATCAAGTATTATATCATAAAGGAGCGCTAAGCGTTACAAAGAGTCAATAAAACGGTCGAACGCCTCCGCGCCATCCTCATTCTGTTTGAATACACCGGCATTCTCAAGAACATGGGAGAATACGATGCCGACCTCCTGTCGAATATAATCGGTAATGTTAGTGTTTCGAAGTTTTCCTATATCTTTTTGAAGAAGCTCCATAAGCCATTCTTCATGTACGTGCAGTTTATCATCTGATGAAACCGCTCTTTGTATGCTTTGTGTTGCGGCTGCATCATCAGCAGATTCATTAAGGCTCTGTTCGATTATGTGCACCAGGCCGCCAAGCTCGTCTTTCAGTCTTGCCGGCAGAATTGCCATGCCCATTACCTCAATCAGTCCTATATTTTCCTTCTTGATGTGATGATACTCGCTGTGGGGATGGTATACGCCGAGAGGATGTTCTTCGGTAGTTATGTTATTTCTAAGCACAAGATCCATCTCATACAGATTATCCCTCATTCTCGCAATGGGAGTGATTGTATTATGCGGAACCTTTTTTCCATCCTCTTTGGTGTAAGCATAAATAAATGCCTTCTCATCCGTGTACTTGCGCCATTTATCCAGAATCATTGAACATGCCTTGATAAGCTTTGCCATATTTTTACTGCGAAGTCTGATCGTTGAAAGCGGCCAGTTGATGATACCTGCCTCTATATCTTCATAACCTTTCAGCTTAAACTTCTTCGTATAGGCTGCCCTTACCATCGGGAACTCATAACACCCTCCCTGAAAATGGTCATGTGTCAGTATAGAGCCTCCGACAATCGGAAGATCCGCATTTGAGCCTATTGTATAGTGGGGAAATGCCTGTATGAAATCGAGTAGCTTTGCAAACGTATCTTCATCGATCTTCATAGGCGTGTGTTCTTTATTAAACACTATGCAATGTTCGTTATAATACACATAGGGACTGTATTGGAGAAAATAGGGCTGTCCGCACAGTTTGATCGGTATTATCCGGTGATTCTGTCTGGCAGGATGTGTGATAGTTCCGGCATAGCCTTCATTCTCGGCGCAGAGCAGGCAAAGGGGATATCCCGATTTGGGCGCACTTAACGCATTCGCTATATCCCTTGGGTCCTTTTCGGGCTTTGAGAGATTAATCGTGATGTCAAGCTCTCCGAAGGGGGACGTTGCGACCCATTTAATATCTTTTTTGATCCTGTCGGTCCTGATATAATTTGTTGCATTAGAGAACCTGTAATAATAGTTGGTTGCCTCTTTAGGAGAAATCTCATATTTCTTCATGAACTTCTTGCGTACAACGGACGGGGGAGGCGTGATAAGTCCCATAATCTTTGTATCAAACAGATCCCTGTTCGTAATCGTATCATTCTCAAGAATGCCCTTTTGAACAGCTATATCCGTCATATCTTCAAGTATATAATGAAGATCCCTGGGCTTTTTTGCCGTCTGCTCAGGTCTGTATTCCACCTCGCCGAATAATTCAAGCAGTCTATTGGTTGAGTAGATCACATCATCCTTTTTGATAAGATGCGCCTTGACAGCGTATGAAACAAGTTCGCTTATAAGGTCCGAAATATTGCCTATGCCTTCACCCATTACCATTCTCCTTCATATATCATTTCTATATCAGAACAATCAGAACACCTGGACGCACCCGTATTTTCTGATCGCATACTTCCTTGACGAGCCTTCACCCAGAAGATCGCTCATTGCCTGCATATATTCATCGGCATACTCATTTCTCACAAATGCCTGTATAGTTCCGGCAAAACCTCCGCCATGAACTCTCGCATATCCCTTGCTGGGCGGATTAAGTACTACATCGCTTACGGCAAGTGCCACCGACATGCTCTGAATGTTCACATCTTTTACCGAATATACATTTTGTAAATACTGGAAAGATGATTTTGCGGAGCTGGCAAATTCTCTCAAAAACTCCTGAAAATCACCATCCTTAAGAGCCTTCGCTTCCGATACCACACGTTTGTTTTCCTCAAAATAGTGAAGCGCCCTTACAACCGCTCTGTCCCCTGTTTTCTTCCTTATATCACGTATCTTCTCAATGAATTCATCTTCGGATACTTCGGAGAGAACTTCCTTCCCAAAATATGCCGCAACGTCCTTCATCTCCTGGGGAATAGCCGCATACTCACTTGTAAGGTCGGCATGGGAAGCCTTTGTATCCGTAATTATAAGAGAATATCCGTAATCCATTGGATCAAAATCAATCCGCTCTATCTTCGGGTACGAATCATCCATAAGCGGCTCCTTATCACTTGTCCTTGCAAAATCAATATGCACAAAGCCGCCGACGCTGCACGCCATCTGGTCCATCAGACCACAGGGTTTTCCGAGATACTTGTTTTCGGCAAACTGCCCGATCTTCGCTATATCAACGGTTGATATCTTCCCATCGTTATAAAGCCCCGACATTATCACTCCGACTAGGGATTCAAAAGAAGCCGATGACGACAGTCCTGATCCCCCGATAACATCGCTGGTAACGTAAGCATTGAATCCGCCTACCTTAAATCCCTTTTTGTTAAAACCGGCGGCAACACCGCGAATAAGCGATGCAGTAGTTCCGATCTCCGATTCGCTCACTTCAAGATCCGTTATATCAACCTTATATGTTTCATATCCTTCCGAATAGAGAGTGATTACATTTTGAGGAACCGCCGAGGCAAATGCAAGAGAGTCTATCACGAGGGATGCCGCAAGCACCTGCCCGCGCTGATGATCCGTATGATTTCCTCCGATCTCCGAACGGCCCGATGCGGAAAAGGCATGAATCTCTTCGGCTTCTCCGAAGTGTTCTTTGTACCCTGCATAAGCCCGTTCATATCTCTCTTTCTGATATTTAATCAATTCGGGATCATGTCCGTATATTTCTTCTATTCTTCCCGATTCCATAATTTTGTTGATATCCATAACCATCCCTGCCTTTCTGTATTATTGTAACATAGCACTACCATTTTTTATACGGACACTTTCCCGTCTTTGCAGCTGCGCGAAGCTCGACATAACAGCCGCAGGCGCCGCAGGTGCCTTCATTCAGGTAATCACATGCCCTGCACTCGTCAAGACGCTTTTTATACAGCTCGTCCCCAACCCGCATTTTATCACCAAGCCTTTCTATGGCAGTCCTGACATCAGCCAGCAGTTTTTCATTGTCAAGTTCAGCAAGAAGACACTTCCTGCACAGTCTTTTCTCTTCCATAATCCCCAAACAGCACCAAATCTACAACAGCAGATCCGATAGTACATCACTCTTTTTTTCCGCTTCTTTTATCAGATACGATCTTGCCACAACATTATGGGACGGAACATTCCCGATCATATCCGTGATCATCTCCCTGTCTGGTTTTATCGTATCAAGGTATATGCGCATGTACTCAAGTGAATTATTGCTGTCCTCAAACAGTGAATAGAATGAAGCCCCACTCCTGTTCCCGAGGCTGTTGTTTATCAGGTGATCGCAAATAGTCTCCCTTGTCATGTCCGTAAGATAAATGTCATATGTGAGGCGCAGATAACACAATGAGCACTTCCTGAACTCTTCTTTTCTCACATAATCGTCAGTCTCTCCGGGAAGTTCCCCGTCAACCGATCCGATTCCGTCATATGATATATCCTCTTCACCACACAAAGCAGCACTCATCCTCGCTTCGGCGTCATCGGTCTTCAGCTGTGAAATAAGGCTTATATCCCACTTCTCATACCAGCTCTTCTTCCCTACGTCATCAGCCCGCAGCAGATGATCATAGTACATCTTGTTGGTGCAAACAGCCAGCAGCCTGTTAGTGCTTTCATCCGTATTTGCGAAAGCTATGGTGCTAAGCTTCTCACACCCCGTAAACACATCCTTTCCAAACAACCCGGGGTGAAAATCATCCTCAAACACTACTTCCTTCAGATTAGAGCATTTCGCAAAAGCCCAGTCACCTATGTATCCGGCTCCACGGCAGATCTTGACCTTCCTGATGTCCTTTCGCGACAAAAAAGCCTTGTTCTCAACGATCCTGTCTCTGACTTCATATATGTCTTCATTCATGTAAGTTCCGTAAGCTCCATAATCTCCCTGCGCAAACTCTCGGCACGGTCACCCACCTTCAGAACACCGGAGTATTTCTCATAGGATTTTGACCCGAATTCGGACAGGAAGCTGCTTGTATCATCGGATAATGTCATCTCCGTAACCAGTGTGAGCATTTCATTTCCGTCTGCTCCGAATATACGCTCCATACCGGCAAACAGATTGTCTGTTCTCTCAAGTTCCGCTTCTACATCCTTCCGAAGAGCGGTAACTCTTTCATTATATATATCCTTTATTTTCTCACCGTTACCTACCCTGTTCTTCGCATCCGTGTAGAATTTAGCGATGCGCTTATATCTTGTTTTTTCGTCGGGTGAAAGTGATCCGGCTCTTGATTTTCTGGCTATGATGGAGAGAGCCGAATTCGCAAGCTCCTCCAGTTTAATCTGTGCATCTTCATCTTTTACATCGGCAATATCTTTAATATGTGTTTTGATTTCTGCAAGAATTCTGTGAGCCGTAAGTATCTCTCCCATCTCGCTCTTTAGTGTATCGGCAAGAAGTCCTGTAAGTGCCAGTCTCTCATCTACCGGTGCATGTGCCGCAGCATCTGCTGTTTCTTCGGATAGCTTCCCGGAAAAGACAGCCTCAACGTCATATTGTTTCTTATACTTATTATAGAGGTCGTAATAAGCGGAGAATTCTTTTATAATCTTCTCATCCGTGATGTATTGTCCGATCAGACTGTCATTTACCGTTTTATTGTCTTCCTCATACAGCTCGATCATATCGGAAAGATCTTCCCAGCCTCTTGCAGTAACGTAGTTCTTGCCGTAAACGGTAGTCTCCACTTTGTAGAAGCAGTCTTTATTGGTTTCAAGGAATCCCGTAACCGCTCCGTGTATACCCGCTTTGGCCGCATAGCTCTTCCATGCCGGATAATCTGCCTCAACCGTAATTACCTTCAGTCTGTCAAGTGTAACCACATCAAACTCACGTACAGCCCGGTTAAACTCCGGAGGATTACCGGCTGTAACAATAACCCATCCTTCGGGCACAGTATGCTTTCCGAAAACTTTGTACTGCAGAAACTGCAGCATTGAAGGGTAAAGCGTCTCCGACACACAGTTGATCTCATCAAGAAACAGTATTCCCTCGTTAACTCCGGAATCCTCCATCGTGTCATAAACACTTGCTATTATCTCACTCATCGTATATTCCGATACGCTTACGGTAAGATCCTTATACTGTTTTTCCTTTATGTAAGGAAGTCCAAGAGCGGACTGTCTGGTATGATGCGTCATCGAATAGCTCACCAGTGCAATATCGAGTTCATTTGCGATCTGGCTCATTATGGCGGTTTTGCCGATTCCGGGAGCTCCTATCAGAAATATCGGGCGCTGCTTCTCTACAGGTATTCTGTAGTCGCCGAATTCATCCTTCTTTAAATATGCTGTTATTGTGTCTTTGATATAGTTCTTGGCTTCTTTAATATTCATTGTAGTATCGTGACATAGGCCCACGGCGGCGCGGGCGGCCTGTAGTCATCTTCTCCTTCAAATACAAACATGCAATCGTATCCCGGCGGATTTTCGGGATATATCCCGTAACCGTCGGTAAAATATATCATTCCCTTGAGATTCGTAAACTCTTTATTATCAATCAGTGTTCGTACATACTCGAAAACAGGGCGAAAATCAGTGGCCCCGAAGCCCTTTACCTGAAGCTTTCCGGCAATTTCTTCTATCTCCCTTTTATCCTTAACCGTAACGTCGCTCGTAACCTCACTGTCGCACTGTATTATCCTGACATTCATTGTCTCCGAAAATGACGAAGACCGGGTCAGAAGATCATATGTTTTTTCGAGAAACCCCTTTACCAGCTTTCCCTTAACGGAAGCTGATGTATCGACTGCAATGACAAAATCCCTGATTCTATTCTCATCAGTGTATTCTAGAGGCTCTATCAGCGGCATGTTTTTGTAATTTGCCAGTCCGTAGGTATAATATACATAGTCGAATTCATCGGGACTGACTTTGATCTCCTCTGACATTACAGCAAATCTTTTGATCACGTCATCATAATCATAGGTCTTTCTGACACCCTCGTTGAGGTTGATTATGATGGTATCCTTTCCCTTCACGTCCTTCGAAAATGATTTCAGTTCTGCCGAAACACGCCTTGCTATCCTCTCCCAGTCTTCCTGTGATATGATGATCTCCTCTTTTTTGTTATTCGGACTTGTATAATGAACATCAGGTGAAAACAGCCGCTTGTATTCCACGGCCGAGTCCGATGATATTCCTCCAACCATGAACTCCCTGTACAGATATTCCGCGGTGAGCTTTGGCACCCACTTGTTTAATTTTGAAAGTACGATCTGCACTTGTGTGTCGCCCAGTCTTTCGTAGCCGCTGTCCATTGCCAAAATCGTATTTTCAACAGCTATGTCACAGGCTAAGTCCCAGTATTCCCTGTTTGCTATATCTTTCCTCGAATAGTGAAGAAATATGTTATGGAATATCACATGAAGCAGCAGTCTTACCGCAAAATCCGGATCTTCCTTGTAATCATTAAGAAGTCTTGCAGGATTATAAACAAGGCGCCCCATATCGCTTATGTACGTCCCGATCGAGCTGTCTTCTTCAATCTTCAATGCCGCCAGGGTCTTGTCAAAGAAACGGTATTTTACTATTATACTGTCTCTTGCAAGATCAAATACTTTCTTTGCCAGTTCGGATATTCTATTATTAATATTCTCATCATTGTTCACAGATTATATCCAATCAGGGTCAGCCCTTTTGCCGGGGCGGTCTTTCCCGCTTTAGACCTGTCAAGCGATCCGATTATTCCAGGAATATCTCCGGGTAATATCTTCCCCTCGCCGACCTCTATAAGCGTACCCGCTATAATACGAACCATGTTGTACAAAAACCCGCTGCCTGTCACATAAATGTCGATCCTGTGCTCATCCGGGCACCTCACCTGCATATCATATATCGTTCTTACAGTAGATTCCACATCAGCTGCTGCGCTGCAAAATCCGGCAAAATCATGCTCTCCGACAAAGCACTCTGCAGCCTGCTCCATAGCATTTACATCAAGTTTTGTGTACACCCAGTATGTATATCTGCTGTTTGTTGGCATAGGAAAGGTGTCATGCCAAATGCTGTATCGATATGTCTTTCTGCTCTCTACCCGCCTTGGGTGAAAATCATTTTCCACCTCTTCCGATTTTCTGACTACAATATCATCCGGCAGGCTTTGATTAAGAGCATAAGAGAATTTCTCCCCCGGTATTCTTGACGAAGTATCAAAAACAGCTACAGCACCTTCAGCATGTACTCCCGCATCGGTCCTTGATGCACCGATAACCTTTATATCTTCTTCAAGAAGCCTTGACAGCTCACGATTCAGTACCCCCTCTATTGTGGCTTTCCCGGGCTGGTACTGCCATCCGCTGTAATCTGTCCCGTCATATGCAACTGTGAGCATTATCCTTCTGATCATACTTTTTCCCGATACATCTGTTCCCGAGAGCCACAACCTTAGATTCCCGCCATGCTATGTATACCTAGAACAGTATTCCTATCACAATAACTGCTGCAAGATACAGAATGAGAACCGTGTATGCCACGTAATCCCTTAGCATATATTTAAGCGGTCTCATCTTTGTTCTCCCCTCTCCTCCGTGATAACACCTTGACTCCATCGCAATGGCAAGATCATTTGCACGTCTGAATGCAGACACAAAGAGCGGCACAAGTATTGGAACAAGTGATTTTGCCCTTCGGATAATACTTCCGCTTTCAAAATCAGCACCCCTGGCCTGCTGTGCTTTAATTATCCTGTCTGTCTCTTCAAGCAGAACAGGTATGAAAGTAAGGGCAATTGACATCATCATCGCAATCTCATGAACGGGAAACCGGAAAACCTTTAGCCAGCCTAGGCTCTTTTCCAGCCCGTCCGTGAGATTTGAAGGGGTTGTTGTAAGTGTCATAAGGGATGATCCGATTATCAGGTAAACAAGCCGTAAAATCATAAATGCAGCCAGTCTGACACCTTCTATCGTTATGGTTATCTTCCAGAAAGATACAAGCGTCCTTCCCGGAGTAAGAAACGCATTTAGAACAGCTGTAAACACAAGGATAAACAGAACCGCCCTAAGTCCTCGAAATATAAATTTTACAGGGACGTGGGACAATGCGATCATTAAAACAAGAAAAACGGTGGCAGCTATATACCCGGTAAAGCTCTGGAATAAAAACAGCGAGATCACGTAAATAAGCGTACCGAACAGCTTAACTCTCGGGTCAAGTCTGTGAAGCACCGAATCTGTGGGATAGTATTGTCCAAGTGTTATATCTCTTATCATTTACCGAATACTCTTAAAATTTCCGACTTTGCCTCTTTGATCGTTATCAGATCATCACGCACGGGAAGGCCTGCCTTCTTCAGATCTGACAGGATTGCCGTTACTTCCGGTACTGCAAGGCCCATATCTTCGAGCTGTGCCCTATGTCCGAACACCACACGGGAAGGGGCATCCATAACAAGCCTGCCCTCATTCATTACAAGTATCCTGTCCACATGCTCGGCAAGATCATCCATTGAATGTGATACTATTATGACTGTAATATTG
>DEEW01000143.1:10657-11010 GCA_002350465.1 Lachnospiraceae bacterium UBA2868
CAGATAGTCGGCTAATGCCAGTATCTCCTCTCTTCCGGCCGGATCAAGTCCCGCACATGGCTCATCAAGCACAAGAACCTCCGGTTTCATGGCAAGAACACCTGCTATAGCAACTCTCCTCTTTTCTCCCCCGGAAAGATCAAACGGAGAAACGTAGAACATTTCATCCTTTATCCCAACAGCCTTCAGAGCCTCATATGCCCGCAGTTCGATTTCATTCTCATTTAAGCCGAGATTTTTTGGTCCAAAGCACACATCTGTGAAGACATCGTCTTCGAACAACTGATGTTCGGGATACTGAAATACAAGGCCGACTTTCCCACGAAGCATCTTCAGATCATAACCGTCGGATG
>DEEW01000143.1:11045-14596 GCA_002350465.1 Lachnospiraceae bacterium UBA2868
CCGTCGGATGATATATCAACACCGTCATAGTATATTCCACCGGATGTAGGTTTCATCAGCCCATTTAAATGTGTAACAAGCGTTGATTTACCGGAGCCCGTTCTTCCCACAAGTCCGATGTATTCCCCGTTTTCAACCGAAAACGTTACATCATCCAAGGCCTTCTTCTCGAAGACCGTTCCCGGATTGTATATATGATCGACATGATTAACGATTATCGACATATTGCCCTGCATAACTCCTCTCTTGTCAATATCCCGGGCGGTATATCAAGTCCTCCCTGCCGCAGCTCGTAAGCAAGCTTTGTTACCTGCGGAACGGTCAGTCTGCAGTCTTCGAGTTCCTCTACTCTTGAAAATATCTCCCTCGGAGTTCCGGACATTGCTATACGTCCATTCTTCATAACATATATTTTATCCGCGTAAATCGCTTCTTCCATGTTATGGGTTATCAGAATGATCGTTATATTTTCCACATCATTCAGAGCTCTGACGGCTCTTATTACTTCTCTTCTTCCCTCAGGATCAAGCATCGCCGTAGGTTCATCAAGTACAATACACTTCGGATGCATCGCAAGTACGCCGGCTATTGCCACGCGCTGCTTCTGCCCTCCCGAAAGCTTTGAAGGTGATGATTTTCTGTGGTTCTGCATCTCTACCATCACAAGGCTTTCCTTGACTCTCTGCTTTATCTCTTGCGGATCTATTCCGATGTTTTCCGGGGCAAATGCCACGTCTTCCTCAACTATAGTTCCGATCATCTGATTTTCCGGATTTTGGAATACCATTCCAACGCTCTTTCTGATATCCCATATCTTATCCGCGTCAGTCGTATCGCAACCGTCAACGTAAATCGTCCCCTCCGTCGGATGGAGCAGACTGTTGAAATGTTTGGCAAGGGTTGATTTTCCGGACCCGTTAGGGCCTAATATCACAATAAAATCCCCTTGGGAAATGTTAAGGTCAACGTCATCTATTGCGCGCTTAAAGCCGTCAACTTCACCGTTCTTATCACGTCTTATATATTCAAATATGACATTTTTGGCTTCTACAAGATTCATATAATTCACGCAATTGTGACAAAAAGAACCGTCCCTTTTGTCAATTATCAAAAATGGGAGCCGCATATGCGACTCCCATAGATTTTAACATACATCAATACCAAAAACTATACAAGTTCTATAACAACTTCCATAGCTGCGTCTCCCTTACGGGGACCGACTTTGATTATCCTTGTATAACCACCGTTACGGTTCGCATACTTCGGAGCAATATCATCAAAGAGCATTGCAGCAAGATCAACCTTCTTGGTGTTGCGCTTCCTGCCTGCAGCACTGTCAGGAACCTCAACTACGGGATAGAGAACCTTGAGCATCTGTCTTCTCGCATGAAGTCTTGAAGGAGAATCCTTCTTGATGGTTTTCTTAACGGTCTCGTACTGTGTAACCTTCTTACCGTCAACAACCTCTTTAACACGCTTTCCGTCCTTATCCTTTAAAGGAACCTTTGCATCAACCTCAACGGTTTCATAGTTGTCACGCTCTTTAACCGCAAGAGCTATAAGACCCTCTGCAACCTTACGGATCTCCTTTGCCCTGGCCTCAGTCGTTGTTATCTTTCCATGATAAATCAGTTGTGTTACCTGATTTCTCATTAATGCTTTTCTCTGGCTGGATGTCTTTCCCAGCTTTCTGTATTTTGCCATCTTAATCCTCTCCTTCGTTCAGCTGAAGACCTAATTCATTCAGTTTTGCCAATACTTCTTCCAGTGACTTACGTCCCAGATTACGAACCTTCATCATCTCATCCGGTGTCTTGTTAACAAGTTCAGCCACCGTATTGATTCCGGCACGCTTTAAGCAGTTGTAAGAACGAACTGATAACTCGAGTTCATCGATGTTCATGTCAAGAGCCTTCTCTTTTCCCTCAGGCTCCTTATCGATCATAACGGAAACCTCTCTTGCACTTTCCGAAAGGTTGATGAACTGTGCAAGGTGCTCGGAAAGAACTTTGGCCGCAAGACTTACAGCCTCGTCAGGGCCGAGTGTTCCGTTAGTGTATACGTCAAGTGTAAGCTTGTCATAGTCTGTCACCTGACCTACACGGGTATTCTGAACCGTCATATTAACACGTTCGATAGGAGTATAGATACTGTCAACAGCGATAACGCCTATCGGAAGATCTTCGTTCTTGTTTTTATCCGCTCCCACATATCCGCGACCTTTTGTGATCGTCAGTTCCATGTAGAGCTTGCTGTTTGCACCACCGTTAAGAGTTGCAATCTTTGTTTCCGGATTAAGTATCTCTATATCCTGATCAACACGAATGTCTGCTGCGGTTACAACACCTTCGCCCTCAAATTCAAGGTATGCCGTTTTAGGCTCATTTGAAGAGGAATTGTTCCGTATAGCAAGGCTCTTGATGTTCATGATAATCTCGGTAACATCTTCCTTAACACCGGGGATAGATGAGAACTCATGCAATACTCCGTCAATCTTTATCTGAGAAACTGCCGCACCCGGAAGGGATGAAAGCATGATTCTGCGAAGAGAATTGCCAAGTGTCGTACCGTAACCTCTCTCAAGAGGTTCAACAACAAATCTTCCATATCTCTTATCTTCGGATATTTCCGCAATTTCAATTCTCGGCTTTTCAAAATCGAACATAAAGTTTCTCCTCTCTTATTGATACAAATACGAATTACTTTGAATACAACTCGACTATAAGCATCTCATCCACGGGAACATCTATCTCCTCACGTGTAGGAAGTGCCTTAACGGTTCCTTTCAAATTCTCCTGGTCAGCATCAAGCCATGCAGGAACGATCCTGCCTCCTGCTGTCTCGATGATTTCCTTGTATCTTACAGAGTCTTTCTTGCTCTCTCTAATTTCGATAACATCGCCTGCTTTAACAAGATATGAAGGAATGTTTACGAGTTTTCCGTTTACGGTAACCTGCTTGTGGCCTACGATCTGACGAGCCTCTCTTCTTGTTCTTGCAAACGCAAGTCTGAAGATAACGTTGTCGAGTCTGCTCTCAAGCATGATCATAAGGTTTTCACCGGTCATACCCTTCTGTCTGTCTGCCTTCTCGTAGTAGTTACGGAAAGGTTTTTCCAGTACTCCGTAAATGAATTTTGCCTTCTGCTTTTCACGAAGCTGAAGTCCGTATTCACTCATCTTTCTGTTAGATCTTGTCAAGGTTCTTCTTGACTTTTTATCATAGCCTAATACCGTCGGCTCAAGACCGAGGGATCTGCATCTTTTCAATACAGGAACTCTATTGACTGCCATTTATTCTTCCTCCTAATTCTATCAGACTCTTCTGCGCTTGGGCGGGCGGCATCCGTTATGAGGTACCGGAGTAACATCCTTGATTGATACTACTTCCAAACCTGCTGCCTGAAGCGCACGTATTGCAGCCTCACGTCCCGAACCGGGACCCTTTACGAAAACATCAACATACTTAAGGCCATGAACAAGAGCTGCCTTTGTTGCTGTTTCTGCTGCTACCTGTGCTGCATAAGGAGTAGATTTCCTTGAACCTCTGAA
>DEEW01000143.1:14696-23454 GCA_002350465.1 Lachnospiraceae bacterium UBA2868
GTTCAACGTTTTTCTTGACACGCTTTTTAACTACTTTCTTTGCTGTTTTTGCCATTTAAACTAACCTACTTTCCGAATCTTATTTCTTCTTACCTGCTACTGTACGCTTGGGACCCTTACGTGTTCTTGCATTGTTCTTGGTGTTCTGTCCGCGAACGGGAAGTCCCTTTCTGTGTCTGATACCTCTGTAGCAACCAATTTCCTGAAGACGCTTGATGTTAAGTGCAACCTCTCTTTTGAGATCACCTTCCACCATGTACTCAGCGTCTATGATGTCACTGATCTTCTTGACCTCGTCATCCGTAAGATCACGGCAACGGGTATCAGGATTAACTTTTGCTTTTTCCAAAATCTTTGTTGCGGTAGGTCTTCCTATACCGTACACATAGGTAAGTCCGATCTCTACACGCTTGTCTCTTGGTAAATCCACACCGGAAATACGAGCCATACTTGTTTACCTCTTTTCTTTTCTCTGCGAGCGTTACGCTCCGTTACAAATTGAATGGAAACCGCTTCGCGGTTTCATCCGGGAACCCCGGACTTGCTTGGCTTTCGCCAATTTCAACTGTAGATAGCTCTTCGGTGGGTTATTCCAAAAATCTATCTATGTTGCAGCCGCATTTTGCTTTGGGCTCTAGCCCTGTCTCTGCTTGTGCTTGGGGTTTTCACAGATAATTCTGATCTTACCCTTTCTCTTAATGACTTTGCACTTGTCGCAGATCGGTTTTACTGAAGATCTTACTTTCATTTTGTTACCTCCTCTACGATCTTGTAAATACACTACGGTCCGAAAACAGACCGCTATCTATTTTAACACCAAAGGTGCTAAAATTCAACAAAAATCTCATCTACAATATGTTGTATTTTACCTATTTATCTCTCCAGATAATGCGTCCTTTGGAAAGATCATACGGTGACATTTCAAGGGTTACCTTATCACCGGGTAATATACGGATAAAATTCATACGAAGTTTTCCGCTTATATGCGCGATAACTTCATGATCGTTTTCAAGCTTAACGCGAAACATTGCATTGGGAAGTTTTTCAACTACCGTTCCTTCAAGCTCGATAACATCAGCTTTTGACATACAGTCCCCCTCCTACTGGGTTGGAGTTAATGTGAAAGAGTTAATATCTCAGGATCCCCGTCTGTTATCAGGATCGTGTTTTCGTAATGTGCCGACGGCAGCCCGTCTTCGGCAACAACCGTCCAGTCATCATCCAGCCACTCGACATCGTATCTTCCCAGATTGATCATCGGTTCAATGGCCAGCGTCATGCCGGACATCAGCTTTATACCTCGCCGGTGCTGGCGAAAATTAGGTATCTGTGGATCCTCATGAAGAGAGGTTCCTATCCCGTGCCCTACAAGGTCTCTTACTATTCCGTATCCGTAAGGCTTGATAAAATCATCTATCGCATTTGATATGTCATACAGATGATTTCCTGCACGAGCCTGTTTAATCCCCTCAAAGAATGACTGTTTTGTAACATCGATCAGCTTCTGTACTTCCGGAGCAACATCACCGACCGGATAGGTTCTTGCAGCATCAGAGTGGTATCCTTTGTAGATAAGTCCCGCATCAAGACTGACTATATCTCCGCTTTGCAGGATACGGTCTTTTCTCGGTATACCGTGAACGACCTCCTCATTCACCGAAACACATATGCTTGCCGGATATCCGTTGTAATTAAGGAAATTCGGAACACCGCCTCTTTCCCTTATAAGCTCATCACCGTATTTGTTGATATCCCATGTGGATATGCCGGGTTTTACGAATCTTCCGAGTTCATCGTGAACTTCTTCGAGAAGTCTGCACGACTCTCTCATCAGGTCAATTTCTCTTTCGGATTTGATCGTAACAGCCATCTCTACGCCTCCAGATGCTTTACGATTGCATCAAATACATCCTGCATATCCTGTGTTCCGTCCACAGTTCTCAAGATGTTCAGCTTGCTGTAATGATCGATAAGAGGCTGTGTCTGTTTGTGATAAACATCAAGACGTGACTTGACCGTTTCCGGTTTGTCATCATCACGTATTATCAGCTCACTGCCGCAGACATCACATATTCCCTCAGTCTTGGGTGGAATATGCACAATATGATATGATGCACCACACTTGGGACAGCATCTTCTTCCGCTCATTCTGCGAATTATATTTTCATCGGGGACATCAACATCTATTGCAAAATCGATTTTCTCCCCGAGTTTTGCCACTTCATTGTCAAGTACCTCTGCCTGAGGAATAGTACGCGGAAATCCGTCAAGTACGTATCCGTTCTTGCAATCATCCTTTGATACCCGGTCAAGCAATATCCTTACAGTCAGTTCATCGGGAACAAGCTCTCCCTTATCCATATATTCTTTGGCTTCCTTGCCAAGGTCGGTACCCTCTTTGATATTTGCACGAAAAATATCTCCGGTTGAAATATGGGGGATCCCATATTTTTCGGCTATCAGTTTTGCCTGCGTGCCTTTTCCGGCGCCGGGTGCGCCAAGCATTATGATCTTCATTTGTATTTCCTTTTTCCTGCCAGTTAAACCTTTAAAGACAAGGCTGGAAACAGCCTTGTCCTTTGGGTTTACTTTTTAATTCAAAAATCCTTTGTAATTTCTTACAAGCATCTGTGACTCAATCTGTTTCATCGTCTCAAGAATAACGCCAACGATGATGATAAGGCTGGTACCGCCGAATGACACGCTCGCACCGAACAATCCGTTGAAGATGATCGGTATGATCGCAACTATGATAAGTCCTACGGCACCGATAAATACTATGTAATTAAGCACCTTGTTAAGGTAATCCTGGGTGGGTTTGCCGGGACGTGTACCCGGAATGAATCCGCCCGATTTCTTCATGTTCTCCGCAACTTCCATAGGGTTGAATGTAATGGAAGTGTAGAAGTATGCAAAGAATACTACAAGAACAATGTAGATCAGCGCTCCCCATGTATACTGCCATGCCCCCGCCTTAAACCAGTTTCCCGAATTAAGGAAGTACATGAACTTCTGCCACCATGTAACCTTACTGCTTCCGAAGAATGATGAGATTACACTCGGCAGCTGCATCAGGCTCGATGCAAAGATAATGGGGATAACACCGCCCGTGTTGACCTTAAGAGGTATATGAGACGACTGGCCTCCCACCATTTTACGTCCCTGAACCTTCTTGGCATACTGTACGGGGATCCTTCTTTCGGCTCCGTTAAGGATAACCGTAAGGATTACCGTAACTATTATAACAGCAGCTATAATAGCTATTGCGATAGTTCCCGCACCATATTTGTGCGCCTCAAACTGCGGAGTAACAAACTGCTTCCACAGTGAGCGGAGATCCTCCGGAATTCTGGAGATGATGTTAATGGTAAGAACTATAGATATACCGTTACCAACCCCGTTTTCCGTTATACGCTCACCGATCCACATGATAAAAGCAGATCCTGCTGTAAGCGCTGTAATAACCATTATTACGTTAAGTGCGTTAAAATCATCCAGAAGACCCTGACGGCCAAACCCTATAGCCATGGCAGATGACTCCATAAGAGCCAGACCTACCGTCACATAACGTGTGATTGATGCGATCTTCTTTCTGCCATCCTCTCCTTCACGCTGCATTTCCTCAAGTTTGGGAATGGCTATCGTAAGAAGCTGCATAATAATGGATGATGTAATGTACGGTGTAATGTTAAGTGCAAACACCGACATGTTCAGAAATGAACCTCCTGTAAAGGCATCCATGAAGTTGAATGCATCTCCGGTCTGCTGTGCAAACCAGTTCGCAAAATAACTTCTGTCCACACCGGGAACGGGAAGTTCGCATCCAAGCCTTACAACAACAAGCATAATCAGGGTATAAATGAGTTTGTTTCTGATATCCTTGATCTTAAAGGCATTTTTTACCGTTTCCAGCATTAGATCACCTCTGCTTTTCCACCAAGACTTTCAATCTTTTCCTTTGCAGACGCTGAGAATGCGTTGGCCTGGACCGTAAGTTTCTTGGTAAGTTCTCCCGAACCCAAAATCTTAACGCCATCCTTGGGATTCTTGATGATTCCGATCTCCTTCATAGCATCGATAGTAACGGTTGCGCCATCCTCGAATACTTCAAGTTTGGACATATTGATCGAAACTATCTCTTTAGTATTTCTGTTCTTGAAGCCTCTCTTGGGAAGTCTTCTGTATAAAGGCATCTGACCNNAGTGGCATCTGTCCACCTTCGAAACCTGGTCTTGGAGCTCCTGAACGAGCCTTCTGACCCTTATGACCCTTGCCGGCAGTCTTGCCGTTTCCTGAGCCGTGTCCACGGCCCCTTCTAAAATTATCGCTCTGCTTTGAGCCTTCGGCGGGCTTTAAATTGGATAATTCCATCTCTTGCCTCCTTCTGTTATTATACTTCTTCAACCTTAATTAAATGACAAACCTGTTTGCACATTCCGCGAATCGCCTCATTGTCGGGAAGATCGTTTGAGCTGCCCAGCTTCCTAAGTCCGAGCGCTGCAACAGTTGCTTTGTGCTTCGGAATAGCTCCGATAGTTGACTTAACCAAGGTAACCTTTAATTTCTTATCAGCCATATTGTGCCTCCTACTACTGTATGTGTGTCGCGGGTCCTCCTATCAGCATATATCAACGTATTTCATCCACTGACTTACCGCGAAGACGAGCTACTTCCTCGGGAGTCTTGAGCTGACGAAGAGCATCGATAGTTGCAAGAACTACATTCTGCTTATTGTTGGAGCCCAGAGACTTTGTACGAATGTTCTTGATTCCTGCCATTTCACAAACGTTTCTGGCAGGACCGCCTGCGATAACACCGGTACCTTCGGGAGCTCTCTTTATAAGTACATGCGCTCCTCCGAACTTTCCGATAAAATCATGTGTAATACTCTTATTCTCATCAAGCGGAACCTCAATAAGGTTCTTCATTGCATCTTCTTTTCCTTTGCGGATAGCTTCGGGAATTTCAGCTGCTTTTCCAAGGCCTGCGCCGACATGACCGTTCTCGTCTCCGACAACTACAAGTGCGGTAAAGCGCATGTTACGTCCACCTTTTACAACCTTTGTTACACGCTTGATCGTAACAACCTTATCGTTTAATTCCAAACTGTTGGGATCAATTATTTGACGTTTCATGTGTCTTCCTACCTCCTAGAATTCCAAGCCGGCTTCTCTGGCTGCATCAGCAAGTGCTGCAACCTTGCCCTGATATATAAAGCCGCCTCTGTCAAAGACAACCGTCTTGATACCTTTCTCTAAGGCACGCTTTGCGATAACGGTTCCTAAGTATGCAGCAGCCTCTACATTGTTTGTCTTCTCGATTTCTGCCTTAACATCTTTCTCAAGTGTGGAAGCACTTACGAGTGTGTTGCCAACTGTATCGTCAATGATCTGCGCATACATATGATTGTTGCTGCGAAATACAGAAAGGCGGGGTCTTTCGGCAGTGCCGCTAAAACGGTTGCGCATTCTGTTATGCTTTTTGATACGAACTTCTGCTCTTGATTTTTTGCTAACCATCTTTTACTCCCTCCTTCTTTACTTCTTACCGGTCTTGCCGACCTTACGTCTGATATGTTCGTCAGCGTATTTGATACCTTTACCCTTATAAGGCTCAGGTCTTCTCTTGTCTCTGATCTCGGCTGCGTATTGTCCGATCTTCTCTTTGTCGATGCCCTTTACGAATATGATGTTCGTACCTTCCACTACAGTCTCAACACCTTCGGGATCCTCCATCTCAACGGGATGTGAATATCCAAGGTTGAGAACAAGCTTCTTGCCCTGCTTAGCTGCTCTGTAGCCGACACCGTTTACTTCAAGTTTCTTCTCGTATCCGTCGGTAACACCGATGACCATGTTGTTGATAAGCGTCCTTGTAAGACCGTGAAGCGACTTGTTTCTCTTAAGATCATTGGGGCGGGAAACAGTAACTTCAGCACCTTCAACCGCTATCTTCATCTCGGGAGCCATAACGCGCTCCAGTGTACCCTTGGGACCTTTTACAGTCACTTTATTATTTTCTGCAACATCCACAGTAACACCTGCGGGTATCGCGATTGGCATTTTTCCTATACGTGACATGCCCGTACCTCCTATAGATTCAAATTAACATCCGATTACCAAACAAACGCAAGAACTTCTCCGCCTACGCCTGCCTTGCGTGCTTCCTTATCTGTAAGCACACCGTTGTTTGTAGATATGATAGCGATTCCGAGTCCGCCAAGTACCTTGGGGAGTTCATCCTTGCCGGCATATACACGAAGACCGGGTTTGGAAATTCTCTTAAGACCTGTGATGATCTTCTCATCCTTGTCCTCGCCGTACTTAAGTGTGATCTTTATCGTTGAAAAAGACCCTTCATCAACTACATCATATTTCTTGATATATCCTTCCTTCAAAAGAATGTCTGCGATTGCCAGTTTCATCTTTGATGAAGGAACATCTACCGTATCGTGCTTTGCAGTATTTGCATTACGGATTCTCGTAAGCATATCTGCAATAGGATCACTCATTGTCATTGTAAATTCCTCCTTACCATGATGCTTTCTTAACACCGGGGATCTGTCCCTTGTATGCCAGTTCACGGAAGCATATTCTGCAAATTCCGTATTTTCTCAAATAGGCATGAGGACGACCGCAGATTCTGCAACGTGTATACTCCCTTGTTGAAAACTTGGGTTTGCGCTGCTGTTTAACCTTCATTGACGTTTTAGCCATGAATTATTTTCCTCCTTCTTCGTAAGAGCCGTAAAGTCTTATAAAACTTTACGCCACAGGCTTAGCAAACGGCATACCGAACTGGGTGAGCAGTTCTCTTGCCTCTTCATCTGTC
Organism: Lachnospiraceae bacterium UBA2868; assembly: GCA_002350465.1. The sequence goes on from DEEW01000143.1 coordinate 21,528, forward strand.
TTGGCGGTTGTAACGATAATAACGTCCATACCTCTTATCTTATCAACCTTGTCATACTCAATTTCAGGGAAAATGAGCTGTTCCTTGATTCCCAGAGCATAGTTTCCTCTTCCGTCAAACGCATTGGGATTAACACCACGGAAGTCTCTTACTCGGGGAAGTGCAAGGTTTACGAGACGATCGAGGAATTCATACATTCTCTCGCCACGAAGTGTAACCTTTGCACCGATGGCCATGCCTTCCCTTATCTTGAAGTTAGCTACGGAATTCTTGGCTCTTGTAATGACAGCCTTCTGACCCGTTATAGTTTCGAGATCACTTACGGCCGATTCGAGCAGCTTGGCGTTTTCCTTCGCTTCTCCGACACCCATGTTTATTACGATCTTGTCCAGCTTGGGGATTTCCATTACGTTCTTGTAACCGAACTTCTTGGTCATTCCGTCTTTGATCTGGTCATTATACAAATCTTTGTATCTACTCAACTTTTGTCCCTCCTTAATCAATCACTTCACCGGTTGATTTGGCAATACGAACCTTCTTGTCACCGTCAACCTTGAAGCCTACTCTGGTGGGTTTTCCTTTGTGGACATACATTACGTTTGAAGCATCAATACCTGCTTCCTGCTCAATGATTCCACCGTTCTGATTAGCCATGGAGGGCTTTGTATGTTTCTTAACAATGTTCACGCCTTCAACAATAAGTCTTCCTGACTTCTTGTCTACCGAGAGAACCTTCCCTTCAGCGCCTACATCTTTTCCGGCGATTACTTTTACGGTATCGCCCTTTTTGATCTTTGCCATTGACATTTTGCGCACCTCCTATAATACTTCCGGAGCGAGGGATACGATCTTCATGAACTGCTTTTCACGAAGCTCTCTTGCTACGGGTCCGAAAATACGTGTTCCTCTCGGTGTGTTGTCATCTTTAATGATTACTGCTGCATTCTCATCAAAGCGGATATAAGAACCGTCTTTACGACGTGCGCCCTTTACGCTTCGAACAACAACAGCTTTGACTACTTCACCTTTCTTAACAACACCGCCGGGTGTTGCATCTTTAACAGTTGCAACGATCGTATCACCGATATTCGCATATCTTCTTGTGGATCCGCCCATAACTCGAATGCACAGGATTTCTTTTGCGCCGGTGTTATCAGCAACTTTAAGTCTGCTTTCCTGCTGTATCATTTATATACCTCCGTAAAACTTGCAAACGACTACTTAGCCTTTTCAACGATCTCGACAAGTCTCCATCTCTTATCCTTTGAGAGTCTTCTTGTCTCCATTACCTTAACGGTATCACCAATGTTGCACTCGTTGTTTTCGTCATGAGCCTTCAGCTTGTATGTTCTTTTTACGATCTTCTTATACAGCGGATGCTTTACGTGGTTAACAACTGCCACAACAATCGTCTTGTCCATTTTATTGCTCACTACCTTGCCGGTACGAGTTTTTCTTAAATTTCTTTCTGCCATCGTCTAATCCTCCTCCTCAAGCCCTTGACTTCTCGGTTAAACAAGTCTGGATACGGGCGATGTTTCTGCGTACATCCTTGATTCGAGCTGTATTATCCAGCTGATTTGTTGCATTCTGGAATCTTAAATTGAAAAGCTCTTTCTTGGCTGCTACGAGGTCTTCAGACAGTTCGTTAACAGACTTAGCCCTGAGGTCTTCATTATATTTACTATTCTTCATTTGCTACACCGCCTTCCAAGTCTGCTTTAGCAGCAATCTTACACTTGCAGGGGAGCTTGTGCATTGCAAGCCTTAAAGCTTCTTTTGCAACATCTTCCGAAACACCTGCGATCTCGAACATTACACGACCGGGCTTTACAACAGATACCCAGTACTCAACAGCTCCTTTACCGGAACCCATACGTGTCTCGGCAGGTTTTGCCGTAACAGGCTTATCGGGGAAAATCTTGAT
>DEEW01000143.1:23486-23943 GCA_002350465.1 Lachnospiraceae bacterium UBA2868
GTCATGGCAACACGGGCTGCCTCTATCTGGTTTGAGGTGATCCAGCAGGGCTCCTGTGCCACAAGGCCGTACTCACCGTATGAAATAACATTTCCTCTAAGTGCTTTACCTCTCATCGTACCGCGGAACTGCTTACGATGCTTNNCTCTCTTCGGCATTAACATTATTGCTCACTCCCTTCTTTAGCTTTTGCGGGAAGAACTTCGCCTTTGTAAATCCATACTTTGACGCCAAGCTTTCCGTATGTGGTGTCTGCTTCGGCAAAGCCGTAATCAATATCTGCACGGAGTGTCTGAAGGGGGATCGTACCCTCACTGTAGAACTCTGTACGCGCGATGTCGGCACCACCGAGTCTTCCTGAAACAGCTGTCTTGATACCAAGCGCACCTGCTTTCAGCGATCTGCTCATAGTTGATTTCATAGCTCTTCTGAACGATACACGATTCTCAAGCTGCTG
>DEEW01000143.1:24046-24279 GCA_002350465.1 Lachnospiraceae bacterium UBA2868
CCGCCCTTACCGATGATAACACCGGGCTTTGCTGTGAATATAATAACCTTTACACGGTCTGAAGCACGCTCGATCTCAATCTTTGAGATACCTGCGTTGTATAATTTTTTCTTCAGGAATTCCCTGATCTCGTGATCTTCAACAAGGAAATCCGCAAAATCCTTCTCGGCATACCATCTTGAGTCCCAATCTTTGATAACGCCGACTCTCAATCCGTGGGGATTAACTTTCTG
>DEEW01000142.1:0-1305 GCA_002350465.1 Lachnospiraceae bacterium UBA2868
GCCGGTGTATGTATATTTTGATGTGTCCCTGTTCTCAAGCCAGTCAAACAGGTCACAGTCAACCTTTTCAAGTGCTATAGCCATGCTTCCGTGCTGCTTGAGAATTATGCCATCAAGCTTCAGCTTTGAAAACGTATTTTGAAGGTCCTGACGGAGATTGTAGAGGTATGAATTCTTTTTCTCGGGATCCCCGTCATCTTCCCAAAGAGAGGCGACTATTTCGCCGTTTGTTGTCTGGGCACCTCTGTTGTTGACGAGAATTGCAACGATCTCCTTGGTTCGTTTGTATTTGAATTCTACCGGCTCTTTATCTACGAATATTTCAAAATTTCCAAAGGTCTGTATGAAGACTCTTTTGTATTTTTTTCGAAGCTCCGGATACCGGAGTACCTTAAGTTCCGATTTTACTTCCGTATCCGATCCCGGCTTCCTGATATAGCCGCTTGCGTGGATTTTCATGGCCTCGTAAGCGTAATCGGTATGTTCCGAAATATATATAAGATTAACGTACGGATTAAGCTCCGTAAGGTATTTGCCCAGATCGATTCCGTTAAGTTCCGGCATTTTCACATCCAGAAAAGCCACATCTATTTCCACTTCACGGGCCTTTGCCAGAGCGGAGAGTGAGCTGTCGAAAAAGTAGAATTCCCCATCCGGAATCGTCTTATTCAGAATCTCCCTTATCCTGTCAAGGGAAGCTTTGTCATCATCTACAGCAAGTACTCTCAATTTTCACCTCCTGCTGGTAATGTGACTTCTCTAAGCTGCTGATTGCGGCGTTGGGCTGCGGTCATATGAAGCGGATCCGGCTCTCCGACAAGAAGAACTTCACCGTCGTTTAAAGCTGCGTCATGAAGCGGTCCCGAATTCATATCGGAGATAACAAGAGCAGCGAATCTGTCATAATTGTCATCGTCTATTTCGGGAAAGTGATGCTTCATCCGATACCAGTGATCGGGATCATATCCGGCATCTCCTATATAGAGCCTGTCGGCAGTGTTTGCAACATGCACCGTTCCTGCCTTCTCTCCCGGCTCGAGTCCCACATCTTCACAAAAGAGCATTCCGTATGCTTTAAGAACCCGGTCTCTTACGGTTTCATCGCTTCCGCTTTTGTTTTTCTTGCCGGTAAGGGCATCCATTATCTCATAATAGCTGCCACGAGCTTCTTCGCTTTCATCAAACCCTATTATGGACTCATATAGTTTTTTGACATCTATAGAGGATGGGGATGCCGTGCTCATTAGCCTACCTCCTGTTGCATATATACATTAACACACGAAATATCACAAAGTTATCACACCG
>DEEW01000142.1:1375-4785 GCA_002350465.1 Lachnospiraceae bacterium UBA2868
ACTTTTCATAGAATACGGATATGAAGTGCTACAGGATATCATGGTTTGACGAATTTGAATGCCTCGGCGGAGACTGCGAGGAAACTTGCTGCAGGGGCTGGGTTATTCCACTTGATGAAAATGACATCAACAGGCTGAAAAAAGAGAGAGGACGTCTCGGACTGTCCTTATTTTGGGCAACGGCCGGATGGACAAGGGATAAATTCAACAAGGGATCCGGCAAGTGTCCTTTTTGGGGCGATGACGGACTGTGCCGTCTTCAAAAATCAAAGGGGCATGATTTTATTCCTTGGACATGCAGATCGTTTCCGAGATTCTATCGCAACTACGGAGACTTTGAAGAGTCCTGCCTTGATCTGTCATGTATAGGCGCCACCAGGCTGTTTATGAGGCATCTGCATGATAAAGGTCTGATCTGGGAGGAGGCAGAGCCTGTCACGAGATTGTGTACGACAAATGACGATAAACCGTATCTTGATTACCTGATTGACCAGAGAAGTCAAATGATGGAAGCGGCAGATGGGGGCCTTACCGGAGATCTCGCCCGCATCCTTGTATCCTTTGCAGGTAAGCTACAGGATTCTTTTGCTGCCGGAAACACGGAGACAGCGCAGAAACTGTCATTTGCAGAATATTGCAAAGACTGCCGGAACGAATCCTCTGACTTAGTGTTTCCCATGAGAGCAGGGACACTTAATGCGTTTTTACATACTTCCCTTTGTCATCCGCGCCTTATGGAGACTTCGCCGGCGTTATACAAAATGCTTACTAAAGCACGGAAGGTTACGGAAGAGTTTCTGGGTAATGAAGAAGGCTGGCAGCAGGCTGTTACAGCCTTTATGGCGGAAAATCCTTTGCTTGCCGACACGCTTTCTTCCTACTATTCATACTATCTGTTCCAATATTTCCTAAGAACGTTTGAAACATACAGCTTTAGACGTCAGATAATACTCGGACTGTGTCATACAAATATGATACTTTTGCTGTCTTACAGTGCGAAGGATGCCACATCCGAAGGTCTTGCGATGATCATTGCAAGGTACAACAGAAGGGCTTATTTTAACGATATTATTCAGGATGCAATGTATAAAGAGGCGGTAAAGGGCATTAGTCATCCGGTGACGACCCGTATATATCCTCCGGCATCTGTCTATCGTCAGGTTTATGAATTGACGGATGCCGTATCTCCCTTAGAGGGAGATTGCGGGAAAATTTGCGCCGGTGTCTGCTGCAGAGCGGAAGCCTTTGATAGCAGCAGGGGTTCCTGTATATATCTGCTCCCCGGTGAAGAGAAGGTGTTCGAAGAGCCGCCAAAGGGATTAAAGCTTATCCGGGAAGATTCAAGGGAACATGACCTGCCTGCATCATGGGGTGATACGGTCATAACAGCACAGTGTGACGGGCCGGAAAATTGCGTAAGAGGCTGCCGGCCGATGCAGTGCAGGACTTATCCTCTTGCACCTCACATAAACAAAAAGGGGGAGCTGGAACTGATATACAGCGATGCAGAAACTCCCTACACCTGCCCGCTCATATATGAAAAAAAGGAGCTGTCGGATGATTTTCTGAAAAACACATACGAGGCATGGGAGATCCTCACAAGATATGCCGCAATACGGGATCTTGTAGTGATGGATTCCAATAAAAGAAACAGATATTGGAAGAAAATTACAACCGTATGCACAAAGGAGCAGATGGACATAATGCACAAAAAGTGATTGTTAAACAGGCGATTTTCGGGTATAATTTATATGTTGCGGTTTGCCTCTCAAAGCTAACAGAAGGCAGACAGAAAGGGTATTTCTTATGGCTGATAACAAAGTAAACAAAAAGAAAGATGAAGGAAAAGTTTCGTTTTTCCATTCAATTGCATCAAGGATAATGCTTCTTGTATTTGTGTGCATCGCAGTTACTGTTTTTGTGATCACTATGCTTATGATCAGTGAGGCAAAAAACGAGATCACGGAAGTAACAATGGAGTACATCGAATATGTTGCCAAAGCCGAGAAGGATATGCTCAACCGAAAGGCTACACTGGCAGTGGGACCCGAGTTCTATCAGAATGCGCTCAGCAATGTTACGATCAAGAACATTGAGGGCTCTTATGCATATCTTGTTGCCGAAGACGGAACAATGCTGTATCATCCCACCGCGGAAAAAGTCGGACAGCCGGTTGAAAATGTGGTCGTTAAGGATCTTGTGGCCCAGCTTCAGTCGGGCACAGTTCCCGAGGACGGGATAGCCAGATATGAATATCACGGATCATGGAAGTATGCAGGATATTCCATTACAAACAAGAACCAGATACTTGTTATTACCGCTGATGAGGATGTTGCACTTGCTCCCATGGATAAGATAAGGAACATGGGTATTGTGGTATCGATAGTGATGATAGCACTCTCTCTTATAGGCGCATATGTAATGAGTGGTCTTATAGTCAGACCTATTAAGCAGATAACAGAGATACTTGACAATACAAGTAAATTCGATTTCAGACATGACCCCAATTCCGCAAAGCTGTGCAAGCGTAACGATGAGAACGGTGTGATGGCAAGAGCGGTTTCGGGAATGCGTGCAAGCCTTAGAAAAATGGTTGCAAGTATTGAAGAGGCTTCAAGCAAGATCAACGGAAACGTTGATATGCTTCAGAGCGTTACGGATGTAGTCAATTCAATGTGTACGGATAACTCCGCAACGACAGAAGAGCTTGCTGCGGGAATGCAGGAGACGGCAGCAACTACGGAGAGCATCTACGCCAATATCGGCTACATGAAGACAGGGGCCGAAGACATACAGGCACTTTCGGAAGCAGGAGATACACTCTCGCGTGAAGTTATGGAGAGGGCTGCGGTACTTCGTGAAAAGACAGTTTCCGCGGCAAATATGACAAGAGAGAAATATGAGTCCGTTAAGGTACGCTCCGACAAAGCCATCGAAGATTCGAAAGCTGTTGAAAAGATCAACGCACTTACCGATGCGATCATGGCTATTTCCTCACAGACATCCCTTCTTGCTCTTAATGCTTCAATTGAGGCTGCAAGAGCCGGTGAGGCAGGNNAGAGGATTTGCGGTTGTTGCGACGGAGATCGGTAATCTTGCAAACCAGACTTCTACCACGGTTGCAGACATCAACAATATCGTAAGCGAAGTAAACAATGCCGTTTCGAATATGTCCGGGTGTCTTTCCGAAACAGGAGCATTCCTTGAGGAGACCGTACTTGCCGATTATGCGGAGTTTACACAGGTCAGCGAGCAGTATAATGATGACGCGGTTAAGTTCAAGGAAAGCATGAATGATGTTCATGAGTCCATCATCAATCTTACGGATTCGATATCCAAGATCAGCGATGCTATTTCGGGTATCACATCAACTGTCGGCGAATCCACTGTAGGTGTTACCGACATCGCAG